>JBOGOP010000120.1:0-15166 GCA_050747225.1 Pyrinomonadaceae bacterium
CTACGCGAGTTATGGTCCGCCTAATCGCGTAGACGAGGGTGTGCGGCTGCGCGATGTGTGGGTCGCCATCAGTAAACGGCGTTGGATGATCATGCTTATCGTAATGCTGATCACGACGACGACTGCTGTGATGCTGGCACGCAAGCCCGACATTTATATGTCCGAAACCGACGTGCAGGTTGATACAGAAGGCCCGGCATCGGGGTTGACTTCGGGTAAGGGCAACATCATCGTCGATACTGGTTCAGATCCAACCTATTTCAATACTCAGCTGCAGATCATTACCAAACCCGGTCTGCTCCGCCGAGTCGTGAAAACGCTGGATCTGGAACACAACCCGGATTTCCTGAGAGCTCAAGCCAACGATACTACCTGGCAACGTCTGCTGCGCACCTTTGGTGTTAGGGGCGCGTCCTCGGCAGCCCAAACGCAGGCGCAAAAAGCGGACGGGTACAAACTCTCGCTGGACAAGGAGGTCGCTTCAGCCAGCGCGCCCGACAATTTGGAGGAAGCCGCTCGTCTCGAACCCTTCGTAAGTTCGCTACAAGCAGGACTGAAAGTCGATCCGGTAAAAGAAGAGCGCTTGCAGTACACCGAAACGCGTCTGATTAGTATTAAGTTTACTCACGCCAGTCCGGTGGTCGCGGCTAAGGTCGCAAACGCAATTGCAAACGCGTTTGTCCTTTCAAATCTGGAACAGAAGACAAAATTCACCGCCACTACCGGCGACTTCCTGCAGCAGCGCATTGCGGAGCTACAATCGCAAATACGGGCCGATGAGGAACGCCTCATCAACTATGCCAAGGGACATGAAATCCTCTCGCTCGACGCGGCCCAGAACACGGTTGTTGATCGGCTATCGGGATTGAATAAGTCCCTACTTGAAGCCGAAAATGATCGCAAGATCGCCGAGGCAGCTTTCCGAGTTAACAAAGAACCCGGCGCCGCTGAGATAAAGGGTTCCACGGGCACTAAGGAACTTGAGGCCCAACTTACAGTCCTAAAACAAAAGCGCGCGCAGTTGCTGGTGGATAACACCGAGGAGTGGCCTGAAGTTAAGGAAGTCCAGAAACAGATCGCGGCATTGGAAAAGGACATCGAGGAAGCGCGTTCCAGAGTTGTTTCAACCGAATCAAAAACACTCGAGGTCCGCTACCACGAGGCGCTCGACCGAGAGAAAGCCTTGCGCGCTGCCTTCGAAGAACAACGCGGCGCGACTCGCACTCAGAACGAAGCGGCCATCAATTACCACATCATTCAACAGGAGACGGAAACCAACAAGACTTTGCTTGACGGCCTCTTGCAACGAGCCAAGGAAAACGACGTCATCCTGGCCGGCACCCCTAACAACTTGCATGTGACTGACTATGCAACTCCCCCGCGCGTTCCGATTGGTCCCAATCGACTTCAGGGGATAGTGCTCGCTTTTCTATTCTCGCTTGGTTTCGGTGTTTGTCTGGCAACCATGCTTGAGTATCTGGACGATAGTGTCCGCTCCAGCGATGACGTCAGCAGAGTTCTGGGACTGCCGACGCTGGCCACTATCCCGATCCTGAAAAACGCCAGGGTGCGCCGTCTGGTTTCGGATGGAGTGACGTCTTTGCAACTCCGTAATGGCAAGGGAAATGGAAACGGAAATGGCAACGGCAATGGGAACGGAGATGGCAATGGACACGCAAAAGTCAATCCAGCACTTTTGCTTGATCTCGACAATCGTTCACCTCTTGCGGAAGCTTATCGTCACTTGCGAACTTCCGTTCTGCTGTCATCTGCCGGACGTGCACCGAAGACAGTAGTGGTCACCTCGTGCGTGCCTTCCGAAGGAAAAACCACGACGTCGATCAATTTGGCCGTGACCCTCGCTCAAACAGGGGCGCGCGTATTGGTCATCGACGGCGATATGCGGCGGCCGAGTGTTCATAATGCCTTCGGAGCCGAAAATAAACGCGGACTCAGCAACCTGCTATCGAATGAGATGAGTGAGGCGGAAATGCTCCTGCTCGTCCAGCAGGAAAAAGAGAGCGGGCTGTATTTGCTGACCTCAGGACCGGTGCCGCCTAACCCGGCGGAGCTCGTCGGTTCCGATCAAATGCGCAAAATCATTTTCGAACTCGGGAAGACGTTCGATCATATCGTTATCGACTCTCCACCGGTTGCGTCGTTCACTGACGGCATCCTGCTGGCGGCGATTTCCGATGGCGTCATTCTGGTGATTCATGCCAATGAGTGCTCGCGCAAGGTAGTCCAACGGTCGAAGCAGGCTTTGTTGGATGTGGGCGCGAAGGTCCTTGGTGTGGTTCTAAACCGAGTCAACCTACGCTCTACTGACTATCACTACAGTTATCGTTACTATTCTACCTACTACAACAAAGACGACGAAAAGGCTGAGCCGACCTACGCCTCATCCCAATCGGCACCGCCGCCGCCGCCGGCTTAAGAACAGAGGTCAGAGGCCGGAGGGCAGAGGTCAGCAATTCTGATCTCTGGCTTCCGATCTCCGACCCAGATCTCTGACCGATCTCCGACCCCTGACCCCCGATTTTATGCCCTCTTCTGACTTCATTGTTTTCGGCGCGCCCCATATCGAACGGGACGAGATTGACGAAGTTGTGCGCTGCCTTGAGTCCGGGTGGATTGGCACCGGGCCGCGTGTCGCTCGTTTTGAAAAAGAATTTGCAGCCTACAAACAAACCCCATTTGCTGCCGCAGTCAGTTCCTGCACGGCTGCCATCCACTTAAGTGTCCTGGCCGCCGGCATCGGCGCCGGTGACGAAGTGATCACTACGCCCTTGACCTTCTGTGCCAGCGTTAACGCGATCATCCACGCGGGCGCGACCCCGGTGCTTGCCGACGTCGATCCGCTGACGATGAACATAGATCCCGCGGAAGTCGAAGCCCGGATCACGCCAAACACCAAAGCGATCTTACCGGTTCATTTCGCCGGACGCGCGGCAAACATGGAGGCGCTAACCGACATTGCCGAGCGTCATGGACTAAAAATAATAGAGGATTGCGCACACGCTATCGAAACCGAATATCACGGTCGCTCAGCCGGCACATTTGGCGACTTTGGTTGTTTCAGTTTCTATGCCACCAAGAATGTCACCACTGGCGAAGGCGGCATGGTGCTGACGCGCACTGAAGAAGATCTGGCCCGTATCAAGATGCTGGCGTTGCATGGCATGAGCAAGGATGCCTGGAAGCGATTCAGCGATGAAGGCTACAAACACTATTTCGTCGTCGAGACCGGCTTCAAATACAACATGATGGATTTGCAGGCTGCGCTGGGCATTCATCAACTGCAACGCGTCGAAACAAATTGGCGCCGGCGAGCAGAAATCTGGCAGCAATACAACGAGGCCTTTGCCGGCTTGCCCGTGACCTTGCCTGCCGAAGCAGAGCCGGACACGCGTCATGCCTATCATCTCTACACAATATTGGTCGAAGAGGAACACGCTGGAATTAGTCGAGATGAGTTTCTCGACGCGATGACCGCCAACGATGTTGGTGTTGGCGTCCATTACCTGAGCATTCCGGAACATCCAGTCTATCGGGACAAATTCGGTTGGCGGCCGGAAGACTATCCCAACGCCATGCGCATTGGCAGACAAACCGTAAGTTTGCCGCTGTCAGCAAAGTTGACTGACGCCGAAGTCACGAAGGTAGTTCAAGCAGTGCAAGAGACGCTCAACGCACCGGGCAATGAGCGAGGGTCAAAGGGCAAAAGGCAAGGGGCTACGAGCAACGAACGTGGAGGCTGCGGCCAACCAATCTCCGCGCTCAGCACGTAGCCCCTTGCCTTTTGCCCTTTTACCGGGCGGAGAAGACAGATTGCACAAGTCAGAATACAGAATTGAGTAATCTAAAGTGAAAGACCAGACCTCAGAAAGACTTTTTGACTTGCGACTGTGGGCGCGGGGCCGACTCCCGCTGATTTGCGACTTCTGACTTCTGAATTCTGCCTCCTGCTTTTTTTAACATGAGCCAACAATCAGCAATCCGAAATCCGAAATTAGAACTTCCAACGCTGCGCATCGCGCCATCGAAAGGCTGGGTTCCGCTCAAACTCAATGACCTTTGGGAATACCGCGAGCTGCTCTACTTTCTTGTTTGGCGCGACATCAAGGTTCGTTACAAGCAAACCGCCCTTGGCGCTACCTGGGCCATTATTCAACCGTTCTTTACGATGGTCGTATTCGCCATCTTCTTCGGGCATCTGGCGAAAGTTCCTTCTGACGGCATTCCTTATCCGCTCTTCAGTTTCGCTGCGCTCGTGCCCTGGACTTTTTTCGCCAATGGTTTAAGTCAATCTTCGAACAGCCTGGTCGGCAGCGGCACGCTGATTACCAAAGTCTACTTTCCGCGCCTGATCATTCCGTTGGCTTCGGTGTTCTCCGGAATAGTTGATTTCGTGCTGGCCTTTCTCGTGTTGCTGGCCATGATGGTCTATTACGGTTTAGTGCCGACGATCAACATCCTGTGGCTGCCGCTGTTCCTTTTGCTGGCGCTGACCTCATCTCTCGGTGTCGGCCTTTGGCTGTCGGCGCTGAACGTCGAGTATCGCGATGTGCGTTATATCGTTCCGTTCATCACGCAGTTTTGGATGCTGGCTACTCCAATTGGCTATCCCAGCAGTCTGTTACAACAACCCTGGCGCACACTCTATGGGCTCAACCCGATGGTCGGTGTGGTCGAAGGGTTTCGCTGGGCGCTGTTGGGGACAAAAACTGCACCAGGTCCGATCATCGCCGTTTCTTCCGCAGCCGCTCTAATAATTCTGATTACGGGAGCTTTCTACTTCCGCCGTATGGAAAAGACGTTCGCCGATCTAGTCTGAATGGGCCAAGGGCAAAGAGCAAAGAGCAATGGGTGAAGCAATGAGCGAAGTGCAAGGGGCAATGCGACGGCCACATTGGAGGTTTGAAGACCTGGAGATTTGGCAGTCGTCGCGGGATCTTGCGGTTAAGTTTCACAAGGTTGCAGATCGACTCAATGACCGGCGCTTCTACCGATACGCTGAACAGCCTCGTGCTGCTGGCCTTTCTCCTTCGAACAACATAGCTGAGGGTTCCGGGAGTACTCACAAAGGTGAATTCATTCAGTTCTTGAACATCGCTAGACGTTCATTGTTTGAAGATGCATCAATGCTTTTGGTTTTTGAGAGTCTTGGACTGTTTGAATCTGAGGAAATCAATGGTCTCTTGACTGATTGCGACGTGCTTAGTCGGAAAATCACGAACTTTTCCAGGAGTCTTCGCCCTTAGCTCTTTGCGCTTAGCTTATGGACACAGCAATCAAAGTTGAAGGACTGAGCAAGCGTTACCGCATTGGCGCGCAGCAACGGGCATACAGAACGTTGCGAGAGAAGCTCAACGAGACCGCGATGGCGCCTTTCCGCGCGATGAAGTCTTTGACCAATGGCAATGGCAATGGCAACGGCAATGGCAACGGTAATGGCAATGGTCACAATTCGAAGTCTCAGATGTTTTGGGCGCTCAAGGATGTCTCGTTCGAAGTTAAGACTGGTGAAGCTGTCGGCATCATTGGCCGCAACGGAGCAGGGAAGAGCACGCTCCTAAAAGTTCTCTCGCGCATCACTGAGCCTACCGAAGGTTACGCAGACATCAACGGTCGGATCGCGTCGTTGCTCGAAGTCGGCACCGGCTTTCATCCTGAGCTCAGCGGCCGCGAGAACATCTTTTTGAACGGCTCAATCCTCGGCATGAAACGCGTTGAGATTCGCAAGAAGTTTGACGAGATGGTGGCTTTCGCTGAAATCGAAAAGTTTATCGATACGCCGGTGAAGCATTACTCGAGTGGCATGTACGTCCGCCTGGCCTTTGCCGTGGCCGCGCATCTCGATCCCGAAATTCTGTTAATCGATGAAGTGTTGGCGGTTGGGGATGCCGCGTTTCAGAAGAAGTGTCTGGGGAAGATGGAAGACGTCGCTAAAGAGGGTCGTACGGTTCTGTTTGTGAGCCATAACATGGCGGCCGTCGAAAATCTTTGCGGGCGGGGCATCCTTCTTGCTGATGGTCAAGTTAGTCATGCCGGTGAAGTGGCAGAGTGTGTCGCGGCTTATATGGACTCCGGAATCATGTCTCATGAAGGCGACGTTGATCTTACTTCTCACCCGACTCGTCGTGCCGATGCCTTGCCGCTGCTGAAAAGAGTCCGTCTGCTGGATAAGGACGACAATGTGAAAGATCACTTCAGTTGCGGAGAGGCGATGAAGATTGAATTCACTTTTGATCCGGTGGTTACTCTCAGATCCCCACAGTTTGGAATCGGAGTAGATGATTGGATGGGAAGCAGGATTTTCAGTACCACAACTTACTTCTCCGACTCGCAGCTTCCGTCGCTTGAGAGGCCGTGTCGCGTTAGTTGCCAGATTGATGAAATCCCTCTGGCGCCTGGTCGCTACAGTTTATCGTTCAGTGCCGGCAACGCGCACAATCCATTGATTGATGCTCTGGATAGTGCAATGTCTTTCGATGTGGAGTCTGTCGATTACTATGGGAACGGGCGAAGTCCGGAGGCGGCGTTTGGCCGCATTCTGGTTCGCTCGCGTTGGGAAACTAATTAACTTTGGTCAGCGAGTTTCAAGCTTTGATGAATCATAGCAGGGCCCGAAAGTACGTGAAGCGTGTTTTGCCGGCTTCAGTCACGAGGCGCATCAGTGAAGCACTGAATCCGAACAATAACAGTCATCATCCCCAGCCGAAATTTCCCGACGTTCGCGCCCTCCCCTCAATGCAGCACGGCTCGACGAGCCTCTTTGGCAAAGAGTTCGAATTCGTAGACGGCTTCAGCTTTCTATTTCTTTATGACGAGATCATTGAGAGAGAAATCTATAAGTTTTCAACTGACGAGCCCGCGCCTTACATAATCGATGGCGGATCCAACATTGGTCTAAGCGTGCTCTATTTCAAGCGGGCCTATCCGAAAGCCAGAATCCTCGCCTTTGAGCCGGATCCTAATATTTTTGAAGTACTCAAAAGAAACTGTCGTAGGTTCGAGCTTGAAGAAGTCGAACTATTTGACCGCGCACTATGGATGGAGAATGGCTCTTTGGGCTTTCGAGAAGACGGTTCATTGGGCGGACGTTTGGCCGATGATGGTAACTCCGCGTCAGATGCTGAGGTTCCTACAACACGTTTGCGCGATTTATTGAATGCAAAGGTCACGCTGTTGAAGTTAGATATCGAAGGCGCCGAGACAGATGTATTGGAAGATTGCGCTGACCGGTTGGTCCATGTTGAGAATATGTTCGTTGAATACCATTCGTTTGCGGATCGTCCCCAGTCACTCCATCGCTTATTGAAAGTGGTTCACGAAGCGGGATTTCGTACTCACTTCCACGTTTTTGAGCCATCAGCGCAGCCGCTGTTTGAGCGGACCATCCGCGAGGGAATAGATCGGTTGGACATGAATCTCGATATCTTTTGCTTTCGCGACTAAACGGCGCGCTCGATTACACACATGCGAATCGTTTTCACACTCTGTTCCAACAATTATTTAGCCCAGGCTAAAACGTTGGGAGACTCTCTCGTTACATATAACCCGAACTACAGGTTTGTAATCGGACTGGTTGACAGGAAGGCCGCGGAGATTGATTACGATTTCTTTTTACCGCACCAGGTCATTGAGGTAGAGACTGCGCGAATACCAAACTTCGATGATCTATGCGATCGCTACGACATCATCGAACTGAATACGGCCGTCAAGCCGTTTTTCTTCAAGTATTTGTTCCAGGAGTATCCAGAAGTTCAGGGTGTGCTTTATCTGGATCCTGACATGATGGTGTTCAGTAGTTTAGAAAAGATTTATGCAGAGCTTGATCGGCACTCACTCGTTCTGACTCCGCATATTCTCAGTCCGATTCCGGTTGATGGCTGTGAACCTCGCGAGAATGTATTCCTGACTTACGGCACGTACAATCTTGGCTTTATCGCCGTTGCCAACAAGCCTGAAGGGCAAAGATTCCTGGATTGGTGGGGCGAGCGAACTTTCTCTTCGGGATATATCAAAACGGAAGAAGGAATGTTCGTCGATCAGTTGTGGCTCAACCTGGCGCCGGTGTTTTTTGCCGACGTAAAAGTCAGTCTGGATCCGGGACTCAACGTCGCCTACTGGAACCTGCACGAAAGGAACATTGGCAGGAAGAATGCCGCGTTTTTCATCAACGAGCATTTCCCGCTCGTCTTCTATCACTTCAGTTCTTTCAAGCTTGCGGATCCTTCGTGCATGTCCTCTCACCAGAACAGGTATACGTTTGAGACACGGCCAGACGTAGCCGAATTGTTCGATAGCTATTGGAACAGCGTTATTAACAATAGATACGATTATTTCAGCAAGATAGAATGCAGTTACATTCAGCGCAAGGCTCAGCATATCGACGAGATGCAAGACTTAGAGCCCGCAAGTAGTCAGCAGGCTTTTCGTCAATTGAAAAAGATCACACCTAATTTTATTAAGGACATGATTCTCTCCATGATCAAGAGAATTGAGTTACTGCGCGATTATTGATTCGGATATGCGTTCGCCAACATTAAGGGACCTTCCCGCTCCACCGCCTGGCAAAGTTGGCTGGCCCTGGACTGAAGAAACTCCGCAGGCTACTAAGGCGCCTGGCACGGCTGCTTTGCCGCGGGTCAGCATAGTCACGCCATCGTTCAATCAGGGTTGTTTTCTTGAAGAGACCATTCGTTCAGTCTTACTCCAGGGCTATTCCGACCTCGAATACATCGTCATTGATGGCAGCAGCACGGATCAGAGTGTCGAGATTATTCGGAAGTATGAACAGTGGCTCACTTACTGGGTCAGCGAAAAAGACTCAGGACAGGCCCATGCTATCAACAAGGGTTTTTCGCACACGACCGGTGAGATCTGCGCTTACCTGAATTCTGATGATGTGTTTCTTCCCGGCGCACTGCGCGAAGTCGCTTCCTTCTTCGACAGGAATGCCGAAGCAGCGTTGGCTTATGGTGATTGTCAAATAATCGATGAATTCAGTCGCGTCAATGATCTATGGGTCGCTCCGGAGTTTGATCTGCAGGAGTTGTTATTCCGTTGCTACATCGCCCAGCCGGCAAGCTTCTGGCGAAAGTCGGCAATGGCGAAAGTCGGCGACTTCAACGATGAAAAGCATTTCGCGTTTGACTATGAAATGTGGTTGCGAATGGCAGCGGCCGGACAAACACTCTCGCACGTTCCTATCTCACTGGCGCAGCATCGCAAAGCAGAGGGCACGAAAACAGTCAGCAGACCTGAAGCATTCACCGCTGAAATTGTTAGCGCCCTCGAGACCTTTTTCGGATCGCCCGCTTTACCCGTCACCATGAAATCATTCGCAGCAGACGCCTATGCCATCGCCTTTCTGAATCATGCGCTGCTGAACTTTCGCCTGCAGAGTTGCGATGTAGCACGACAGGCTTTGGAAACTGCGTTTTGGCATTCGCCAGATCTGGTTGCAAGACAACGCGAACTGGTCATTCGAGCGATAGTCGACAACGCCGATCCTTCCAACCCGCTTAATGATGCTCGTGAATATTTGGACCTTGTTTTCATGCAGTTACCTGGCAACGCACATGCCCTGGAGCAACTCTGCGCCAGTGTTTTGCGACGAGTAGAAATCCTGCATTCGGCACGTTCGAAAGATCGTGGAGCTTTACGCCATGCGCGACGGTTGCTCCTGGGAACATTGATCGACGACTCCGCCTGGATGCGCAACCGTGCAGCGCGAGGTGAATTTCTTAGAGTTCTGATCGGTGAACCAGCCATGAGGCGACTCGCCGGAATCAAGCAGTTATTGAGAACGGTTCGCAGCGCGTTTCCCCGCACGAGGAAAAACTACGGCTGAAACTCTCAGCATTTGCTTTGTAAGCCAGGAGTATCCCGAAGAAACGGGCTGGGGTGGAATCGGGACTTACACCTTTGAAATGGCGCACGCTCTGGCGCGCGCCGGTCATAAGGTCATCGTTATCAGTCGCGCCCTTCGTGAGCGGCAACACTACTTTGAGGCGGATGGCGTTGAAGTCTACAGGATCCGGCCATCGCTCGACATTAACGCAACGCCGTTTGTATGGCGCCTGAATCGTTGGTGGGAAGGTTATCGTTTGGCAGTCGCGATTCAGTTGCGAGAGATTTTGCGCGAACGAAAAATTGACATCATTGAAAGTCCGGAACTGCACGCGGAGCCGTTGCTCTACACAGCAGTGAACTCCAGAACGCCCCTGGTCGTGCGTTTGCACTCGGGCAGCGAAGTCGTAGCAAGCTTTGAACCGAACCACACAAATGGCTCGAGACGCAGCGCGCGTTTAGAGCGCTGGCTAATGGGAAAGGCAGCGCGTGTTACCTCACCGAGCAAAGCCTTGTTGACGGCGACACCGAAGGCGAAATTCAAGCGCGGCACTGTGATACCTAATCCGGTTGATACCGACCACTTCAAACCAGTTTCTCAATCCGATGAAGGCGATTCCTACCCAAACATACTCTGTGTTGGACGCCCGCGCTTTCTAAAAGGGATCCATGTCCTGGCCCACGCCATCCCTGCGGTTTGGGAAGGGGTTCCCGAAGCGACGTTCACATTTGTTCCTGCTTCGATGGGCAAGAGTGGTGAGGCGCCGGCGGACGCTTACCGCGAGATACTCGGGAATCTGGTTGACGATCCGCGCATTCGAATCAGTGAGCCGGTTACACGGGCAAACATGCCGAAGCACTATCAACGAGCGACCGTTGTTGTGGTGCCGTCTCTTTGGGAAGGGTTTGGCTATGTCTGTGCGGAAGCTATGGCCTGCGGTATTGCCGTGGTTGCGAGTCGGACCGGTGGCCTGGCGGAGATCGTCGAAGACGAGAAATCAGGAGTGCTGGTTGAACCCGGCAACGCCGCAGAGTTGGCCGGAGCGATCTTGCGCTTAATTCGCGAGCCGAAACGACGGACGCAAATCGGCGAGGCTGCGCGACGCCGTGTTGTCGAAGAATTCTCCAGCGCCACGATAGCCGGACGAATGACAAGTTTATACCAACAGGTAATTCAACAGGCGTGATGCTCAAGTCGTCGGAAATAATTTCTCCAGTCAGTTTTCGCGCCGGCAGCAGTGCGAGCGCCTCAGTTGTCCTAAAGAGCGAATGGACTATGACTGCACTGCTCGCGCTGATTGCCGGCTTGCCGACTTTAGCGCTTTGGAATCGCGCGAGTTATTTGACCGGTGACAGCTATCAGTATTTGCGTGCAGCTATGTCATTTGCGAATGGCCAGGGCCTGCGCGACATGAGCGGCGATCCCTTTACGGTCTTAACTCCGCTTTATCCACTGGTAATCGGCATCATCCATCGGCTCGTTCCAACAATGGACATCGAAACTGCCGCGAGGCTGGTTTCGTTTACCGGCGCCACGTCGGCGGTAGTTGCTCTCTACTGGCTACTGCGAGCGCGCTATTCGCTGCGGGTCTCATTTGCTGCCGCTTTGTTATTTGCGCTGTTGCCGCTTCGCGTGTGGAGCGGTCTCTGGGCCCTGAGCGAGGGTCTTTACCTCGGTTTGTTAATGCTGGGAGTAGCAGTGGTCTTTCGGCCGGCAAGCCGATCCTGGTTCACCGTTGCGCTGGGAGGGTTTTTACTTGGACTCGCCTATCTTACGCGGCCTGAGGCGATCCTGGTGGTTGCTGCCGCCGTCATCCTTACCTCGATTAAGGTGCAGCCTGGGCGGAAAATGGCGTTGACAGTTCTGGCCGGATTTCTGCTGGCAGCGGCGCCGTATCACGCCTGGATTTATCGAGAAACCGGAAGCGCAAGCTCGGGACGCCTGGGCCCGTTGTTGGCTCAATCGCAAGCGCTTCGTGAAGGTGACCTTTCCAGGGTGCTCTTAATCAATCAGGTGAGGCCCGATGGTTCCTCCGTCCCGCAGCCAGGATCTGATATGAGTCTTAACAGCGCTGGGAAAAGATATTTCTTTTTCGCTCGCACTGAGATTGAACGGCTTCTCTATTTGCTAGGACCGCAGTGGCTGGTCCTGGTTCTTCTGCTAGCTGGTGGAATTCTTGGTCTCCGGAAGATTCGTACAGCCATTCGCGGCTCGCAGCTATCCGCCGTGTGGCCGGCTGTTTTGGCTTCGTGGCTGTTGTTTTTGCCATTTATTCATATTGAAGATCGATATCTTTTGCAGGCCATGCCGGCAGTGCTGATCTGGCTGGTTCTAATCATTATGGCTGTTCATAAGCATAGTGAAAATGGACTCCCGCAGCGGTTCAAACCGCTCGCTGCCTTCATCCCGGGAGCCATAATCGCAGTATTCGTTCTTTCTTATGGTTATCGTCTTGCAACTCAAATCCCGCAGAGTGATCCGACCGCGTTAGCGCGCAACACGGCGCAGTGGTGGGAATCAGAACGGCTTTCGCCCGCTCCTATCCTTTCGCAGAATCCGGATCTGGCGTTCTTTACGAATGGCCAGCACAAATGGATGCCGGCCGGCGAACCAGCTGACGTCTTGAAGTACGCGCAAAGGAATGGTGTGCGTTACATCTACGTTTCATCGCAGGATGTGCCTTCATCGCTGAATGGCCTGTTGCTTGGTAATACTAAATCGCTGCCCGAGTCACTCAAAATGTTGCATGAAGAATCGGATGGCTCGAGGCTTGGCCGGCTGTTCGTATTCAAATCAACCGACGATGTTATCAATAGCAATCTGCACCTATAACCGTGCGGCACTCCTGAATCGTGCGCTTGATTCGCTAACGAATCAGACACCGGTTAACGATGAGATTGAGATCCTTATCGTAGATAACGGTTCGACGGACGAGACGCGCCAGGTGGTTGACGAACGACAACTCCTCGATAGCCGCACCCGTTATGTCAGCGAGCCCGAACCGGGAATCGCGCACGCGCGAAATCGAGCGCTGGCTGAGGCTCGCGGCGAATATCTGGCGTTCATTGATGATGACGCCTGGGCCGAGGCGGATTGGATAAAGAATCTGCTGGCGCCGATTGATGCTGTTAGTCCTCGACCTGAATGCGTGGTTGGACCCGTGTCTCTTGTTTGGGAGGGGACTCGACCGGATTGGTTTCCAGCCCGCTTTGAATCACTTCTGTGTCGCTACGAGATGGGTGATGTACCGCGCTTTCTCGATGCTGATGGCTATCTGCTGACGACGAATTCATTGTTCCACCGCGAAACATTGCTCAAGCTTGGCGGGATGCGGACCGACCTGGGGCATAAACGGAAGGCGCTGATTGGCGGCGAAGACAACGATATCTTCAATCGTCTGATTGCAAATGGTCATCGCGTCTATTATCAGCCCAGCGCGCGCGTCAATCATCCGGTACCGAAAGAGCGGCAGACTCGCCGCTTTTTGCTGCGGCGACTTTTCTGGGATGGCGCTTCACAACCTCTGTTCGAAAGCACCAGCGGCAACAACGAACAGGCCGTTGGCGCCTGGACGGAGTTTTACCGCAACTCGCGACGGTCCCTGCGGTTTCTTTTCGAAACGTTCTATGGACTGCTTACCGGCAATCGCAATGCGGCCGAAACCGGCTTCTATCGATTGGTGCAACGGTTGGGTCGCATGCGCACCTACCTGGTTATGGCCCTTGGCTCTGCCGATGAGCCGCTGCCACTGAAGACTCGAGATTAGGCTTTGCCGACTGAACACATTCGCACTTTGGCTACGTTCGCGCCCCTCGAACTCGGGGACACGATCCTGGCCACGCCTCTGTACAGAGCGCTGCGGGCTTCGTATCCGAAGGCGCACTTCACAGTCTTGTCTCAATTGCCAAACCATCCGGTGCTCGAGGGGTTCGGTGTTTTTGATTCGATTGAAAACTACAACCTCGAAGTTGATTTGTCGGCTTTCGACCTGGTAGTGCTTCCCGTTCTTTGTGGAGACAGCGAGGTGCGTCGCCATTTTGCGAGCCATCCGAACGTGATCAGCGCCGATCGTCTTTATGCAGTTCGACGAGAATCTTTTTCGAATAAGTGGAACGGGCTGTATTCAAATGTCCTCTTCTACAAGCATCAAGTGGAACTGAACATGGAGCTGGCTTATGAAGCTGGTTATGAAGGACCAGACATAGCGCCTTACTGCCCGCAGGGCAATTCAGCGCAATTTGAGGGACAGCGGGGAAAGGTCGGGTTGTTCATCAATACGCCAACGAATGAATTTCAGGCGATGGCAAACCGGCAGTGGCCGCTCAAGAATTGGCAGGAACTGATCAGTCGCATCCCGGGATCCCAGATCGTTCTGATTGGTGGCCGTACCGATCGTCCCAACGTGGAACGATTAGCCCAGGAAACGAATCTGCCTTTCGTTGTTACTGAGACGTTTGCCGAATTTACTGGACTATGCCGGGTGTTGAAGCTTCTCGTCACGACCGACGGCGGCGCCATGCATGCAGCAGCGACGAGTGGCGTGTCAATCATCTCCCTACACGGCACATCTTCTCCCATTCTTTTGCATCCCTGGATTTACCCGGTTGGAAAATGTATCGCGGTCCTGTCTCCCAACACTTGCGGGCCGTGTCAACGCTCGTACCGACTCCAGGTTTGTGAGAGTGGCCTGACAAAGATGGATTGTATGCAGAACCTTCGGCCTGAATTCATCGGGAGCGCAATGCACGAAATCGAAAAGTTGGAACGCGGCACTTGTCTCATCATGAAGGGAAATCAGTTGCTGACGAAAACGGATTACTTGAAGAGTTGGAGAAGAGCGTTTGCGTTTACTCTCAACAACAACGCGGCGAGGCTGGCGCTCAAACTGACCTCACGAAACCGTCGGGCCAGCCTGGCGAGTTGGAATCCAGTTGAACAGCGCAACATCGGAAGCTAATGACTGAACTGGGTCCGCACATATTTTTTTCACCGCACGCGGATGACGTTGTCCTCTCCTGCGGAGGAACAATCCATTCGCTCGCTTCGCAGCGCCAGCCGGTAGAAGTGATAGGTGTGTTTGCGGGAATTCCGAAGTCCAGCCGGTATTCGGCATACGCGCGACAGCTTCATGCCAAGTGGCGTTTGCCGGTCAACGCGATCGAGGAACGCTGGAACGAAGACACCACAGCGATGCACGAAGTCGGGGTCACCGCCTTTGAACATTGGGATTATTTGGAGGCGCCATATAGAACCGCTCCACATGGTCAACCCCTTTATGCGACGAACGAAGATTTGACCGGTGAA
>JBOGOP010000121.1:0-15145 GCA_050747225.1 Pyrinomonadaceae bacterium
CGTTAGCACTGCTTTCTTTTCTTGACAGCTGTCAGCCATATCAGCCTGGGGTGGAGCGGAGCGAAACCCCTGGATCGGTGGAATGCGGAGGGAAAAGCCCGCGAAGCGGGCGAAGGCCATTCCATCATGAGTAATAGCAGGGTCTGCTCTGTCGCACGCTTCGCGCGCTCTGTTCCTAATGGTTCGTCAACCTTGGGTTCCGCTCCGCTCCACCCCAGACTTTATGCTTACACCCGCTACGCGGGCTTAAAGTTTTTGTGGAAAGTCCGGTCCAACTCTGAACTTCTTGAACGTCCCGCCGCTCAAACTCGTTCCACCAGCAGCGCCAGTCCCATGCCTCCGCTCACGCAAAGCGTAGAGAGTCCCAACCTGGCGTCCCGCTTCTTCATTTCATGCAGCAGCGTTGTAGTAACACGGACGCCCGTGCAACCGATCGGATGACCTAAGGCGATCGCGCCGCCGTTTACGTTCAGCCGATCCGGATCAAACTTCAGTTCGCGATCGCACGCGATCACCTGGGCGGCGAAAGCTTCGTTCAGCTCGACGAGATCGATGTCCTTAAGCGAGAGATCCTGTCTTGCCAACAATGACTTGATCGCCGGCACGGGCCCAATACCCATAATCTCCGGCGCCACACCTGTGACCTCGTAATCAACGATTTTGCCTTCGGCCTGGGCGCCTGACTGTTCGAGTGCTGCCTCGCTCAACACTATTACCGCCGCTGCTCCGTCTGTTATCCCTGAAGAGTTTCCGGCCGTGACGGTTCCAGCTTTTGAAAACACAGGCGCCAGTCTCCCGAGGTCCTGCTTGGTGGTGCCGGCCCGGGCATGTTCGTCGCGCGCGAAGGTCGTCAGTTCACCTTTACGGCCTTTGACTCCCAGCGGGACAATTTCAGCGTCAAATCTTCCCGACTCAATCGCAGTCTGCGCGCGTTGCTGGGATCGCAACGCGTACTCGTCTTGTTCAGCTCGCGAAATCTCGTATTGCCGTGCGAGGTTCTCCGCAGTTTCGCCCATCACCAATCCCGACAACGGGTCGTTGAAGCCGTCGCGATACATACCGTCGACGAGTTCCGTATTGCCCATCCGCATTCCCCAGCGCGCTCCTTCAGCAAAATAGGGTACGCGCGACATGCTCTCCGTACCGCCGGCGAGCACTACATCCGCGCGACCGAGCATGATTTGTTGCGCTGCCAGCATGATTGCCTGCAAGCCTGAGCCGCAGGCCTGATTGACCGTAAACGCCGGCACCGTCTCTGGTACGCCCGCGCGATAGGTGATCTGGCGCGCCACGTTTGGTCCGCCACCGGCCTGTCGTGCGCATCCCCAAATCGATTGTTGAATCTGATCCGGGCGCAAACCTGCGCGTTCGAGACCAGCCTTTGCCGCAGCCACACCAAGATCTGCTGCCGTCCAGGAAGCCAGCGTACCGCCAAAGCGACCGATGGGCGTGCGCACGGATGCTGCAAGATAGACGTTTTTCATTGATTGTCTGTTAGCGAATTATTATTTGAAATTGATTGACTAAAAATGGTAGCACACGGTAGAAGTAACGACGAAACACCCTACCGAAACCGCTTGGCTTCCTCGATTCCGCTTCGCCGCTTTTTTGGAGTGCGGTGACCTGTCACCGCTTTGGTCCGACGCGACCTGTCGCGCCGACTATTGGATACACAAATCAAATATGGGGGCGTCAAGCCGCCCAAGGCGAAAGCGGTGACAGGTCACCGCACTCCAAAATATGTCTGAACGCGTTAACACACCTGCTCGAATCGAAGCGGCCCGCGTGAAAATCGCCGACTTGCTGACAACTCATGCCGAGTGGTTTTGCACACTCAATGGCGGAGATTCTCAAGCGCTCAGGCGAAGCGAGTTGGATATCGCCGTCGCCTATGGTCGCCTGATTCTTACGAGTTGGACTGAGAAGGGAACTCGTGCGTGGAAGATTTTTGACTGGGAATTGCGAGGCGAAAAGTTAACGCTCAGGGCCTCGCGTCGCATGGGAGCGGAGCGGCCGTTGATTGAACTTGTGCCGCGCGCCGCCGCCAGCGCCATCGCTCTAACCGTAAAGACAGCACGCCAAAAGCGTTCAGTTCAACTAGGCGAACTTGCATGTACATTCCAATCGGGGTCGAAACTTGAACGCGCCGCATTGAGTCCTGGCGCGCGACGTGGACAGCCAGGTCGTTACGCCCGAATTCTTCTGCGACAAAAACATCAGCGCCTCGCGGTCACCGGATCCGTTGCCGCAAGCAAGGCGGGTGATGCGGACGCATTTCTCGCATCGGCGCTGATGTGGTTCAAGCGCACCAGCGAACGTGCACGGCCTCCTTACATTCAACAGCTCTGGTTGGTGGTCGAGAGCGTTCTGGTTAAGTCAATCGTCCAACGAGTTGCGATGTTGCGCCAGGGTTTGCGCGACGCCATAGCTGTCTTCGAAGTCGATCGGCAGCTTACTGAGATGAAACTGGTAGATGTGCCTGCGCGTGAGGCTTTGTGGAAACGGAAGCTGGCCCGTTTTCCGCCGGCTTTTGCCGCGGAGTCGAGCGAGATTACCAGGCGACTAATCAGTCTTGCTCCTGACGCGATCGATGTCGTCAGCGCCCGCCACGGTGAGACTCTTCGCTACTTCGGATTGCCATTTGCGCGAGTTCGCCGCGTGATGGAAAGCGAACGACTGTGGTTTGGCGTCGAAGCGCGCAGGCGTCTGCTCGAGGAAAAAACTGACAAGGAATGGCGGAACCTGATGACTGATTTGCTCGAACACCGAACAGCGAACGCTTCCGATCATCACCACGCACTCTATCGAAACGCGGCCGAAGCGTGGCTCGAATCGCTGCTGCGTCGCGACATTACCCGCCTGGATCCCGGATTGATCATCGCCCCGCTGCACGCGCAATTCAGGACCGCACGCGGCGGCGTGCTGGGCGTTCGTCCAATTGATCTTCTGGCGCTGCGACAAGACGGACGGCTTGTTGTTATCGAGCTAAAAGTGTCAGAGGCACGTGAGCACGTCTTGCAGGGAGTTGATTATTGGCAGCGCGTTGAGGCCCATCGGCGCCGCGGCCATATCACCCGCGCGAAACTCTTTGGCGACAGAAAAATCAGCAACGAGTCGCCATTAGTTTACCTGGTGGCGCCGACGCTGCGCGTGCATCCTGCGTTCAACGCACTGGCGCGCTCAATAGATCCGGACATCGAAATTTACCGTTTCGATATCAACGAAGACTGGCGCGCCGGTGTACGTGTGATGCGCCGCCTGTGCGTTAACTAGCTTAGTCGTCACGCCGGCCGGAGTGCTCGAGTGATTGTCTGGGAGCGCGGGCATCTCGCCCGCCTCAAGATACGTTGACTCTAGTTTTCGATTATTGCGCCTGGCGTACGCGGGCGGGCGAGACGCCCGCGCTCCCAGCAAAGCGATTGACCGTTAAGTCGTGCTTGCAACGGTTTCCGAGTTGAACCTCGGCCTTCTTAACGAGATGACAGCGGTTGCGCTTTCAGCCCGAACGCCGACGGGTTTTCGCCGATGATCGCCGCTGCAAAGAAACGCGGTACGTAATAGACATTCTCGGAACGAAAGGCTTCGTCGAGTTTGCTGCGATCCGCAGTCAGGGCGCAGATGCTGCATTGTTTGTTTTGATCGTTGACAAGAAATTTCAGATCGCGGGCCGTCTTCTGTTCTCCGCGATTGTACGCCAGCAGCGCCAACGCTTCCTTCATCGGATCGTCCTTAAACTTGTCGAGGCTGTCGGTGATGTAGCGCGCGGCGGCGTCAGCAGATTTCCCTACGTCCAACAAGTCGTCCGCCGATAGACCGAATCGTTCTCCAGTCTGCGGAAGAAATTGAAACATGCCAATCGCGCCCATCGAGTTTGGCGTCTGAATGTTTTCGTACTCCGACTCTATCCAGGGAATGTAAAGTCCGATGAGCGGCGAGAGGTTGCGCGTCTTAAATGACGCAATCAGTGTCGGTGCCTGGGCCTGGCCGCGCTCAATGACGAGTCGCAAATCACGTTTCCCTAAAGTGGCGTCGCCGTTCTTTCCCAGACGCCTCGTGTAAGAGTTCAACGCCTGCTGAATGTCCTCAACAAACGCGGGCGTGAACTCATAGTCGCGGCCGGACATCTCGTTGGCCACGCGTTGCGCCTGAGAAGCTACAAACTCAGACCGTTCGTTTTGCGTCATTTGTTGGTAGACCTTGCCAGCTGGCGCCGTTTGCGCGTTAAGGTCCGGCGAGTTGGTGGCTAAAGAAAAAACCAGGGCTAAAAGTATCAGCAGCATTTTTTGAAGCTTCATTTCTTGTTCCTCATCTGATTGGTTTCAAGATTATCACGGCAGGCCTAAATGGCCCCGCCAACTAGTTAAGCGAGAAATCCAGACACGGGTGTTCACTCCAAAAAGGCGTAGCGAGAAAATGAAACGAAAGTGTTCATCTGAATTCGATGAGCGACAAACTTCAAATCTCGGCGGACAAGCGATGTTAGAATCTCGCCCGATGATGACCGTCAAGGCGGATGATCTAACGGGACTGCTCATCGAATGGAGCCACGGCGACAAAGCCGCGCTCGATCGGTTGACGCCGTTGGTGTACGACGAAATCCGGCGCATTGCGCATCGCTATGTGCAGCGCGAGCGGGCAGGCCAAACGCTGCAAACAACAGCGCTGGTGAACGAGGCATACATTCGACTGGCAGGTTCGTCGAATATCTCATGGCAGAATCGCGCGCATTTCTACGCCGTGACCGCGCAGGTGATGCGCCGGATTCTTATCGATCACGCGCGGCGGCGACAATACGTCAAACACGGCGGCGAAGCGCAGCGCGTGGCTTTTGAGGTGGCAATTTCAGAAGCGGCGTTGATGTCGCAGCCGCGTTCGGCGGAGCTGTTGGCGCTTGATGAAGCTTTGGATGAATTGGCAAAATTCGATCCGCGCAAGAGTCGGGTCGTTGAGCTGCGTTACTTTGGTGGCTTAAACCTCGAGGAGACTGCAACGGTCCTTGAAGTGTCGCCGATGACGGTACGCCGCGATTGGCGAGCTGCGAAAGCGTGGCTGTTTCGAAGGATGAAGGATGAAGGATGAAGGATGAGGGATGAAACAAAGCCTTGAAGATTAGATTTCTGGTTTTCATTCCGCCTTCATCCCTCATCCTTCATCCTTTAACACAATGACTCCTGAACAATGGCAAAAGGTGGAGGCGGTGTTGCAGGAGGCGCTTGATCGTCCTCCGCAGGAGCGTGCGTCGTTTCTTGATGCAGCCTGCGCAGGCGATGAGGAGTTGCTGGACGAAGCGACTTCGTTAGTCGACGCTTACGACCAGGCCGGGAACTTTATCGAGCAACCGGCGATAACGCAGGACGCGCAGATACTTGTCGGTGGTGATATCGCTGACAAGATCGGACACGAGATTGGTCCCTACAAAATCGTCAAGCGCTTGGGCGCCGGTGGCATGGGTGAAGTTTATCTCGCGCAGGACAACCGCCTTGATCGTCTGGTCGCTTTGAAGGTTTTGCCGGCTTACTTTGCGTCAGACGATGCACGCCTGCGTCGGTTTCAAAGAGAAGCGAGAGCCGCTTCGGCTTTGAACCATCCAAACATCCTCACAATCCACGAGGTAGGTGAGGCCGCGGGTATTTGGTATATCGCGACGGAGTTTATTGACGGCGTCACCATTCGCCAGTTGCTCGCGAAACAGGAACTGTCTCTTGATGAAATTTTGGACATCGCCGAGCAGATTTGTTCGGCGCTCGCCGCCGCTCACGTCGCCGGCATTGTGCACCGCGACATCAAGCCTGAAAACATAATGCAACGCGCCGATGGCCTGGTGAAGATTTTAGACTTCGGCATCGCAAAACTGTTGGAGCCTGAGCCTCCCGAGTATCAGGGCGTAGCCGAACTCGGCGGCAGAACGCACACGGAAGCCGGTTTATTGTTGGGGACAGTGAATTACATGTCGCCGGAGCAGGCCCGCGGACTTCCAGTTGATGAACGAACCGACATCTGGAGTTTAGGTGTCGTCGTTTATGAAATGTTGGCGCGCCGATTACCCTTCAGCGGCGCTACCCGGATGGATACTATTGTCGCCCTTCTCGATCGCGATCCATCGCCGCTGTCTGAGGTGACAGGCCATCGCTACAACATTTCAGGTCTCCTCGAGCAAACCATCAACAACTGCCTGCGCAAGGAAGTGACAGATCGCCTCGGCTCTGCGAATGAGTTGCTGGTTGAACTAAAGTGCGTGAGAGAAGAACTCAGCGGATCAGCTTCCCTGACCGGCTCCGCGATTAAACTCCGTAGCCAGCATGCCGTCGCTTCGAACATGACGACCACGCGATCCTTGCCGCGTCGTTATTCCTGGCCATTGCTCGGTCTGGTCGTTCTGTTGCTGGCTGCGATCACCGGAAGCATTTTTTACCGGCGCTCCGAGACAACCTCACCAACGAGTCCTGCCATAACGCCCGGAGCAGCAGGCGCGACGAGTGGAAAACTTTATTTACAGATGAACGAGGCGGAACAACTGGATTTTGTAGATCAACAGGAACAGAGGATTTCAACGATGATGGGCGACCGTCCCGTGAAGTTAAACGCGGATGCGGTGCGAGTCATCAAGGGGTTTGTCGATCGTTACGCCGCTCGCGACGGTCCAGCAGATGAACTCGGCAAGGAGAGTGTCAGCGCAGTCTATGCGCGGGCGCGGCCTTATGTGCCGTTGATTGCTCGTTCGTTCGCGGCGCGTAAGGTTCCGATCATCATCGGTATTTATTTGCCGGTGATCGAATCTGCGTATCGCAACTGTTATGAGAACAGTATTGGAGCGAAGGGTCTGTTTCAGTTCATGCCGCAGACAGCCGACCGCTACGAAGTCGCGCGCGAGGACATGTGTGACGTGGAAAAGATGACGCCGGCGGCTGCCCACTACATGGCAGACAGCATGGCTGAACTCGGGGAAGATTCGCAAAGCATGACGCTGGTCTTGCTCAGTTATAATCGCGGCCCGGAATCAGTCCGAAACAATCTGCGGCAACTTAGAGGCTCTGAAAACTACGAACGAAATTTCTGGACCCTGCTTGCGCATCGCGACGAGCTCGACGACGCTTTCAGGAACGAGGGCGCTCACTACGTGCCGAACTTCTTTGCGGCCGCGATCATTGGCGAGAATCCGCAAAACTTTGGCTTGCCGCTGCCGCCCTTATCGAAGCTGGCTGAGAACAGTAGTCAGTAGGCAGTAGGCAGTAGGCAGGGGGCAGTGGGCAGTGGGCAGAAAGAAAGCGGTCGTGGTTTAGTCACCACTGACCGCTTTCTGACTACTGACTACTGACTACTGTCTACTATTCCTCAGTGTTTCACGAAAATATCTTCTTTATCCAAAGTCCGTGAGACCACCGGGGCGGGAGGTGCGACCGGACGCATCGTAGTCATGGCCTGCTCTGCTGAGAGTATGCCTGAAGCTCGCATCTTAAACTCGTCAACGTTGGTGGCGTTGTGCACGGCTTCTTCCATCGTTATCAGTCCAGCCTGGACGAGACGGAATAGCGACTGATCAAAAGTTTGCATGCCATACTGCGAAGCTCCGGCGGCAATTGCCTCACGAATCAGAGACGTTTTTTCTTCGTTGATTATGTAATCTCGAATCAAAGCAGTGGAGACCATCACTTCAACCGCCGGCACTCGGCCCGCGCCTTTGGCGGCGCGCACCAACCGCATCGAGACAACGGCCTTAAGAATGCCGGCGAGCTGGATGCGCACTGATTTTTGCTGGTGCGCCGGAAAGGAAGAGACGATGCGCATGACCGTTTCCGTCGCATCGAGCGTGTGCAGGGTTGATAAGACGAGGTGACCCGTCTCGGCTGCCGTCAACGCAGTTTCAATGGTTTCGTCGTCACGCATTTCGCCGACGAGGATCACGTCCGGATCCTGTCGCAATGCGCCGCGCAACGCTTCCGCAAAAGATCTGGTGTCAACGTCAACTTCACGTTGCGAAACAAACGATAGTTTGTCTTTGTGCAGAAATTCGATGGGGTCCTCGATGGTAACGATGTGTCCGCTGCGGCGGGCATTTATTCGATCAATCATCGCGGCCAGCGAAGTGGACTTGCCTGATCCGGTTGAGCCGGTTACCAGGATCAACCCGCGACGTTCCTCGGTGATGCGATCGATTACAGGCGGCAATCCCAGCTCTGACGAGTTTCTGGTTTTGTCCGGAATAACGCGGAGCACAACGCTAACGGTGCCGCGCTGTTGAAAGATGTTCGCGCGAAATCTTCCCAGCTCTTTGACGCCATAGCCGATGTCAACTTCGGAGACTTCCTTGAAGCGTTGCTTCTGGCGGTTCGACATCATGGCGAAAGCCATGTCGAGTGTGTCTTCCGGTTTGAGCCGGGGAGCGTCGGCGAGCGGGTGTAGTTCACCGGCGATGCGCATGACGGGGAAGGCTCCGACTTTGAGATGGAGATCGGAAGCGCCATGACTGCAGGCAACTCGTAACAGATCGTCAATTTTGATGGGCATACAGGTAGACCTTTCGAAACTTTGGGAAAATCCTGGCTAGCGGCTTTAATGATTTTCGCGCTGTAAGGGGCGCTTTGTTTGATCCTGGGGTGCGCATCACCGCGGCTGTGGCCGGATAATGCTAAAGGGAATATAGCCTTTCGGTACGAGCAGCGTCAACGCCAATGTCTTTTTACCAGGTGAAAGAACCGGCCATTGCCGATTCTATTGTGGCTAGTTTGCTGGCGAACGATAGGCTCCGCAATAAAACCTGCGGCCGTCCTCTGCGGATTGACTGCTGTCAGGTTTGCTTATGTCTCCACGCGCGTTTCCCGGCCCAGAACTCAAAAGCCCCTTTTTTGTTGACAGATTTGCTGCACTTGGATAGGGTGCTCTCGTTCCAAATCTTTGCACGACCTCCCGACCTCGTGCGCTCACTTGCCCTCTTGACATAGGAATCCTCCCATGACCAATCCTACGCGCTGCCATGCGACTCCCTCAGGATCAGTACTTAAGCAACTGCCAACAACAATTCGTTTTGTATCTGCAACTCTCGCTACGGCTTTACTTGGAGGCTGCCTGATGGTGTTCGCGACGGCCGCAACAGTAAAAGCTCAAACATGCGAAGACGTTCCCAGCGGCGGCGGCGAGAGCCTCTCGGCATCAATCACGATTAACGGCAGCGGCGTTCCGGTAACTAATGAAATGGAGCTGCCAATCCAGACTCAACTGAGAATTGACGCCGTGGCCACTGCCTACGGCTCCTGCACCGATATGGAATGGCAATGCAACGGAAGTTGCAGTTGTTCAGCCGGCCCCATCTACACTCGCACCGTTAACCACATCTCGGTTAGCTACGACGCTTCTACGTCGGGCAGTCTGAATGGGACTTATTCGCTGGGCTCGGTTTTTGGTTTGAATCCCAATGGCACAACTGCCTTCTGGAACGTGCTTGACACACAGGCAGCAAATTCCACTGGACCAAAATATTTCACGCTATCTGTGCAAGGCACTTACACATTCCACATTCAGGCATTCATCAACACAACCATCTGCGATATTCAGCCGGGTGAAACGCAAACCATAAATATCACCGTCCAGGTGGGAGACAAAGACGGCGCCGTGAATTCTGGTCCAACTACTTGCAACAGCGGGGTACCCCAGCCGGAGAATATCGATAGCGTTGGGAAGCCGGTGAATGTCACCAGCGGCAATATGTACATCCAGCAGACCGACTATCGTCTTCACGGCGTTGGCGGCGGTCTCGACATTACGCGCACGTACAACAGCAAGAACCAGGTTGCGGGATTGTTTGGTTATAGCTGGAGTTCGATTCTCGACGAATCAATCATCGCTTACGGAACAATGCTGCTGCGGCTGAACCTTCCGGACGGCCGCGCTGTCTATCTCGCGCGTCCCTCACCCAGCAACAACACCTATACGATAAGGCAGCCGCTTAATTTCTACGGACAAGTCGTCAAAAACGTCGACAACACCTACACGCTTACATTCAAGGACGGGCGCGTTCATCAATTCAACCCGAGCGGCAAGCTGGTGTCTTTCGCTGATCGCAACGGGAATATCATCAGTCTGACCCTGAACGGCAGTGGCAATCCCACCACCATCATGGACGCATCCGGCCGCACAATAACGCTCACCTATGACAGCTACACCAAAATCGCGACGATGAGCGACAGCCTGGGGACGATTGCCACTTACACTCATGCGTACCTGGGGCGATTGACGAAGGTCACTTATGCGGATGGCTCGAAGTTTAATTTCACCGATGTCTTGTCGGGCAACAATTTCTACCTCACCACCGTAAAAGACGCGCTCAACAACGTGCTCGAGTCTCACACTTACGACTCACAGGGCCGCGCGCTCACCTCCGAGATCGCGGGCAACGGCACCGAGCGCTACACGCTCAACTATGTAAGCGCCACGGAAACAGATGTCACTGATGCGCTCAATCACGTCACGAAATATTTCTTCGACACAACGAAGGGCCGGAATCTGGTCACCCAGGTCGAGGGCAGCTGCGGTTGCGGCAACGCGCAGATTCAGACCTGGACTTATGACAACCAGTTGAATGTTACCTCCAAGACTGATGCGCTCACTCATACAACCAGCTACACCTATGACACAAACGGCAATCGCCTGACGCAGACGGACGCGACCGGCACGGTGACCTACACCTACAACACGTTTGGAGAGGTATTGACGGTCACGGATCAGCTGAGCGGCGTGACGACAAATACTTATGACCCTCAGGGAAATCTGCTGACGGCCAAAGACGCGCTCAACAACACCACTACCCTAACTTACGATTCCCATGGTCAACTCTTGACGGTCACCGACCCGCGCAACAACGTGACCACCTTCACTTACGACGCGAATGGAAACTTAACTCGCCACACGGATGCGCTCAACAATCAAACCAACCTTGCCTACGACGCGCGGGGTCGAGTAACAAGCGTCACCAATGCGTTGAATCAAGTGACGAGCTACGAATACGACCTGGCCGGGCGCCTGAAGAAGATAATCTATCCCGACACCAACTATGTGCTGTTCACTTACGACCTCGGTGGACGGCGCACGAAGATCAAGGACCCTCGCGGCTATGAAACGAATTTTGCCTACGACAGTGCCTATCGTTTGACGAGCGAGACAAATGCCGACAACAAAATCACGAGCTATGCGTATGACCTGATGTCGAATCTGACGGGTGTGACTGACGCGCTCAACCGTACCACCAACTACAGCTACGACGACTTCGATCGGCTGACCAAGATCAAATATCCCGAAGCCACCGCAGGGGCGGGGAGACTGGAAGAAAACTTTACCTACGACTCGGCGGGTAATTTGCTGACGAAGGCCGATCAGGCCGGCAGAATGAGTAGTTTCTGCTATGACGGCAGCAACCGGCTGACGAGTACGACGGACCCGGCGCTCAAGACCACCGCTTACGAATACAACGCCCGCTCGCAAATGACGGCGGTAGTTGACGCCATCAACCAGCGTTACGAATTTGTTTACGATTCACTCGGTCGCGTCATGCAGAACAAAAAAGGCACCTCGACAATGTCGTTTGTCTACGACGGCGCCGGCAATCGCAGTCAGCGAACCGACTACAACAGCGCGGTTACCAACTACACTTATGATGCACTGAACCGGCTTACCACCATCAGCTATCCCGACACCACTTCAGCCACATATGGCTACGACGTTCTGTCGCGGCTGACAACAGCGACCAATCCGAGAGTTTTTTGCAAATGTTGTGTACGAGGGACCTCAGGCGGCGATTCTCTGAGTCTCCTCTTGTAGACCGTCTTTAAAACGCACGCCTTCGATCACCTGGCCCAGGCGGGCGTGCCCTTTCAGAGTGCGCCAGTTTTGTTCGGCCGTCTTGGTCAACTTAAAGACCATCGCCAACAAGCCGGCGCGACCGACGCAACCGCGCGTTTTGGTCGTGCGCAAACGCACCGTGGCAAACGTCGATTCGATCGGGTTGGTGGTGCGAATGTGCAGCCAGTGCTCGGCCGGAAAATCATAAAACGTCAACAAGTGGTCGCGATCTTTGGCCAGGCACTCGGTGGCTTTGGGATACTTGGTTTCATAGGTCGACAGGAAAAGATCGAAAGCCTGTTCCGCATCCACGCGACTCTCAGCCATCCAGATCTCGTGCACTCCCGCCTTCGCTTTGGCTTGCAGTCCCTTGGGCAGATAGTTGAGCACGTTGGCTGTCTTGTGCACCCAACAGCGTTGCACCCGGGTGGTGCCAAACACTTGCGGCAACGCTTTCCAGAAACCCAAAGCGCCATCGCCTATCGCCAGTTTCGGATCGATCTCCAGCCCGCGTTGTTTCAGGTCCAGCAGCAATTCTTTCCACGAACTTTCCGACTCGCGATAACCATCGGTCATCGCCAGCAATTCCTTCTTACCATCCGCATTTGCCCCAATTATTACTAAAATGCACTGGCTCGCATCTTCCAGCCTCACTCCAAAGTGCACCCCGTCAACCCAGATGTAGACATAGTTCTTACCCTTCAAGTCGCGCTTGGACCAGCGCTCGTGCTCCTCTTTCCAAACCTCTTTCAGCCGGCTGATCGTGGCCGCTGAAAGTCCCGGAGCATCCTGGCCCAATAACGCCGTCAACGCGGTGGAGAAGTCTCCGGTCGAAAGGCCCTTCAAGTACAACCACGGCAGCAGCTCCTCGAGACTCTTCGTCCGCCGCAGGTAACGCGGCAGGATGCTGGAGCTGAACTTGATCTCACCTTTTCGGTCTCGCACCCGCGGCGCCTTCACCGGCACGTCCCCGATCCCCGTCTGGATCGTGCGCGCCGGCTGGTAGCCATTGCGCACCACTCGTTGTCTTTCCCGCTCGTCCTTCAGCTCGCGATGGCGCGCCACGAACTCCGCCATCTCCGCCTCCACCGCTTGCTGCAACAACTCCCGCGCCCCGCTCCGCAACACCTCTGTCAGCGCATCGGCCACCGGCAACGCGATTCCTGGATTCCTGTAGTCAACTAAGTTATCTTCCTTCACGGCGTATTCCTCCTTAGCAATAAGGTTGATGGTTCCGTCAAAAACTCATCAAGAATACGCCACCTCTTTCATCCGCTCATACACAACTTTCGAGCATAACTCAGGCAACAGTTTCGTTGTTCGCAGCTGTAATGGCTTCCTTCTTTCTCTCATTTGCATAATAGGCCGCGCCACTAGCCACCACTAAAAGCGCGGAGAGCAGAACAATCGCCGCAGCGGCAGCCAGCTTGAAGACACGATGCTGTCGCACGTCCTCACCGATAATCGTATCCAGAGGTTCGTTACGAATTGCAGCCGCCAACTTCCCGACTGAGTTCAAGAACTGCGGGTTGCGTAAAGAGAGGTGCTCCGATTCTCTGGCCCAGCGAAAGTCTAAGAAGAGCGGTTCAACTTCAAACTTCTTTCGTAGACTCTGTGGTAGCGCGTTAGATTTTCCCCAATCGAAATCGCCTATTGAGTCATCCCAAACTATTTCACCGTCAGTCAGGACGATGTGAAACGTTTCGAGCCCATCCTGATGTAACTGGAGCCACTCAGCAACTTCATTTTGCACCCACTCTGATTGGGCAGACGCAGGCGACGCCATTAAGACAAAGTGTCTTGATTCTTTGAGTGCTTGTTGAATCAGGGGCCATAGCTTCGGAGTAAGGTGAAGGTTAGTTTCGTCTCGGAAAATACGCATCGCTCGCAAGCGGTAAAAAGGCTTGGCGATCTTGTGTAGGCCGGATTGGAGCGAAGGCGCCAATCGACCATCGGCGGCATGGCTGTATGAAATAAACGCCTGGTAGGTCATCGCTTACTCCTCAAAGATCAAATGTGGGCAAAAGATAGTGAACAACTTGCCCTATGCAAAGTTGAACGACATGTGAGGCTAACGAGAACTGAAATTCTCGTCAGCAGGAAACCGCGACTTACCAAAAAGATATGGCCCCCCTTAATGTATGTCAATGGCTAACATTCTGTTTCTTTAGCTGGCCCCGGCAGGAGTTGAATTGCTTAACCGAGCGGCCGAAGACTACGCTTCCTTACAATGAGATTTCTTTCGAGGGCAACCTCTCTGTCCTCTATTTTTTGCGTTGTGGTAGAAACTCGTTTGCTCTGTGTCGTGACTGAGTACAAAATCTCTCTCGGCATTCAATGAGTAACACGAGCACCACAATTGAAATTAGGCGATTGAGCGCCTGCTCGTTTGACGAGGCCGTGAAGATTTGGAACGAAGGCTTTCAAGGTTATTTCGTCGACCTTACGATGTCTTTGGATCGCTATATTTCCAGATTGCACCGGGAGGGGTTGTCACCAGAGTTTTCCTTCTTAGCTTTTTGTGAGGGCCGGCCGGTGGGCTTTCTGCTCAACGGCATTCGGCAGAGCGCTGGACGCAAAGCGGCATGGAATGGAGGCACAGGTGTTACGCCGGAGTTTCGCGGTCGCGGCATTGGGAAAGCTTTGATGAGAGCTACGCTTGATTTGTATAACGAACTCGGTGTTGATGTCGCGATGCTGGAAGCCATCAGCGCTAACGAACCGGCAATCGCGCTGTACCAGCAGTTCGGATATGAAATTGTCGACCGTCTGGTCTTCCTTCAGCACGAGGGTCACCTCGGCGAACAATCCTTCTTCCGCCCGAATAGCCAGTCCTACTCAGTAGAGAGTGTCGCGCCGTACGCCGTAGGCGAACTTGAGTTCTATCAGGACCTGGCCCCCTGGCAAGCGCAATGGCAAAGCCTCGCGCGGCAAAAGGGAGAAGCGCTAATCGTGTCTGATGTGAATGGCGCGCCTGTTGGCTACGCGCTTTACAAGCAGACCTGCGATGAGCAGGGAAGGACCGTCGAAGTTGCGCTTTATCAGTGTGCGGCGGGGCCAGGCAGCGACACAGAAGCAGTTGTAGGATGTGCTCTCAGAACGCTTTACGCACCCTTCGAGTATGAATGCAAGCGCTCAACCTACAACTTCATCAAGTCCAACGAAGTAGTGTGTATGATGCTCGACGAAGCTGGATTTGCTCCCTTCATAGAACAAGTGCACATGGTGCGTTGGTCAGGTCTTTGCACAAAAACTAATTCGCTGAGTCCGTCCAAATAGACCTAGCGTAGATTTCCCACCACGAGTTGTTTTCCCC
>JBOGOP010000122.1:0-15129 GCA_050747225.1 Pyrinomonadaceae bacterium
GTTACCTGCGGTCGACGGTCCACCGTCATCCGTCGCTTATTAAGTAACAAATGGAAAATCTCTCTTTGTCTTTCTTTCTTCGCCAGTTTAAACAACACCTGACAGACAGGAATGTCTGTCCTACTTTACTCGCCGGCATCAATGCCTTTCTTGGTTTCGTCAATCGCGTTATTGACCTCATCGATTGCCCTTCTGCGGAAACCACCCTTGTCGGAACTGGCACGCTCGAGATTAGTCTTTGCCTGCCGCAGATGATCTAGCGCAGCTTGCATGTTTGGCTGATCCGGCGCTGCAGTCGTATTGAAGACTTCGCCGAGGCTCTGCGCATAATTGTGGCGGCGGTCAAAGGCTATTCCCTGATTGACGAGGGCGATTGCGTTGTTCACGTGTTCAATTGCTTTCACGCGATGCCCGCCTTTGTTGGCGAGCGCTGCCTGGAGTCGCGCTCTGGCCTGTTGCAGATCGGCACGCGCAGCTCTCATGTAAGGCTGATCCGCAAGTACGATGGCGGATAGAGCAAAGAGAAGGACAACAATTCCGAGGACACGTTTTCTACTCAACATAAAACTGTATCTCTCTTTCGTTAATTGGTTTGGGAAAACTTCGTCAGCGAGGAACCGAATCCTACACCGGAAAGGGCAAAGGGGAAAGGGCAAAGCGGAAAGGGGGCAGTAAACGCCTTCGTCCCTATCCCCCTTCCCCTTTTACCCTTTGCCCGTTCTTAGTTGTTTCCTTCGCTTGGTTGCGTGAGGCTAAACCAGTTTCCGGAGTTGTCCTTGAAGACGGCTTCAATGCCGTATGGTCTTTCGGCGGGCTCGGAAACAAAAACGACGCCCTTGCTTTTCAGGTCTTCATAAGTTGCACGGCAATCGTCGGTGTTGAAAACGCCGGCGCCCATTACACCCTTGGCCATGATCGCCCTAAGCTGATTAGAGGTTTCCTCGTCCATCAACATCCCCGGCTTCGGCTCCATCAGCACAATCTCAAAGTCTGGCTGATCTTTGGTGTTCATCGTGAGCCAGCGAAAGTCTGCGCCCACCATCGCATCTGTATGAACCTCGAAACCAAGCTTGTCGCGATAGAATGCGAGCGCCTCCTCCTGATTGTTAACGAAGATTGTGGCGTGGGACATTCTGCGGATCATTTGTGTTTCTCCCGTGAATGAAGTTTCCGTGAGCTTAACCGATCCTGCGATCACAGTGCTTCTCGAAAATTGCTTTTGTAGGACAGACATTCCTGTCTGTCCTTGTTAGCTGAGTTTTGGACAGGCAGGAATGCCTGTCCTACTGAACGGATTCCAGCTCATACATCACCAGGAAGCACCCCGGGATTTGCCGCTTCGCCGCCTGCGTTTCCCGGGTCTTTTCGCGGAACGTAACCGGCGGGTGACCGACGGACTTGTGGAACAAACTACTGAACGATCCCAGGCTCTGAAAGCCGACTTCGAAGCAAACGTCCGTAACTCTCAGGTCGTCTGCGCTCAGCAGTTCCTTGGCGCGTTCAATACGGCGGTCGATTAGATATTGATGCGGCGTCTTGTTGAATGCCTGCCGGAACAGCCGTAGAAAGTGATAACGAGAAAAACACGCGTGACTGGATATTTCATCGAGGTTGAGCGGGAGGTCGTAGCAGAGGTCGATAAACTTGCGCGCGCGGTTTAGTCGCTCCAAAACTTCCGGGGCAGTAGTAACAGAATCATTATCTGCTTCCGCAAGTTTATTCATGGCTCGTCTCCTCGACCGCAGTTCCGGCAGCCGTTCTTAACGCATTAGAGACCTATACGTCAATATCGCCAGTCGCTGCTTTTCAAAGCCGGGCCAGGCCACCTCGATTGTTCGCGTCGCATAGCCACGCCTTGAGCCAGGCTGTTTCAGTCGTCGGCTACGCGACGAAGTTCGCTGTATTTGAGGACCCGGCGTTAAAACTTCGGGCTAAACTCAGACCGACGCGATGCGTCGAAAACGAATGCACCGAGCGCGAGAGTTTCTGAAACCTTACATTTACAACTGTCGGAAATTTTCTGCGTTGGCTTATTACTTCTCCAGACGACAATCGCATTCAGGCCATCAATTTCTAGTGCAGTAGTCAGGAACGAAGCTTGCCCTGACCCTGGGTGTTAAGTTCAAAAACACTTTAGTCAGGAGTTAACATGAGAACAAGAATCTTCTCCCTCGCCCTGGTCGCGGCCATGCTTTTCACGCAGTCTGCGGTTGTGCTGGCGCAGGGCTCAACGGGTGGATGGCCGGCGGTCCAGGCAATCGCAACAGACGAACGTTTAATTGTGAAACTGAAAGATGGCAAGAGTATCGAGGGAGACATGATTGAAGCCTCCGACACCAATCTGTCCCTCGCGCGCGGCAAGAAGGTGGTCAATATCCCACGCAGTGATATTCAGTCGATCTGGCACGCAAAGGGAAAGGCCGCCAAAACCAAATGGGCACTGATTGGTGCGGGCGTCGGAGCGGGCGTTGGTGGCGGCATCGGCGCGAGCAAGGTCAGCCGGGATCGCGATGACAGCGAAATCTGGCTTCCGGTCGGTTTGCTGTTTGGAGCCGGGATCGGTGCGCTTGGTGGAGTTGCCGTCGGCGCGAGTCGTCGCAGCCGCGAGTTGATCTATTACGCGCCTTAGGCGGCAATCGGCAATCGCAATCGCAAAATCGTTGCAGTACCCACCCGCTACCGCAAGGTGGTACTGACCTCATCTCGTCACGCTCAACTTCTGCGAAGACTGGAAGCGATTCGCTATTTTCCCGATGGCGCGCGAACAATGAAGTTGTCGGTAAAGTTTGAATTCTAGGAATGCTGCTTCAGAAGGTAGGCCGCATCGGTGGGTGGTTTGTATTCTTCGCGGGCCAGTGTGTATTGCACTACGTCAATGTCGTAATAGCTCGTACGCATTTCGTAACGCATTCCGACTTTTTCCATGACGTGAATTGAGGCGACGTTTTCCGGTTTCGCCACGGCGACGATTCGTTCGAATCGATGTTCTTCAAAGCCGTATCTCAAACTGGCTTGTGCTAATTCGGTGGCCAGTCCCTTGCCCCAGTGAGGTTGGGCGAAGTGATAGACGACTTCCGGCATGCCAAACAACGATCTCAATCCGCCGAACCCGACAAATTGACAGGTTTCCTTGTCTTCGGCAGCCCACCGGCCAAACCCCTCCCGGCGCCAGTGACCGATCACACTTGTCAGCGCCTTGAGTGCGACATCTCTGCCGGCCGGCTTGCCGTCCGCGACATATCGCATCACCTGCGGGTCGCTGAACATGCCTGCGAGGTCGTCCAGGTCTTCAGGTCGAAACAACCGCAAGCGCAACCGCGCTGTTTCGATCACAGGTGAACCAGCTCGAACTTCGTCATCGGTGGCTACGTGAGGGTTTTTCTCGGGCATGGTTTATACTTACCACAAATAGTACATCAAGTTTTACGTATTAATAGGCGAAAGGTTTACTCAAGCAACGATTTCATGAGCGAAACAACTTCATCAGGCAACGACCGCGTAAAATTCAGCGGCCGCATTCTTTTTTTGACCGACGACACTTCTCTTATTCGCCAACAACTCGAGGCCGAAGGCGATGAGCGCGAGCGTCTCGAAGCAGAACTCGCCGAGCGCCTGCTGCGTGACGACCTGCCTTTGATGAGCAACATCTCGACTGACGAGATCACGCCGGGTTGGGTTTGCTTTTACTACGACGAAACGTTGGGACAATACGTTTATGTCGGCATGCGCGACGCCGCCGTTAAGAAGGACGAAGTGAAGAACGGTGGCTTCGCCGTAGTCGTCTCCGGCCTGTCAAAAGGATGCGGGTCGTCTCGCGAAACAGCGCCTTACGCGGAAAAAGCGGCAGGCATTCAACTCGTCATCGCCAAAAGCATCGAAAAGATTTACGGGCAAAACTCGCAGAACATCGGGCTGCTCACCTCGACTGACCTTGGACTGGTCGAACGGATCCGCACCGGCGCCGAGATACCGCTGGCGGAGTTCACCAGTGGCCTCGATCCAATCTCGAAAGACATCGTCGAATACGGCGGCCTGTTCAACTACAACAAAGCGCGCCTGGCTGGCGAGGTAATTCCGCCGCCGGTGGCTACCCCTTTTGAGCAGCCGTCGCGGCCAATGACTGCCGTTGAAAAGATTATCGCGCGTCATGTGTTTGTACGCGCCGGTGAAGTTGGGGTAGCGGCAGTGAAGCCCGGTGACGCACTTTTTGCCGTCGCCGACGTGCGTTTCTCGCATGAGTATGTAACGCCGATGGCCGAGTCGCTGCTGAAACAAGCGCTTGGGCCGGACGCGCGCGTGACGGAGCCTGAATCAGTCTTTGCGTTCCGTGATCACCTGACGTTTCTGAGCAAAGTGATGCCGGCGAAGCACCGTGAGATGGGGCTGCTCGAGAAAGCGGAGGGACTGGCGACAACGCAGGCAGACTTCACTGCTAAGCAGGGGATTCGGCTCTATGGTGAAAACCCGGAAGGCGGTTCGGAAGCGATCTGCCACAACGCAGTGGTCGAGGACCTGGCGCTGCCGGGACAGATTGTGATTGGCACCGATTCGCACACCTGCATGGCCGGCGTGCTGGGCTGCTTTGCTTTTGGCGTCGGCTCGACCGACATGGCAAACGCTTGGTTCGCGAAAGATATTCGTATCAAAGTTCCCGAAACGGTGCGTTATGTTTTGAAGGGGCGTAAGCGTCCGGACGTCGCAGCGAAAGACGTGATGTTGGTGATACTCGCCAGCGACTACATGAAGACGAGCAAGGGAATCGGCAAAGTCCTGGAGTTTGCCGGCGACGATCTCAAGAACTGGTCGATGGATGAAAGAGCAACCTTGACGAACATGTCAGTTGAAGCAGGTGGCACGACGGGAATTATCGAGCCTGATGAACGTACGCTTGAATACATCGTCAAGACACGCGGGCTCGATGCGGAAGAAGTGCGTCGGGGATTTACTTACAGCGACCCGGATGCTGAATACGCCGCTCGGTTTGAAATCGATCTCGACTCGATTCGGCCGATGGTGGCGCTGCCGGGCGATCCCCGCAATGGAATTCCCATCGACGAGCTGCCTGAGGAAGTTCGCATCGACGCTGCATATGGCGGAAGTTGCACAGGCGGGAAGATGGCTGACATGGACATGTACGCCGAAGTTCTGCAGAACGCTTTGAATCAAGGCAAGCGCGTCGCGCCCGGCGTTCATCTCTATCTTCAGTTTGGATCGCAGAAGATTAAGCAGTACGCGCGCGCTCAGGGTTACATCGAGATCTTCGAACGCGCGGGCGCCGAGTTAATCGATCCTTCCTGCGGCGCCTGCATCAACGCTGGTCCCGGCGCCTCTCCATCTGCTGAGACCGTCACCGTCAGCGCGCAGAACAGAAACTTCCCCGGCCGCAGCGGCCCCGGCAAACTCTACCTCGCGTCACCTTACGTCGTGGCTGCCTCCGCGATCGCTGGAAAGATCGTCGAGCCGATTGAGTTTCTTGGTGAGCGCGAAGAAGAGTTAGCGCAAGCCTAAGAGGAAGCGCCAAAGGCGCGAGATGTGAAAGCCTGGGGTAACGCCGCAGGTGTGAACACATCGATATGTTTGAAGCGCTGAAGGCGCGAAATTGGGACTGGAGTAGTTGATCGGTAGTGCATATTGCGCGCCTTCAGCGCTCGAAGGAACACTGGCTTTTACCTGGGCCGTTGGCCCAGGCTTTTACATTTCGCGCCCTTGGCGCTTCGGAATTTAATTCCACTCTCTATGGACCCACCAGATTGCCGGAACCACCGGGCGCGAGCAGTCGCGCCACCAGTTGGTGCATGCGGGGAAAATCGACTGGCTTAGTCAGGTAACCCGAAACCCCCACATCATATGCCGCCCGCTGAAAACATTCGGTGCCAAAAGCCGTAACGGCAACTACCGCGATCCAACTGAAGCAATGCCTGATTATCAGAAAGGTGGCACTATTGACTGCACCTTATATTCTCCAGTGGGCATGTCTAAAATTTTGTCGAAGGAATAGCGTCCGTTAATGGCAATCAGGCCGATAGTTGAATATCCCGATCCGGTGCTGCTGTCACCCGGGCAGCCGGCCGAGAATTTTGACGCTGAGTTGGCGTTACTCGTTCGCGACATGTTCGACACCATGTACGACGCGGGTGGTGTCGGCCTCGCTGCGCAACAGATCGGTCTGTCGCTTCGTTTGTTTGTGATGGACTGCGATGGTATCAAACTAGTCGCAGCGAATCCGGAAATAATTTCTGTCTCCGGGGAACAAAGCGGCGAGGAAGGCTGTCTGTCGGTTGGTAAGGTTCACGCGGATCTCAAACGAGCAGACCGCGCTCTTCTGCGAGCACAGGACGTTCAGGGAAATACTTTCGAGCGCGAGGCAAGCGGACTTGCGGCACGCTGCTTTCTTCATGAAACGGATCACTGCGACGGAACGCTGTTTATCCGTCACCTTAGTCCGCTACGGAGAGACCTGGTTCTCAGGAAGTTTCGCAAGCTGAAGAGGAGTAAGTAGTGAAGACTGCGCGGTCGGTCAACGAAACTAATTCTTACCCGTCGCGTATTACCCGGGAATAGACACCGGCGCCTGTTCGGGTGGAGCTAACCTGTGGTTTGGTTTAACCTGCCGGTGCCAGTCATATTCACGAAATCATCACGTCTAACGAGGAAATAATGGAGCATCATATGAAGTCTTTTACTGCCACCTTACTGCTTTTGACCTTCAGCTTCGCGACCATTTTTGGCCAGACCAATCATGGCTACGATCGCGCCAGCCTGGATCCAAACACGGCCGCCTGCACCGACTTTTACCAATACGCTAACGGCGGCTGGATGGCCGCTAACCCGATACCGGGCGCGTATTCAAGTTGGGGCGTCGCTAATCTTCTTGATGAACACAACCGCGATCTGCTGCGGGAAATTCTTGAAGCTGCGGCAAAGAACACAAAGGCGCCGAAGGGCAGCAGCGAGCAGAAAGTTGGCGACTACTACGCAACCTGCATGGATGAGGTGAAGGTCGAAGCTGATGGGCTTAAACCTTTGGCGAGTGAGTTTGCTCGAATTGCGAAGATCAAAGATCAGAAAGGATTGCAGGGCGAAATCATCCACCTTCATTCAATGGCCATAAACGTTCTTTTCGTATCCGGCTCAACTCAGGATTTCAAGAACAGCGCTGAGGTCACCGCCGAAGTTGATCAGGGCGGCCTCGGGTTACCGGATCGCGATTACTATCTAAAGACAGATGAGAAGTCGACTCACATCAAAGACGAATACGTTAAGCACGTCGCGAAGATGTTTGAGCTGATGGGAGACGATCCGGCGAAGGCGGCAGCTGAGACTCAAACGATCCTGGCGCTGGAAACAAAACTCGCTGAAGCCTCCATGACCAGAGTTGACAGGCGAGAGCCCGCAAACGTCTACCACCGCATGACTGTCGCGCAGATGCACGACCTTGCCGGCGGGTTCGACTGGCTAACCTACTTTCGAACCGTCGGGGTTCCGCCAAATACCGACGTGAACGTGACGGCCCCCAACTTCTTTAAAGCCATGAATCAGCAATTGACGAGTGTGCCGCTTGCCGACTGGCAGACTTACCTGCGCTGGCATTTAATCAACAACTCGGCCGTAGCGTTGTCAGCAAAGTTTGTAGATGAGGATTTCAATTTCAAAGGAAAGGTTCTGCAGGGTTCAAAAGAAAACTTGCCGCGCTGGAAGCGTTGCGTGGCCGGCACCGACCGTGTGTTAGGCGAAGCGCTCGGCGAAGTGTATGTGAAAAAGGCTTTTCCGCCGGCAGCCAAAACACGCGCTTTGCAGATGGTGCGCAATTTGGAGGCGGCACTCAAATCAGACATCGCGACCCTGAGTTGGATGAGCGAGCCGACGCGCAAACAAGCGATCATCAAGCTCGATGCATTTCTCAACAAGATTGGTTACCCCGACAAGTGGCGCGACTACTCGTCCTTACAAGTTGATCGCAGCTCTTATGTTGCCAATCGGCTTCGCGCCGGCACGTTTGCAAAGCACCGCGATCTTAACAAGATTGGCAAGCCGGTGGACAAGACTGAGTGGGGTATGTCACCGCCGACCGTTAACGCCTATTACAATCCGCAAATCAATGAAATCGTCTTTCCGGCGGGCATCCTGCAACCGCCATTCTTCGATGCCGAGGCTGACGACGCCTTTAACTATGGCGGCATGGGCTCGGTGATTGGCCACGAGATGACGCATGGATTCGACGACCAGGGCAGCCAGTTTGATTCCACCGGGAACCTGGCCAACTGGTGGAGCGAGGCTGATCTGAAATCATTCAAAGAACGCGCCCAGTGCGTTATTGATCAGTTCAATAGTTTCGAAGTCGAAAAGGGTCTCAATCAAAATGGCAAGCTCGTCGCCGGCGAATCAATCGCGGATCTTGGCGGGCTCGTCGTCGCCTACGCTGCTTTTCAGAAAGCGATGGAAGGAAAGCCGCGTGTGACTATTGACGGATTTACGCCGGAACAACGGTTCTTCCTCGGCTACGCCCGAGGTTGGGCCACGAACATGCGACCGGAATTGAAGCGCATGCTGGCGACCCTCGACCCGCACCCGCTGGCAAAGTTCAGGGTCAATGGGCCGCTCGCGAACATGCCGCAGTTTGCCGCGGCGTTTCAGTGCAAGGCGAGCGATGCGATGGTGCGTGAGGAAGCGAAGCGCTGCGTGATTTGGTAGGGACTGCTTCGGCCCCCACACTTCTTGTCTCAACGATGACTTGTGTGGTGGTCGAGTTGTCTGCAGACCCCAAGTTTTTTGTTAGCGTTTCCGCAGGTTAGAACATATAATCCGGCGCGTAACACGGATGCTTGGATATCTTGTGCCTCACGGAGGATTTGACTATCCCACGGAATGCTCTATCAACAGACTCAACGATAACACCCTCGCCACAATCCATTCTTAATGGCGAGGTGCACAATTGGTATCGCATAGTTCAGGGTTACTCCGATCACCTCGTCAATGATTTATTGGACCAGCTTGAGCTGCGCCGGGGAGACGCGGTGATCGACGCGTTTTGCGGTAGCGGAACGACCTTGGTGGAATGCAAGAAGAATGGTATTGATTCGGTTGGCATCGATGCCAACCCATCGAGTTGCTTTTCCGCGCGAGTCAAAACGAACTGGACTCTGAAGAGCGATCGGCTGCTAGACTTGCTCGATGATGTTGGCAAGGGATACCGCGCTCGGCTGCGCTCCCCGACGAAGTATCTCAGTCATCCTACTTACCAGTATTTGGAATCGACGGGCATGCTTGAACGCGGTTGGATTAGCAACCGTCCACTACGTAAATCAATAGCCATCAAGTCGACCATTGACAGCTTGAGGACGTCTGCGGTGTATAAGAATGCGCTGACGCTGGCGCTCATTGCCGAAGTGATCCAGGGCGCCTCAAACATCAAGTTTGGGCCGGAGTTGTATTGCGTCAAGAAAAGGAAAGACGCTGGCGTGTATTCGGGATTCGAAGAGCGTATTGTCCAAATGGCTACTGACTTTGACGCAATCGCAACGTTGAATCACCCGGGTTCGGTTGAGGTCTTTCAGGGCGACTCCAGAAATTGCTACGAGGTACTAAAGCCGATGATCAGGGGTCGCTTTTCGGCTGCAATTTGCTCGCCGCCGTATCCAGCTGAGCATGATTACACTAGAAATACACGACTCGAATTAGCCTTTCTTGGATTGGTTTCAGACCTCGGGAGTTTAAGGGCGATAAAGAAGGCCATGCTTCGTTCCCACACGAAGAACATATATAAAGACGATAACGATGCAGCCCGTGTTAGTAGAAATTCAAACGTAAGGGCGATTGTGAAAAAACTGGAACTTAAAACTAGAAATATTGAGCATGGTTTTGGGAAACTGTATCCAACCGTTGTTTCGGAGTACTTCGGGGGGATGCGAAGGCATTTCGAAAGCATAGGAAAATTGTTAAAGTCGAAAGCGAAATGCGCATATGTTGTCGGTGACCAAGCCTCATACCTACAAGTGCATATCCCAACAGCGGAAATTCTGGCGGGCTTGGCGGAGAGGTCTGGCTTCAAGGTTCTAGAGATTAAGCGTTGGCGTATGCGTTGGTCCAGTGCAACATCCCGTCAGGTTGACGAGAATATTCTTATCCTTCAAAAAAGAGAATAGGAGTGGAGCGATCGTGGCCGATCCTCAGGACTGGAAACCAATACAACTCTCGGCGAAAGTGTTTGGCCACATTTCGCAGGGGTTATACCGAACCCCGGCTGGCGCGATAAAAGAACTCATTTCAAACGCTTTCGACGCCGATGCTTCAACGGTAAAGATGCATACCGGGTTCCCGCGTTTTGAAAGTTTCAGCTGCGAAGATAATGGCACTGGCATTTCACGAGAAGAATTCCACCGCCTGATGGAAAGAGGCGTAGGGACGAGTTTCAAGCGGGCTGAGGAGTTACAGTTCACACCCACTTACCACCGCAGAGTCATAGGCCGGCTGGGAATCGGGATTCTTTCCCTTGCACAGATCTGCACCCAATTCGACCTAATTTCTCATCATGCAAAAACCGACAAGGCATTCATCGCGACAATTCGGTTTCCTCCCTATACACGCCAGGAGATCGACAGGCTAATGCTCGCTGCGGAGGATGAGGTAATCAAGGGAGGTGAATACCGTATCGAGGAAGTTAGGTTCGATTCGGAAAAGAAAGGGGTTCGGATATATACGAAGTATTTGCGGGAAGCCTTTCGGAAAAGAATGAGTGATCTCAGTCGCTACTCCAACCTCAAAAACCGACGCTCCAAGCGTCCTTACGATTCGTTCGAGAATTTCATCAAATCCATATACGAATCAAAGGATGTTACGCAATCCCTCAGCTTGGCATCTGATTACGATCAGCTTCTCTTCAACTTAGCTATGATTCCACCCAATCCGTACTTCAACTCAGATTCCAATGTCATGCTCAAACTGAAATTCTTTCAGGACTACGAGCATAACCTTGAGGAGAATAACTTCAACGTATTTTTGGATAATCTAAACCTTCGTCGTCCGGTGCGGCTACCCTCAGATCAAGCTCGTAGTAGCGCCGCGAAATGCAAAGTGTCTCGACAAGTGAACAAAAAGTTCGAGCTTGTCGATGGCCAGTTTAAAGAGAATGTCAACGTTAAGAAATATGAAATAACGGTAGCGGGCTCCGACATCGTGCTGAGTGTCTACCAAGTTTATTATTCCAATCAGAAGGTTGGGGGACGTCCGCTGCAATTCTGGGGCTACCTCTTTCAGCAGACCGGGCGACTTTATCCTAGAGATACTCAGGGGGTACTAGTCAGAGTTAGGGATGTTGCTATTGGAAGCTATGACACCACGCTAATGAGCTATCCGTACGGAGAAGGTCCGCGCTATCACATGGTCTCGTCAGAGCTCATGATTGAACAGGGTTTTGAGGATGCTCTCAACATTGATCGAGACAGCTTCAATGCCTTAGATCCTCACTATCTTCGCATGCAGGCGTATTTGCATTCTCTCCTTCATTCGACTGTTTTCCCAGAAACTTGGAGTGAAGAGAAGACGCGGAATAAGGCACGCAAGTCCTCAGCACAAATAGTGCGAGACAAGGTCTTTCTCAGGATAATCAAAGAGCATTCAAAGGGAAGATTCCTGCACGTCCAAAAAGTCGAGATTGCCGACGAGAAAACTTCAAGCCCAGTCCGTTTTTCTCAGAAAGACCAAACTGTCGTGATCAATACGAAACATCCAGCAATAGCTCAGGCCCTCAAGCGTCGCAAGTATCACGAGCTTGTGCAGCAGATATCGATCGTATTTGAACAAGCCATTCGCCAAAAAGTTGAGAAACAGCGTGAAGAATTCTACGAACTTTTGGCGAAAGTGTTCGACAATCAACCCTAAGGAACATTCTTCATGCCTCACGACTTTAGCAAGTGGTGGAATTGTCTTAAGAAGCACACAAAGCGATCTCGCCACTGGCTTCCTCGAGCGCGGGCACTAGACGAGGCGATTGGTGATCGCAGAGCATTTAGATATTTCACACTCTGCGCGCGCCCTATGATTGACGTTTTCATGTTGGCGCGAGAAGGAATCTTGGAGCACAACGAATCGTATGGGAATCTGAAAGAAGTGGTCTTTTGTGAATACGATCAGGAACACTATCCGGAAATCATCGAAATGATTGGGGTTGAAGGTTCAGGTTTTCCGAACAAGCTTGAACCACTAGTGCTCTTCGAGGACACCGATTACACATCGCAGTTTCCTTCGATAACAAGTATTCAGCTTGAGCTTGAGGATCTAGACTTGGCGGAAGGGGATCGAGAGATTTTGATGCTCAAGCGACAGCACCTCGAATTCGCACAAAAATTTCCTTTCGATTTTCTCAATCTTGATTTCTGTGGCTACTACTATCCGACTCCTCCAGGCATCCTCCAAATTAACCGGACCGTAGATCGAATGGTGGGATTGCAAAGCCGTCAAAATCTAGATCAAGACGGAAAGTCCATAAGCATTGATGAATTCGTTCTCGCTGTCACTTGTAAGTTTGATGCGAATGTGCCCTCAGAAGCCTTTACAAGACTAGAAAGGATCGTCGAAGAAAATCGAGACCAATACGAGGCCTATTCTGAGGCCCTCCTTGCTACGACAGGTACCTTGCGTCCTGAAGAATGGCACGCGGAGGATGACTATGACTTCTTCCTTGGCGCTTGGCCAAAAGAATTGCTCAGCGTTGCTCGGGCTCGAGGTTGGGGATTGGTTTTCCAGGACTATCTGCATTACCAACGCACGAGTGATGAAGGAGAGGATTACCATATAATTTCGTTGGTTTGTCATTTCAGGCGTAACGAAAGTCCGGATACATACCTAGCGGAATCTATCAGAGTTTTAAACTCAGACAGCCGTCTGTTTATTGACGAAGTCGAGCGAAACAGCGTCGAAGGTGGAATTATTCTTGGAGACCTTGAAGAAATAGTTACACTTCGAAATCAACGCGCAAGATTTGTCGGACGGCTGGAGTTAGATGCGCCCTAATCAAGACTCCGAACCCTAAATGAGGCAAATCAGAGGACGCGATTGAAAAACAGAAGTCCGATCGCTATCGCGAAAGCTGACAGTGCCGCCAGGACCAGCGGCAGCGGCATGAGTCGAACGGGCACCGGTGAGTTCTTCAAGATTTCGTCGCGCACGCGTTTATTGAGCGCAAGTACGATTTCCAATGCGCCAATGAACAGGAAGAAGGCAGCTCCGCAGTATCTCCACATTGCTTTTTATTTCATGAACGATTCCCAACGTCAAACGATCGAAGTAACACGAAAGTTCACGAAAAAACTCCTTCGTGCTGCTTCGTGTGTTTTCGTGGATAGTCGCTTGTCGTACCGGAGCGTTAAGGCCGCTGGCCCCAGGTCGGTGGCGGCGGTTCCTTCACCGAACGATCGACGGGTCGCTCCTTCAACATGCGCAGCGCTTCCGCGACGGCACGCTCGAGTTGCGGATCGCGACCGGCAATAACATCCTTCGGCCAGTTCTCAACATCAACGTCTGGTCCGACGCCCTCGTTTTCCACCGCCCATTTGTTATCGCGTGTAAAGAAACCGCCGCGCGGCGCGATCATAGAACCACCATCAACAAACTGTGGCGTGTCAGCGGTGTGAACCAGTCCGCCCCAGGTTCGTTTCCCAACCAACAGACCCAGCTTGCGCCGTTTGAACATGTAAGGCATGAGATCGCCGCCGGAACCGGCCATCTCGTTAATGATCATCACCTTTGGTCCCCAGATGCCGGCAGAAGGACTCGTAAACGGATACCGATCGCCGGCGACGTTATTGAAGTAACCATCAAAGTCCCGCCCAAGCACATCGATGATGTAGTCCGCCGCAGAGCCGCCGCCATTGAATCGTTCATCGACGACCACGCCTTTCTTGTCCTGTTGTGAGAAGTAGTAACGATTGAAACTGTTGTAGCCTGGCTGTCCTGTGTTCGGAAGATAGACGTATGCGAGCTGGCCGTCTGAAAGCTTCTCAACCAATCTTCGATTCGACTCAACCCACGCGCGCGTGCGCAGCCCCTGCTCGCTGGCAACGGGTACGACAGTCACGGTCCGCGCGCCCTCCAGCGAAGGCTTGCTGTTTACCGTCAGCGAAGTTTGACGACCAGAGGTTCCGTCCAGCAGGCGGTGAATATTGTCTGGCGCATTCAACTCGATACCGTTGATGGCGAGGATATAGTCGCCGACCGCAACGTTGGCGCCGGGGGCCGCGAGCGGAGCGCGCAGTTCCGGATTCCAACTCTCGTTGTCGTAAATCCTTGTCACCTTGTAACGCCCATTCTCAATCGCGAAGTCAGCGCCCAACAGTCCTCCCTGAACCGTCGGCACCTCGGGCATATCGCCGCCGCGCACATAGGAGTGGCCGATCGCGATCTCGGCGCCCATCATGTCAAGCAGGTAGTTGAGATCGGCGCGATGATTTACGTATGGGAGTAGCTGACCATACATCTCCTTCATCTTCGGCCAGTCCGCTCCGTGCATGTTGGGAACGTAGAGATAATCGCGCTCATTGCGCCAGCCCTCGTTGAAGATTTGTTGAAACTCCTGCTTCGGATCGAGATACATCCGCAGCCTGGCATTCAACCGTCCCTGTCCTGCCGTCGGCGGATTTCTATCAGCATCGACCAAAAACAAAGAGGGTGGTTGCGGTGGACCCGCTTGCGCCTGGCCGAAACCACCGGCAACCGGAGTTCGGTAAACGAGCTTGTGACCGTCGGCACTGACATCGAAAGCAGCGACACCGCTGACGAACGAAGCCGCCTTGCGATCTTTCAGGCGATAGCGCCACAGCTCATTTCCTCTCGGCCCGCCCGTGCCTTCCTGTCCGCGCGGCGAACTCGCCTCAAGAAAAAAGACAGTGCCATCAGCGCCGGCTCGCAGTTCGGAATACTGTCGCTCCGGAATGCCAGGTACAGAAACAATTCTTTGCTGCACCCCGTCGAAGTCGATGGCGACCGTCACCGGCGTGCGCGGTCGTCGCCGGGTTTGCGGCGGCTGATCGTCTTGCGAGTTGTCGTTTGAGGAAGATGAATCGGCGGCCTCCGCTTCCCTGCGGTTTCCGCGATCGCCGTCCGGTGACGGACTCGGCGTTGCGCTGCCCACACCTT
>JBOGOP010000123.1:0-15054 GCA_050747225.1 Pyrinomonadaceae bacterium
ATATTCGTTAATACCATCAGCCGCAGCCTCACCGCTGCGAATGCAATCAGGAATGCCTAGTCCTGTGTAAGCGTTGCCGGCAAGGAACAGGCCGGGCAAGGCAACAAGACGCTCCTCAATTCGCTTGACCCTTTCGAGATGTCCAACGTGATACTGCGGCATCGAGCGTTCCCACTTTGCGACTTCAGCAAACAGCGGCCGTCGTTCAATACCAAGCGAGTCACGCAAATCCTTGAGCACGTGGGTCAGCAGTTCGTCTCGACTCAGCCCCATTAACTCCGGTTGCAACGCGCCGCCAACAAACGCGCGCAGCAAAGTGTGACCGTCCGGCGCACGGCCGGCAAACTTCACGCTGCTGAATGTGCAGGCAATGAGCGATCGTTTCTCAATGAAGGGGACGACGAAGCCGAAGCCGTCCAGCGGATGTGGAATATCCTCGCGCTTAAAGCCCAGGTTGATCGTGGCGCTTGAAGCGTAAGAAATTTCCGCCAGCTCCGCAGCCAATTTCGGATCGAGGTTGCTCAGCAAATTGGAACTGACATAGGCGGGCAGAGCCAAACAAATAGCCTCAGCAAACAAGGTTTCGTTGTTGCTAGTCGTCAGTTTCCATGCTGGCGAAGGCTCGCCGTCAGTCACTCCAGGGCGAGAGGGAGAGGGAAGGCGCTCGAGTGTGATCGACTCCACCTTCGTGTTTAATTGAATGAAGGCTTTCTTCGCTCCACCACTGTTATCTGAGATCTGAGATCTGAAATTTGAAATTCTCTGCTCAAGCGTATCCGTGAGCACCTGCATGCCGCGATCGAAGGAGAGAAAAAGGCTGTAACGCGCGCCGCCGGCGTCGGGCTTCTTTTTTTCAGTCGGGCTATTGGCCCGCCGCAATGCGCAAATCAGACTGCGATATTCTCGCTCCATTTCCAGAAAGCGCGGCATCGTAGCTTGCAAACTCAGTTGCTCGGGGTCCGCTGTGTAGATCCCGCCAACCATCGGTTGCGCCATGCGCTCGAGGGCTTCGGTTCCCAGGCGGCGGCGCACAAACTGCGCCAGACTTTCATCCGCATCGCCTCCGTTCAGCGCGCGGCGCGGCAGCAGCAGATCGAGCGCTATTCTCGCTTTACCTGACCAACTAAAAATGTCGCTCTTAACGAACGGCCAAAGCCGTGAAGGCGCCAGCAACTGGAAACCCTCCGGCACGGGCAATAGTCGGCCATTTCTCACGATGAAGCTGCGCCGATTCTGTTCGTTAGTTTCTATCAGGTGAGACTCGAGACCGAGACGTTTGACCAGTGCGAGGGCCGCAGGTTTTTCCGAAATGAAGGAATCCGGGCCGTCTTCCAGAAGGAAGCCGTCGCGATCGCGAGTTTGCACAATGCCGCCAACGCCGCTGCCGGCTTCGAGGACGGTGAGATCAACCTGTTTGCCGGACTGATGGCTACGCTCGAGGAGCCGGTGCGCCGCGGCTAATCCGCTGATGCCACCACCAATTACTACAACGCGCTTCATATCGATATCAGATTTTGGAGGGCGCCGACCTGTCGGCGCTTTAATCGCTGGCGACCTGTCGCCAGCAGCGTCGCGACAGGTCGCGACGGACCAAAGCGGTGACAGGTCACCGCACTCCAAAATAGCAGCAGCCGGTCTGGCAAAGAGACTCTCGTAGTCCTATAGCCCCGAGAGCGCGTCGCGGCGTTTCCGGGTCGATGCGTTCGAGAATCAGCTCGCGAATCATTTCGACAAACGCGGCGTGGGCGCCGGCAGTTGCCGCACGAATCATATTCAAGCCAAGCTCGAGGCAAAGCGCCATCGCTTCAGTATCAAGGTCGTAGATGATCTCCATATGGTCAGAGACGAAACCAACGGGAGCCACCACAACGTCTTTGCTGCCAGTTGCGTGCAATTCCCGCAGGTAGTCGCAAACATCGGGACCAAGCCAGGGCTGCGCGGGTGATCCACTGCGACTCTGAAACACAAGCCGCCAATTGTCACTGCCCACGGCGGCCGCGACGATCTGACTTGTCTCCTTAAGCTGCGCCTCGTAGTCGCAATTCTGCGCCATCGATTCAGGAATACTGTGCGCGGTGAAAACAAGTTGCGCTGCAGCGCGTCTCGCCTCAGGAATTTGGTTGAGCGCGGACCGCACATTAGCCACATTTGCTTCGATGAAGCCAGGATGATTGTAGAAAGCGCGCAGCTTTTCGACCCGAGGAGCGTCCTCACCGACCAGGGCGCGCGCGCGTTCGATGTCTTCGAGATACTGACGGCAACTTGAATAGGAACTGTAGGCCGACGTGACGAAGGCAAGCGCCTGCTTAACTCCATCGTCGCGCATTTTGGCTAACGTATCTTTAAGTAATGGATGCCAGTTGCGATTGCCGAAATAGATCGGGAGCCGCGGCCCTTTCGTTTCCAATTCCTGCTGCAATGTGGCAATGAGCTTGCGATTCTGCCCGTTGATAGGACTGAGGCCGCCAAACAATTCGTAGTGTCTTGCAACTTCGAGCATCCGTTCGTGTGGAACGTTGCGGCCGCGCAGCACGTTTTCCAGGAATGGCATTACGTCGTCCATTCCCTCCGGTCCGCCGAAGGAGACAACCAAAATTGCGTCGTAACGCGAGTCTGGAGTCTGGAGTCTGGAGTCTATTGTCTGGGTTGAAGTAATCATTTAGGGCGTGTCTATCTTTGCGACTCCCAGACTTTAGACTGCAGACTCGTGACTGATCTCATGAACCATTTCAACCAATGCGATAACATTGTCGACTGGAGTTTCGGGGAGGATGCCGTGTCCTAGATTGAAAATGTGTCCTGGCCGGCCACCGGCTTGATCGAGGATCAGCTTCGCCTGCGAGCGAAGATGTTCCCGGTTGGCAAAGAGTGTAACTGGATCGAGGTTGCCCATCACTCCCTTGTCGTGGCCGATTCGTTCCCAGCCTTGGTCTAAACGTACCCGCCAGTCGAGGCCAATAACGTCGCCTCCGGCTTCGCGCATCAATTCCAATAGAGTAGCGGTGCCGGTACCGAAATGAATGACCGGCGTTCCCGGATTCACTCCTCCGATCACGTTGCGCGTATGTGGCAAGACGTATTCACGATAGTCGTCAGGACTGAGCGCGCCAACCCAGGAATCAAACAGCTGCACCGCCTGCGCGCCCGCGGCAACCTGCGCGTTGAGATACTTGACGAGCGCGCGAGAAATCAAGGACATCATCGCGTGCCAGGCCCCGCTGTCGTTGTACATCAGCGATTTCGTGTGCACATAGTTTTTTGAGGCTCCACCTTCAACAATGTAAGACGCAAGCGTGAAAGGAGCGCCCGCGAATCCGATCAGCGGCAGGTCGCGGCGCAAAGCGTTGCGTGTTTCACGAATCGCCTCGAAGACAAAACTTAACGCCGCCACATCGTCGACTTCACGCAGGCGATCGACGTCTGCGGTTGCGCGTACCGGATTGTGGATCACGGGTCCTTCGCCCTTGCTGAATTCAAGTTGCAGGCCCATTGGTTCGATGATCAAGAGAATGTCGGCAAAGATAATCGCCGCATCCGCTCCCAGTCGTTCGGCGGCGGTTACAGTAACCTCAGCAGCAAGCGCCGGTGTCTTGCACAACTCGAGAAAACTCATGCGCGCGCGCACCTCGCGATAGTCCTTCATGTAGCGGCCCGCCTGACGCATCAGCCAGATCGGTGTGTAAGGAACAGCCTCGCGACGGCACGCGCGCATGAACGGACTGTGGCGTAGCGCCTCGGTCATAGTAGTTTGTTCTGAGATCAAATCGCCGACTCCAAAATCCCGGAATTACTCCAAAAACATGGAAGAAGATTTCTGCAACTTTCGTCAAACAGGAGCGTTAAATCCATTGCCGACGCGGAGTGTTCTAACAATGCTTTTTCAATTGTCGAGCGCGTTCCGGATTCAGACTACAACAAACCAGCGATGGGCTGGTAGCGACCGCGGCTGATGTGACGCAAACCGCTAGTTTGCGTTAAGCGGGTGATTTGCTTTCCCCTGTAATCGCAAACTAACGGTTTGCGTTTACACCATTTTCAAACCAAGGGGTTAACACCTGCGCTCCCCGTAACGTCATTATCAACGTAACAGTTTGAGACGACTCGGGGAGACTCTCCACAATCATGAAACGCCTCGTACTTGCCATCGCTGTAGTCCTACTCTGTGTGTTTCCGTCGTGGGCACAGTCCAGCGCCTTAACTTCTGCAACGCCCTCAGCCGCCTCAACTGACGAAAAGAAGGACACTAACCCCCCCGCAACTTCAACTTCACCCGAGCCGACGCACACGCCGTCTTCTGCGAAACCGAGTTCAGGAAAGTCTTCCCCCACGCTGCCGCCGGAAAAGGCCCAGCCAGTGAAGATCAGTCTGTTCGCAAAGCCGCCTGTAATCGATGGCAAGCTTGACGACGAAGTGTGGGCTTCGGCGGCCGTCTTCAAGGATTTTTACCAGTGGCGGCCCAGCGACTCGTCTCCGGCGTCGGCGCGCACCGAAGTACTGGCCGGATATGATTCGCGTTTTATCTACTTTGCCTTTCATGCCTACGACGACGTGTCCAAAATCCGCGCGAACGTCGCTAAGCGCGACAACATCTTCGACGATGATGTTGTCGGGCTGTTGCTCGACACCTTTAACGATAAGCGGCGGTCGTACGAACTGTTTTTCAATCCACTTGGGATTCAGCAAGACGGATTTCTTACCGAAGGCGCTAACGACGACTTCAGCGTCGATATCGTAATGGAGTCGAAGGGAATGGTGACGTCCGATGGTTATGTCGTCGAGGTCGCAATTCCGTTTAAGTCACTTCGCTATGAAGCGGGCAAAGACAAACTGTGGGGCCTGCACATCCTGAGAATGGTCAAACATGCAAATGGCGAAACAGATTCCTGGATGCCGATAACAAAAGACCAGTCAGGTCTGCTGAGTCAGGCAGGCCACATCACCGGGCTGGAAGGCATTTCCACCGAGCGCACTTTGGAATTAATTCCCAGCCTGACGTTATCTGAGACCGGCAGGCGCAAGGCTCCGATAACCGTCGCGCAGCTCGCGCAGGGCGGCAGGTTTGAAAATGAACCGATCAAATTCGATTTAGGCTTGACTGGAAAGTATAGCGTGACGCCGCAAATCACGCTCGACTTCGCGGTTAACCCAGACTTCGCCCAGGTCGAGTCGGACCAGTTGGTGGTCACCGCCAATCAGCGCTTCCCGATCTTCTTCGAAGAGAAGCGGCCATTCTTTCTGGAAGGAATCGACATCTTTCGGACTCAGATTGCCGCCGTTCACACGCGCACCATCGCCGATCCTGACTATGCGGCGAAACTAACCGGCAAGGTTGGGCGCAACACCTTTGGCTTGCTGTTGGCTTCTGACAACAATCCTGGAAACTTCGGCGAAGACGAGCGTCCAACCGCTGACCCAAGGTTCCTCGACAAGAATGCAAGTGTGGGCATACTTCGCCTGAAGCGAGATGTTGGCAAAGCAGATTCGTTCATCGGATTTCTCGGGACCTTCAGGCGTTTTGTTGATGAGAACAATGTGGTGGGTGGCTTCGATGGACGTTTCCGAATTGATAAGTTAACGACCTTTAGTTGGCAAGTGTTGGGCACGCGTTCGCGCCATCAGTTCTTCTTTCCCGAACAGGGACAGACGCTCGACCGTAAGGAAAACGGCTTCATCTACGCGATGGATTACAACAACGATGGCCGGCATTTTGGTCACGAGTTTTCCATGGTCGGACGCACCCGCTATTATCAGGCCGACGTCGGGTTTAACCGCCGCAATAATACGAACAATCCAAATTGGTTCATTCGCTACAACTCTGAACCGAAACCAAAGGCGCGCTTGATTTCGTGGCGCGTGTATACAGACTTCTCGGCAAGCTTCGATTGGCAGGGACGCTCGCAAAACTTAAACAACGAAACTCAGATGCAGTTTACTTTCAAGAAGGAGACTTTTCTTGGCGTCGGTATCGACAAGGGCTATGAGCGTGTGTTTGAAAGCGAGTTTGGAGCAAAACGACAGCCCGGTTCAAATTGCGTAGTCAATAACACCTGCACCTTTGCGGGTGATGACAACGAGCGTTCCTCATCTAATCACGGGATTTACATGTTTGCTGGTTCTTCACCCAGCAAAAAATACAACTTCAATTTTTTCGTGAACCGACGCCGGGGAGATTTTGATTTTGACTTCGGCGCCGGCCCGAGGTTTCCGCGTGTAAGTCCTACTGCGCTGGCAGCCGCCAACGCCACGGCAGCGCACCTCTGTGACCCTGCGCCCGAGGGAGAGCCGCCAAGAGTGTTGCCGCCAGTTTGCAAAGCGCCCCAGGATCCGGGGCCGGGAGACTTCTGGCATTTTGATGGCGGAATAACTTTCCAGCCCACCGCCGCCCTTAGCGCCACGCTTAATTTCACCAAGGAGAGATTGAAGCGCTATGACACCGGGTTGGTAGCGTTTGATGAGAACATCGTCTCGTTGCGCAGCACCTATCAGTTTAGTCGCTTCCTGTTTGCGCGGGGGCGTGTTGATTTTGATTCGATAGCCTCAAACGTCAAGGGCCAGTTTCTGCTTGGCTACACGCCAAATCCGGGTACCGCCCTCTATGTGGGTTACAACGACGATCTCAATCGCCGCGGCTTTAATCCATTCTCAGGCGCGCTTGAGCCAGGCTTCCGCCGCAACGGGCGAACTTTCTTTATCAAGATGTCTTACCTGTTTCGCAAGAGCTTTTAGCAAGGTTCGATAAACTTCAGGAACCTCTGATCAAGCCTTCGTTCTTACCCTCTATCGATTATTTGTTTGCTTCGATCCGCGTTTATCTGCGTAAACCCGCGGCTAATTATTGTGGTCGCTGCTACCCCGGACGTTGGTGCTTGGGTTAAGATGCTGAATCTGAAACATGTTGGAAACCCGCACTCAGTCCGTCCCCCCGCCAAAGGTTATCCGGTCTATCGCCGGACTATTATTTTGCGCTCTCTTATCTGTTTTCGGCGCGTGCAGGAGCGGCTACCAGGGTTCAGCACAACAGGCCCGGCCGGGCGAAAATGAATCGGCGCGACACGTAAAAATTGCGCGAGTTGAAGAGACTCCCTTCGGCGAAACAGTAACCGCCAACGGCACCCTGGCCGCTTTCGATCAGTCCACCGCCAGCGTGAAAGTCGCCGGTAGACTGAATTCGATTTCAGTTGATCTTGGCAGCGTGGTTCGACGCGGACAGGTCATTGGACAGCTCGAACCAAACGATTACAAGCTTCGCGTGCAACAGTCAGAGGCGGCTTTGGGCCAGGCGCGCGCGCGTCTCGGGCTTTCGCCAGACGGCACGGACGATAAGATCAACGCCGAACAGACCGGAACAGTGAGACAAGCGAAGGCGCAACTCGATGAAGCTCGTCTCAGTCGTGATCGCGCGGTCCGACTGGTAGAGCAGGGAGTTGTAGCGAAGGCTGATTTCGATAGTGCCGATGCGACGTTCAAGGTTGCGCAAAGTCGTTATCAGGACGCTCTGGAAGAGATCAGAAATCGTCAGGCGGTGCTAGCGCAGCGGCGTTCGGAACTCGCGCTTGCGCGGCAACAATTAACGGACACTACGGTGCACGCCCCAATCGACGGAATTGTGCAGCTGAAGCGCGCGAGCGTTGGGGAATATTTGGCAGCTGGCGCGCCGGTCGTGGACATAGTTCGTATGAACCCTCTCCGGTTGCAGGCCCAGGTTCCTGAGCGCGACGCAGCGACGGTGCGCTATGGGCAGAACGTGCGGGTCAGCGTCGACGGCGATGCGCGAGTGTACGTCGGTCAGATAAGGCGGCTGAGTCCAGTGATAACTCAGGAAAATCGCATGTTGCTGGTGGAGGCAGACGTGCAAAACGACGGCAACCTGCGTCCCGGGTCCTTTGCTAAGGCGGAAATCGTTACCAACGATGCGAAAATGGCGGTGACGGTTCCAAACAACGCCATCGTCACGTTTGCCGGTATCGAAAAAGTGATCGTGATACAAAACGGCAAGGCCCTGGAGAAACCAATCACGACCGGCAGGCGCAGCGGGGAGTGGACGGAGATACTCGCGGGCCTGAACGTCGGCGATCAGGTGATAGTCGATCCCGGCAACCTGCAGTCGGGAATGGCCGTCGAAGTGGTTCAATGAATTTCTTGGGTCTTTGGACTTTGGTCTTTGGTTTTTGAGCTTTGAACTTTGAGTTTTGTAGTTTGGCTTTTCGTCGAGGCAGGTCAATCGATTCCTGAAAGACCAAAGACCAAAGACCAAAGTCCAAAGTTCTAAGTACAAAGTTCGTCTTTTCATGCAAAAACTAGCCGAAATCTGTATTCGCCGCCCGGTCTTCGCGACAATGATCGTCTTGTCGTTGGTGGTTGTCGGCGCGGCCAGTTTTTTCCGTCTCGGAGTCGATCGCTTTCCGTCCGTTGACCTGCCCACCGTCAGCGTGCGCACAAACCTGCCGGGCGCTTCGCCGCAGGAAGTTGAATCCCTCGTTACGCAGCGAATCGAAGAAGTAGTTAACACCGTTGACGGCATCGACGAACTCCGCTCGATTTCTGGTCAAGGCACCTCGATCGTCATCGCTACCTTCAAACTCGATCGCAATCTTGAATCCGCTGCTCAGGATGTTCGCGACCGCGTCAATAGTCTCGGACGCAATCTGCCTGACGATGCCACGCCGCCAGTCATCCAGAAGTTTGATAACGACAGTACTCCGGTCGTAACAATATCGCTTTCGGCTGATCGCTCGCTGCGGGAGTTAACCGAGCTCGCCGACAAGACTGTTCGCGTTCAACTCGAGCGCGTCAGCGGAGTCGGTGAAGTGCGCGTCGTGGGCGGGTTGGATCGCGCGATTAACATCTGGATCGACGCAGAACGGCTGGCCGCTTATCAGATTCCGGTAACCGCGGTTCGCTCGGCATTGACGCGCCAGAACGCGGACGTCCCAGGCGGAAACGTCAACACGGGTCGTGAAGAGTTGGTGTTGCGGACGCTTGGGCGTTACACGGATCCGCACGCTTTTGAGGATCTCGTGATTGCCACGGTCAATGGTTCGCCGATTCGCTTGCGCGACGTTGGCCGTGTGGAAGACGGAACAAAGGAACAAAGATCGCTGGCTCGACTTAACGGCGTGCCGACGGTGACGCTCGAGATTCGGCGTCAGTCCGGCGCCAACACCATCGACGTTATCAACGGAATCAAGCAGGAGCTGCCGCGAGTTGCCGGTCAACTGCCGAACGATGTGAAGATGGAAGTGATTCGCGACCAGTCTCGCTACATTGAAGCAGCGCTGCATGAAATCCAGAAGCACCTGATCCTGGGTAGCATACTGGCGAGTCTCGTAGTCCTGCTGTTCATGCGTTCCTGGCGTTCCACGTTAATCGCAGCGGTCGCAATTCCGTGTTCATTGATCTCCACTTTCGGCATGATGCGCGCCCTGAACTTTACGCTGAATAGTGTGACGATGCTGGCGCTGGTGCTGATGGTCGGCGTGGTTATCGACGACGCTATCGTTGTGCTGGAAAACATCTTTCGGTTCATCGAAGAGAAACGGATCGAGCCTCGCGAAGCAGCCAGAGAAGCAACCAGGGACATCGGCTTGGCCGTGTTGGCGACGACGCTGTCGCTAGTTGTTATCTTCCTGCCCGTTTCCTTCATGTCGTCTATTTCGGGACGCTTTCTTTATCAATTCGGCATCACGGCAGCGGTTGCAATCCTTGTGAGTCTGCTCGTGTCGTTTACCTTGACGCCGATGATGAGCTCGCGGTTCATTCGTGTGAAAGACGCCAACTCTGGCGGTGGACATAATTCAGCCCGCTCGCGCGGTGGGTTTTATCGCTGGATCGATAAGGTCTATACGACGATGCTCACGTTTGCGATGCAACATCGCCTCGCCGTCATGGTCATCGCGATCGTTGTCGTTTTGTCCAGTATTCCGCTTTATCGCTCCGTGAGGCAGGAGTTTATTCCGACGAACGTCGATGAGGCGGAGTTTGAGATCAACGTCAATGGCCCCGAAGGCACCAACCTCGCCGTCATGAACGAAACGATGGCGGCGATTGAGAAGGACGTGCTTTCAACTCCCGGCGTGCGTTTGGTGTTGTCCAGCGCGGGCGGATCATTTCTCGGCGGCGTAAACCAGGGCGGCGCCTACGTTCGCATCGCGCCGCATGAGGACCGTACTTTTTCTCTGGGACGGCTCTGGACGGAAACAAAGAACGGCAACCCTCTCAACGCCTTTAGGGGAAACTACTCGCAACAGGACGTGATGCTCGAGGTGCGCCGCCGTTTGCAGAAGTATTCCCCGATGCGCGTTGGTGTGCGCAATGCCCCTTCGTTTAATTTTGGCGCCGGTGGACGTTTTGACATTGATTTCAATTTGCGGGGCCCCGACATCGTGGCGCTGGCCGGCTATGCCGACGAGCTACTGAAACGTTCGCAAACGCTCGGTGGAATTGTCGATGCCGACACGTCGCTCAAGCTCAACAAGCCGGAGCTGCGAGTAGAAATTGATCGCGCGCGGGCGGCTGATCTTGGCGTCGACAGTACCGACATCGCAACAGCGCTGCGGTTGATGGTGGGCGGCGAAGAACGGGCCTCTCGCTATCGCGATGAGTCGATTAATGAAGATTACGACGTTCAATTGCGCCTCGACGAGAAGGACCGCAGCGACGTGGGTACGATCCAGCGCCTTTACGTGCCCTCGTCAAAAGGTGGATTGGTGCGGCTTGATAACTTGGTGAATATAAAACGCGATACGAGTCCTTCGCGAATCGATCGGCTTAATCGCGAACGGCTGGTTTCGATCCGCGCCTCAGTGGCGCCCGGGTTTGCGCTGGCGGATCGCATTGAAGTTCTGCGCGGGGAGGTGACGAAGATGAATCTCCCCGCCGCTTACACCACCACTGTCTCCGGACGCGCGCGCGAGTTGGAGCGCACCTTTACGGAATTCATTTGGGCTTTCATCCTATCGATTATTTTCATGTACATGATTCTGGCCTCACAATTCGAAAGCACCATTCACCCGGTGACTATTTTGCTGAGTCTGCCGATTTCGATTCCATTTGCCCTACTTTCGCTTTGGATCACAGGCGATACGCTTAACCTCTATTCCGCGCTGGGCATTCTCGTCTTGTTTGGCGTGGTGAAGAAGAACGCCATCCTTCAGATCGATCACATGAATAGTCTCCGTTCGCGCGGTGTGGAACGCTACGAAGCGATCATGCAGGGTAATCGCGACCGCCTGCGGCCAATTTTGATGACGACGTTGGCATTGATCGCCGCCATGTTGCCGCTGGCGTCGGGCACCGGGCCGGGCGCCGAGGAAAGGCGCTCAATCGCGGTGGTGGTTATCGGCGGACAAATGCTTTCGTTAATGCTCACTTTGATCGCTACGCCGGTAGCGTATTCATTGCTGGACGACTGGAGTCACACCGCGCGCTGGCGTCGCCTGGCAAGCGCGACGGCCGGAATTCGTGGCAGGCTGACTGAAAGACTTACTAAACCGCGACGACAACCTGATGAAGCATCGGTCGACGTGGGCGCCGAAACGCGCAGCGTGCCTGACGATGATCGCGATCACGCCCGCGCCGCACTCACCGGCGAATGAAGTACCTGGGGCGTTGCCCCAGGCTCTTACATTCCGCGCCCTTGGCGCTTTAGGCGAGCGCGCCGCCCTTTCTGGACGCTTCAAGCCGTCTGCTTTTCTGAGGCGGTTTGCCTCGGCAGAAATCTGAGCGCGGCACCGTTTTGGTTGAATCCGTGAGTTGAAAGAATAAATTCGTCCAAAACCCAATGCCATTATTCTTGTGCGCCTGTCGCTGACTGGCATATACTTCACAAGGCGAAGGTTGGTTATCAACACGACCGACCCCAACAGCCACTGCCCCAGTAAATCCTCAATTAGTACATCAGTTTAGTCTTCTTACTCGCCCCAACAAGTTGGTTCTTTTTCACTTCTGATTTCCGGGGAACTGAAAAGTAATTTCAGTTTTCTCGTCTTTCAAATGGAGCAAAATCTTGTCTCACGATTTCAACCCCGACGCCCCTAACGCTCCGCTGGCCGCGGACACACTGCTGCAAAATCGCTATCGCATTGTTCGCCAACTCGGTCGCGGCGGCATGGGTGCGGTTTACGAAGCCCTCGATCAGCGACTCGAAATAACCGTCGCTCTCAAAGAAACACTTTCGTCGGAAGAATCCATGCGCAAGCAGTTCGAGCGTGAAGCTCGCCTGCTCGCGGGCATGCAGCATCCAGCGCTGCCGCGAGTCAGCGATCATTTCGTTGAAGGCAATCGCGCTTTTCTGGTGATGCAGTTTATTGGTGGTGTCGACCTGGCAAAAATCATTGCGCAGCAGCCGGGACCATTTCCGCGGGATCAGGTGATCGCCTGGGCGGACCAGTTGCTTGATGCGCTGATCTATTTACACTCGCGCGATCGTCAAGTGATTCATCGTGATATCAAACCGCACAATTTGAAGTTGACCGCTACCGGCCAGATCGCACTGCTCGATTTTGGCCTTGCTAAAGCACAGGCATCGGATCAATCCGTGACTGCTTCGCAAGCCTTCTACGGCTACACGCGCCATTACGCACCGCTTGAACAGATCCAGGATCAGCGCACCGATCCGCGCAGCGACATCTATGCGCTCGGGGCCACGCTCTACCATTTACTGACCGGGATTAAGCCGCCGGACGCGATGGTGCGCGCCGCAGCCGTCGTAAACGGTGGTGCGGATCCGTTGCGGCCTGCCGATCAGATTCATGAAGCAGTAGGCCCTCAGATCGCAGCAATCCTGAACAAGGCGATGGCGCAGAAACCCGAAGAGCGCTACGCAAACGCAAACGAGTTTCGTGAAGCACTGCGGCGCATGGGCCGCACAAGAGAAGGGAAGATTCAACCCGAGGCGCCGGGCAACTCCGCGCGCGCGACTGCCGGCGAGACGATACACATCAGTGAGATCACTTCCATGCGTTCTTCAGCAGCTCCGGTTGTGAGTATGGCATTGGTGGGATCAGCAAAACGATTTGGACCTGCGGGCGTGACAGCAGCACTGGCGATCGTCGTCACGCTGGCCGCGGGAATTATCTACGCCGTGCAACGGTGGTTTCCCGCTGCTAATCAAGTGACCACGGCAACTCCTGTTAACGACACTGCTGCTGCTTTACGGCAGTCGGCAACCGTGCGCAAGTCTGAGCGCGTTCGGACGTCAGACAATGTTGGCGGTTCCCCTGCCACGTCAGTAAGCAAAGCCGCGGATAACAATAAGGATCGAGCGGCTGAAAAGAACGCCGGCGTTCCAATTATTGGTTCTCAAGCAGAGGAAAAACCGGCCGCAGTAGATCCTTCGAGTCCTTCTGGTCGCGGACAAGACGCACGCCGCAGCCCCTCGCGCAATACCCCGCAGCGTGTCGGCGCACCCAGCATAAGATTTCCGAAACCCGATTTGCGCGACAACGCTCCGACGCCTTCTCCCGAATCGCGGGTTCGCGGTTACAGTTCGTCAAGTGCAGCTTTGACCACTGCGTCGCCACAATTCTTTCGCGCGGCAGATGGCGCCCAGAGCGTGAAGTTTTCTGACGGTTCAACCAGATACGCCTCCTCGAATGCAGCGCCTTCCAGTAGAGCTCCCAAATTCTTTCGTGCAGCCGATGGTACTCAGATCGTGAGGTTCGCCGACGGCTCAACCAGGCTAGTGCGTCCGGGCCGGTGAGAGTCTCGATCAGTCTTGTTTAGGCTTAACTCGTCGCCGCTGCCCAACGTCCGATCAATCTCCGCCGGTTCTCCAGCTTCTTCTCGACATTCGGCGCGCGCATTACCAGTTGCTCTAAATTGGTCAGATAGTCCGGCTCGCCGATAGTCTCCCTGATTTCGGCGACGAACGGTTGCAACTTTGCGAACACTACCAGGTGTTCCGTATTCGCCGCGAGAAACATGTTTTCATCGATGCCGCCATTGGTAACGAGCGCCGCAGCGACCTCCCAGTGCGAGGCAACCATCCGGTAATAGGCGCTCTGCTTTTCACCGCTCTGTAACAGCGCAACAATCTCCTTGCCGCTCTGTGGGTTGAACTCGGTAAAGAACCACGCCCGTGCGGCGCGCATTAGAGCTTCGCTTCTGAGTTCATAGAGCTTGAGAATAGCGAGAGCGTCCTGTGGCTTTGTATCCATAAAGTTTTCCTCCGGCGATTATCTAGTTTGCGCTGCGATAACTTCTGAGACTCTGAATGCCGCCTGTTTCGGAGCGGCCGCGGTCAACAGAGAACGGCACAGTTTGAGGTTGTAAGCAGCATCGTCAAAGCCGCCGCCGGTCTGACCCAGGGCGATTTCGAACTCATGTTGCGCGTCCTTCAAGCTGCCAAGACGCGCCAGCATTACCCCGAGGTTGTTGTGGCTGGCCGGCACATGAAGCCCCGGATGCTTTAGTGCTTTTCTAAAGGACTCCGCGGCCGCCTGGTATTCACCCTCTCCGGCGATCAGCAATCCCAGCCGGTAGTGGGCGGCGGCATATTCACCGCTCGACTCGACTATCGCTTGCTGGTAAGCCTCTTTAGCTTCGGCCAACTGCTTTTGATCTTCAAACGCAACGCCGAGCGCATAAGACGCGCGCGGATAGTGACCGTGCCGCGCTACGATGGCGCGGCGGTAGAAATCGGTCGCCTCGTCAGTGCGCCAAAGTTCGTAGTAGCTGATGCCGATGTTGTAAAGGGCCTGGGCGTAGGTCTCGCCGGCGCTAGACGGCACGCTCCGGTATTCTCGGAGAGCCGCTTCATAGTCCTCTTTAGCAAAGCGTCTATTGCCGCGTTCGATAGCCGCGGATGGATTATCTGTGCGGGTCTGTGCGGCAGTTACGGCAACAGACGAAAGCAAGAACAACAGCGCTAGCAGGAATTTCTTTTTACTCACTTCACACCTCCATAACTCTCTGGTCGTAGTATGAATTTGAGTCTAAAGGTTGCTGTTGATTGCGTCTTTCCCGTTATTGCTATGCGTTGACTGTTCTTGCTATTTCGTCTGGCGGCTTATTCAACTCCCCAGTTAGTGGGGAGGGTGTGACAAGACTCAACTG
>JBOGOP010000124.1:0-14955 GCA_050747225.1 Pyrinomonadaceae bacterium
ACGCTGTGACGCTCGCGAGCACGCGCCTCGCTGAACTCAATCGCTTGTTTGGTAAAGCGGTGAAGCGTACCTCATCTTTGGATGCTTTGAACCGGCTGTCGCGCGTTTACTGGTTTACGATCGAGTTTGGGGTATTGCGAGAGAATGGCTCTCTCAAAGCATACGGCACCGGGCTATTGTCGTCCGCGGGCGAGCTGGAGGCGATGCATAACGCCGAACTGCGCCCGCTGGACTTGGAGGCAGCGTCGCGGCATGAGTATGACCCGACACATTTCCAGCCGGTCTTGTTCTGCGCAGATTCGTTTGAGACGATGTACGACTCGCTGCATGAGTTTCTGGTTGCGTGGTAGTTAGGGCTTCGGCGCGTAGTGCCGGCATGAGTTTAGCCCGGCGTTTTAACGCCGGGTTTGATGGCGTGCCAGGCATCGTCGCGTAGCGATGGTTGAGTAGTTTCAGGCGTCACTACGTGACGCGGGAGAATTCGGTTCACCTTTCCCCGGCTTTGAAAAGCCGGGCTAAACTCAGCTCGACGCTACGCGTCGCAGTACTTTATGAAATCAAAACAAATCCATTAGCCTAAGCGGAGCGACTTTTTCTAAGTGGAGCCACATTCTCAACTTCAGCCTGCGACCTTCGAAGAGTTTAAGCAGGACGCCAAACGGGGCAATATCGTCGCGGTGGCGCAAACTGTCTCGTCGGGAGAGTTGAACCCGGTTGATGCGTTTGTGAGTGTCGCAGGCAACGCGGGTTACGCCTTTCTGCTTGAATCCGTTGAGGGAGGCGAGCGAGTTGCAAAATATTCTTTCCTCGGCGCAAACCCCTACATGATCGTCCGCGGAGAAGGCGACAGCACAACCATAGAGAGAGACGGCGAGACTGAGGAGCTCGACGAACGCCTGAGTGAGTTTCTCAGGCGACACTTTAGCGACAACAAACTTGCGAGCCGCGCTGATCTGGGCCCACTTGCGGGCGGCGCCGTGGGTTACTTGGGCTATCAAGCGGCAAAATGGTTTGAACCTGCCCTGAACAAGCTGGACGACAGCTACGCCAACACTGCATCGCCAGTCAGTTCTCGAAGCGATGATGCAGTCTTGATGTTTTACCGGACGCTCGTGGTTTTTGATCGCGTTCAGGAGCAAATGAGAATAGTCTCGGTGGTTTTCACGAGCGAGGCCGGCGGGAACGAAAGCCGTTTGCGAGAACTCTATGACTTTGCGGTGCAGGAAACCGAGCGAATCGAGCAACTCCTGAGAATCCCGCCACTACCGCTATTAAATCCCACTGACTTGAATGAGCCGAACCGGCGCCAGGTGCCTGAACCGGCTGACTCCAAAAAAAATCCTGTTCGTTCGAACTGGACTAAAGATCACTTTCACGAAGCCGTGCGGCAGGTGAAGGAGCATATCTTCGCGGGCGATTGCTATCAGGCAGTTCTTTCGCAGCGATTCACACGGGACGTGAAGGTTGAGGCCGTTCCGATTTATCGCGCGCTGCGACGTAGCAATCCAGCGCCGTATACCTATCTGTTGAAGATTGGAGACGAATCAATCATCGGCGCCTCTCCGGAAATGCTGGTGCGCTGTCGCGGCGAGCATTTGGACTACCGGCCCATTGCCGGTACGCGGCCGCGAGGTGCGACTGAGACGGAAGACAACCTGCTTGCCGAAGAGATGCGCGCCGACGAAAAGGAAGTAGCCGAACATATGATGCTTGTCGACCTCGGCCGCAACGACCTTGGGCGGGTGGCGCAGTTTGGTTCAGTGAAGGTTGAAGAGCTGATGTCAGTTGAGCGCTACTCGAAAGTACAGCATCTGGTTTCGAGTTTGAGTGCGAGCCTGCGCGAGGGCTGTGATCGTTTCGACGCGCTGGCAGCGTGCTTTCCTGCGGGCACTGTAACTGGAGCGCCGAAAGTCCGCGCGATGGAAATAATCCGCGAGCTGGAGCCAGACGCCCGTGGCGTCTATGCGGGGGCGGTGCTCTATCTGGACTACGGCGACAATCTCGATTCGTGCATAGCAATTCGCACTATTGTTATGAGGAATGGCGAGGCTTCGGTGCAGGCGGGCGCCGGAATTGTCGCTGACTCGGTGCCCGAACGCGAATATGAGGAGACGGTTCACAAAGCGCGGGCGCTATTGCGCGCGATTGAGATCGCCGAAGCGGAGATTTTAGCCGCGGATTTTCACGGATGAACGCAGATCAGATCAAAACACGGATTAGAAAAGAGAGAGATTAAGAAGCCCCAGGCCTTTTCGCTATTAGATCTAAATGTCTTTTCGGATCCGCGTTCATTCGCGTGAATCCGCGGCCACTAATCATGATCCTGGTAATCGATAACTACGATTCGTTCACTTACAACCTCGTTCAATACCTGGGCGAGCTTGGTGAGGAGGTCGTAGTGCGGCGCAACGACGAGATTACGCTGGAGGAGATCGACTCAAATCTTCCGGAGCACGTTTTGATCTCACCGGGACCTGGACGTCCGGTCGATGCGGGAATATCTCTGGAATTGATCAGCCGCTTCGCAGGGCGCGTTCCGATCCTGGGAGTTTGTCTGGGTCACCAGGCCATTGGCCAGGTTTTTGGCGGACGTGTAGTGCGCGCGTCGACTGTGGTGCATGGCAAGGCTTCTGAAATTAGGCATGACGGCAAGTCGATCTTCAAAGATCTTGATTCGCCCTTTAAGGCCGGGCGTTATCACTCGTTGATTGTCGAACGTGAAAGCCTGCCGGCGTGTCTTGAAATTTCCGCGCAGACCAGCGACGGCGTGATCATGGGACTGCGCCATCGTGAGAAAAAGGTCGAAGGCGTCCAATTCCATCCGGAGTCAATTCTGACCTCGGAGGGGAAACGACTGCTATGTAACTTCCTTAAGTTATGAGGCGTAGTCAGTCCAAAGTCCAAAGTCCAAAGTCCAAAGTCCAAAATAAGCTCTCTCTTCATTATCGGACTTTGGACTTTCGACATTGGACTTTGGACTGGCCCCTCGTGTTACCGTAACCCGCATCATGACGCTGCCGATCAAACCGCCCTATCCGCCAATGGACGCTCTCCTGGTCAGCGAGATTCCCACTGGAGATGAATGGCAGTACGAACCGAAGTGGGACGGCTTTCGCTGCCTGGCTTTTCGCGATGGCGAAAATGTTGAGCTGCAATCGAAGTCGGGCCAAGCACTAGGGCGCTATTTTCCGGAAATCGTCGCCGCGCTTCTAAAACTAAAAGCCTCGAAGTTTGTGCTGGACGGCGAATTGGTAATCCCGGTTAAGGGCGGACTCTCGTTTGACGATCTGCTGCAACGAATTCATCCCGCAGCCAGCCGGGTTACCAAGCTGTCGCAGTCAACACCCGCGCAGTTCATCGTTTTCGATTTACTGGTTGATGAAGCAGGGAAGCCGATCTATGACGCACCCCTAAGCAAGCGCCGCCAGAAACTCGAGAGCTTCGCGAAGAAGCACCTGGCGAAAAATCAGACCATAGAGCCGTCACCGACGACGGATAACATCAAGATCGCGCGCCAGTGGCTGGCGAGCACCGGGATTAAACTCGACGGTGTGATCGCCAAGCGGTTGGATCTTCCTTACCGCTCCGGCGAGCGCGATGGCATGCAGAAGGTGAAGCGGATGCGCACCGCCGATTGTGTGGTAGGCGGATTCAGGTATGCGACCAAGGGGAAAGTTGTTGGCTCATTGCTGCTTGGCTTATATGACAAGGCTGGCCTGCTGCATCACCTCGGATACACTTCCAGCTTCAATGAAGCCGAAAAGAAAGAGCTGACCAGGAAACTCGAACCGTTGATTGGGCCGCCGGGATTCACCGGCAACAAACCCGGCGGACCCAGTCGCTGGAGCACCAAGAAGACGAGCGAGTGGGAGCCCTTGAAAACGAAGCTGGTAGTCGAAGTTCAGTATGATCATTTCAGTGGCGGGCGCTTTCGTCACGGTACGAAGTTTCTTCGTTGGCGGCCGGATAAGAAGCCGAAGGCTTGCACGATTGACCAGGTGAAGTAGACGGTAGACAGTAGACAGTAGACAGTAGTCAGTAGTCTGCACTCAATTTACAGAGGTATTTCTGAAGCTCGCGATAGGCAATTTCGTGAGACTGACTACTGACTACTGACTACTGACTACTGACTACTGACTACTGACTACTGACTACTGACTACTGACTACTTCCTTCCATGCAAGGCTTCTGGTAAGAACTTGCTCGCGCCCATCCCAAGAAAGTCCGTGGCTGTAATTTGCGATGTAGTATACTGCCCACCGTTCGCGAGGAGTTGTTCACCTTAAGTTCATATGCGCATCCTGGGAATCGATCCGGGTAGTGAGACGACCGGGTGGGGCGTCATCGAAGATGATGGCCGCCACTATCGCCTGGTCGAATGCGGCACTGTTCGCGCTTCGACCGCCCAGAGGTTTCCGGCGCGGCTGTTGCGAATTGCCAACGCGCTGGAAGAAATCATTGAGCGCCTTAATCCCGATGCCTGTGCAATTGAAGATGGCTTCCTGGCCACGAACGTTAAGGTCACGTTGAAACTTGGCCAGGTGCGTGGGGTGGCGATGCTGGTCGCCGAACGTGCGGCGCTGGAGGTTCACGAGTATTCACCCAGACTCGTGAAGCAAACTGTGGTTGGACACGGCAACGCCGAAAAGTTTCAGGTACAGCAAATGGTCAAGACACTGCTTTCGCTCGCCAGCGTCCCTGAACCCCACGATGCCGCTGACGCACTGGCGGTAGCGATTTGTCATTTTCACCATGCCCAATCTGCGCAGCGACTGATCGCCGCACGCCCAGACGCCATACTGGCAACTGCGACTCTGAGTCGTAATTCAGTTCGTGCAACACCACGCCGCCGCGCTTCCCGCTAAGCAAACTACCGCATCAGCAAAACTCTCACCCTGTAAACCTCAGCTCGCGAGGAGGCCTAACCGTGGACATTCATTCGTTGCGGAAGTCTATACCTGCAGTTCTTTTCCTCTCTTTAGTTGTCCTCCCAGCCAACAGCTTCGCCAGGAGACGCCCACCTGCCGGCGGTCGCGTTGCGATCGTGGTCGATGAGCGACTGTCAGCGCTGAGAGCCACACCCGAACTTTCCGGGATACTGATGAAAAGATTGGGGCGTGGCGCGTTCGTCGCCGTGAAGAGCGAGAAGCGCAGCAGAGACGGCGTAGTCTTCTATCGTGTCACGGTCACAAGCAGGACCAGTGGCTGGATTCAGCGTGATGCAGTGGTCTCGCCGGCGCGCGCGGGTGACGACGCTCGTCTGCTGCGTCTTATCAATGGCTCGGAAGACTTCGATCGCATCGCGCGCGCGCGAATCTTTCTCGACAATTTCAAAGGCTCGGCGTTCCGTCCGGAAGTTCTGTTAATTTACTCTGAAGCCGCAGAAGATACCGCCGGTCGTCTCTCTCGAGAGGCCATGCGCCGGCTGAATGAGAAGGAGATGGACGCCGGAGGCGCGCCGCTCCACAGCTACTTCTTGAACTACAGCGGTCTTGATCGCTACAACCGTCAGGGAATCACCTTCGTCTTTGACGCCCGGCAAAAGATGCTTCGCTATGACGGCGAAGGCTGGCAGGAGTTAGTGCATCGCTACCCGCGCAGTCCTGAGGCGGCTGAAGCGCGCAAACGGTTGGATTCTCGATTGACAACCGCTCGATGAGTATCACTCCAGCGATTTGCTGGGAGCGCGGGCGTCCCGCCCGCAACACTCCAGCGATTTGTTGGGAGCGCGGGCGTCCCGCCCGCAATGAGCGCGAAGCGCGAAGAAAGCGCCAGGGAAGGTGGTGCTGCAAACGAAGAAGGATTGGGCCAGGCTTACTGAATTTCAAGACCTTCTTCGCGCTTCGCGCTCATTGCGGGCGGACGCCCGCGCTCGCAGCAAATCGCTTGAGTGTTAGGGGCGGGACGCCCGCGCTCCCAGACAAGCGCTTGAGTGGATCCGTGCCTTCGTTTTGCCAGTTGCCGTCCCAGGGCGTAATATTCTCCTGCCCTGCTTACCTCGAACCGTTAATTCCCCAGAGTGCCAGGAGGGAATCACTACGCATGAACGCTAAGATTGTATCCATGCGCAATCGCGCCAGGATCTGCCGGTGGACTTTGTTTGCAGCCGCCTTTTTACTTGCGTGCGCGCTTACGGCGTCTAACCGATCGGAGGTCGGCCAAGCCGCAGGTCCATCAGTCGTCTCGTTTAGCGCCGCCACCTACAACGTCCAGGAAAACATGACCTTCAGGACGATCACCGTCAACCGCACCGGCGACGTGTCTGGACCGGCGACTGTTGATTACATCACCGCAAACGTCAACGCATCTCAGCGCACCGACTACACGTTCGCCCAGGGCACTCTCCGTTTCGCTGCGAACGAATCGAGCAAGTCTTTCGACGTTCTCATTGGCGAGGACATCAAACTTGAGGGCAACGAGACATTCACAATTACCCTCTCCAACGGCACCGGCCAGGCCCTGCTCGGCAACCCGTCAACTGCGAGCGTCGTGATTGTTGACGATGCGATCGAGGCTGGACTGAACCCGATTGACTTCAACGACGTCTTTGTAGGCCAGCACTACCACGACTTCCTCGCTCGCCATGCTGACGGGCCCGGGCAACTGTTTTGGGAAGGTCAAATCTCAAGTTGCGGTTCAAACGCGGCCTGCATCAACGACCGGCGCACGAATGTTTCGGCTGCCTTTTTCCTGTCGATAGAATTTCAACAGTCGGGTTACTTCGTTATTCGTGCCCATAAAGCTGGATTTGGTAATGTCCGATCAAACCCCCGGTATCTGACCTTCCTGCGCGATCAACGTCGCGTCCTGGAGGGGCTGATCGTTGGTAACACCGGTTGGGAAGCGCTGCTGGATGCGAACCGTCAGGCTTTCCTCGAGGAGTTTGTCTCGCGAGCGGAATTCGTTGCGAACTTTCCTCAAGGCGTTAACGTGTTCACCTATGTCGATACACTGTTCGCGAATGAAGGCGTGATACCAACAACCAGCGAGCGTCAAGCTGCCATCAACGCTTACGGTACCGGCAACACCCTGGGACGCGCCGCGGCGCTTAAGAGCGTCATCGAAAGTGATAGCGTCTTCAACGCTCAATACAACTCAGCGTTTGTTCTAATGCAGTACTTCGGGTACTTGCGCCGGGATGCTGACGATCCACCTGACAACAATTTCGGTGGCTACGATTTCTGGCTTACGAAAATGAACGATGCCAGTCTGCCGGGTGAGAATTTGCGTGATGATAACGTGGTGCTGGCTCGCGTGAAGCGTGCTGACATGGTTGAGTCGTTTCTGGTCTCGGGCGAGTATCGGACGAGATTTGGATTGTAAGTAGGACCGGCATTGAGTCCGGAGGGCTCTCAGAAAGTAGCCGGTGGTCGCAGCGAAGCGTAGACCACCGGATCATGGCAAGAAACGATCAGCACCGCTGAGCGGTGCAAGAGACTGGTCGCCTCACAAGCATTTTTTTGTCGTACCAGCGTCCATTCAAACTGACAACTTAGACGATCCACGAACACACACGAAACGACACGAACGCGGGCTTTGTTTCGAGTGATTTCGTGTGAGTTCGTGGATCGACCAGATCACCGCAAGTCGCTACCCCCCTCAAAGGCCCGAAGGGCAGACAGTGAATAGCCACGTCCGTAAGGGCGTGGACAAGGCAGCAAAGGGTCATCTAGGCCCGAGAGGGCCGGCACTGGATTGGCCGATCGTTGATGTCGCACCTTCGGAGCTGGAGTGGCCGATGATTTTTCAACCCCGCGCCAACGCACGGGGCTACTAAATGCCGCCGCTTCGCGGCTGAAAGAAGTTAAATTCTTTTCAAGTCTTACTAGGTAAGCTATTCTTATCGGCGTCTTTTATTACAGCAGTACTTCGTCGCTCCGCGATAGCACAACCGCGGAGACACTCCAGGTACGGAGACACGCTTCATGGCGCAATCGAGTACGGCGGTAGGATTCGGGAAAACAACGCGACGTGACACCTGGTGGCTTGAACTGATTCCTGCTGCCCTTGTGCTCAGCGCGTTCACCGTTTACGCCATCTGGCGAACTTTCGAAAACGGCTACTATGAGTTTGGTCCCTACCTTTCTCCTTTTTACTCTCCGCTCATCAAGCCGCGTTGGTGGCCGCTATCGCCCGCGATCTTGATTCTCTGGGCGCCGCTCGGATTTCGCGCGACCTGTTACTACTATCGCAAAGCAGTCTATCGCTCTTTCCTCCTTGATCCGCCGGCGTGCGCCGTGGGCGAATCGCATCCGCACCGCTACAGCGGCGAGACCAAGTTTCCTCTTATCCTGCAGAATCTGCATCGCTATTTCCTTTATGTAGCTCTGATCTTTCTGGTGATACTGTGGTACGACGCGATCAGCGCATTCTGGTTCGCCGCGCCAGACGGCAAACACTTCGGTATCGGCGTCGGCTCGCTGGTCCTGGTCGCGAATATCACGCTGCTTTCGTTCTACACGCTCTCGTGCCATTCGCTCAGGCATATCGTTGGCGGCAAGGTTGACTGTTTTTCCTGCGTTGCCATGGGCGGCGCCCGGCATTCTGTCTGGCGGCGCCTTTCAATTCTTAATGAGCATCATATGCTCTCCGCCTGGTTGAGTCTTTTCTCGGTTGGGCTCGCGGATTTCTACATCCGGCTGGTCGCCTCAGGAGCTATTGTGGATCTGAGACTGCTGTGAACGAAAAATACGAAACACACGAACACGACGTGTTAATCATCGGTGCCGGAGGTGCGGGACTCTGTGCGGCCATCGCAGCCCTGGGACAGGGAGCGACGGTCGCCGTCGTCTGCAAATCTCTACTTGGCAAAGCCCACACCGTGATGGCTGAAGGCGGAATCGCGGCTGCAATGTCCAACGTCGATAAGGAAGACGATTGGCGCACTCATTTTCGCGACACAATGCGCGGTGGCAAGTTTCTGAACAACTGGCGCATGGCCCAAATACATGCGAACGAAGCTCCGGATCGTGTTAGGGAATTGGAGCAATGGGGCGCGCTTTTCGACCGTACCAACGATGGCGAGATCCTGCAACGCGCGTTTGGTGGACACACATTCAAACGGCTCTGCCACGTTGGCGACCGCACCGGTCTCGAGATGATTCGCACGTTACAGGATCGCGGCGTTCATCTTGGTGTCGACGTCTACATGGAATGCGCGATCACGCGTTTGCTAAAGGACGGTGATCGCGTCGCCGGTGCTTTTGGATACTGGCGCGAGACCGGGCGCTTTGTAGTTTTCAAAGCTAAGTCTGTAGTGATTGCCACAGGCGGAATCGGCAAAGCCTGGCGCATCACTTCAAATTCGTGGGAGTACACCGGCGACGGCATGGAGTTGGCCTACGATGCCGGCGCCGAGTTGATGGACATGGAGTTTGTGCAGTTTCATCCCACCGGCATGGTCTGGCCGCCCGGCGTGCAGGGCATTCTGGTGACTGAGGCGGTGCGCGGTGAAGGTGGGGTGTTGCGCAACAAGGATGGCGAGCGATTTATGGAGCGCTACGATCCCGAGAAAATGGAGCTGTCCACGCGTGACGTGGTCGCGCGCGCAATCTACACCGAAGCGAAAGAAGGCCGTGGCACCGAACATGGCGGCGCCTATCTCGACATTTCGCACAAGCCGTCGGACTACGTGAAGAAAAAACTGCCCAGCATGTACCACCAGTTTCGAGAGTTGGCCGACGTAGACATTACCCAGGAGCCGATGGAAGTTGGGCCCACCTGTCACTACATGATGGGCGGCATTCGCGTCGAGGCCGAGACTGCGCAAGCCACGATTCCAGGTTTGTTTGCCGCAGGCGAAGCAGCCGCGGGACTTCATGGCGCCAACCGGCTCGGTGGTAACTCGCTTTCGGACCTGCTTGTGTTTGGGCGACGAGCCGGATCAAGCGCAGCCGCGCGCGCAAAGCAAGTCGATTCAGTGTCGATAGACGGCCAGGAGGTCATGGAAGCAACGCGCGAAATGCTCGAGCCGTTTGAACGACCAGCTAGTGAGAGTCCTTATGACATTCATCGCGATTTGCAGGAAGCGATGCAGAATTATGTTGGCATCTTTCGCAATGAGGATGATCTCAGGAAGGGGCTGAGTGAGCTCGATTCGTTGAAGGCACGGGCAGCAAAGGTGCGTGTTGAAGGGTCGCGACTTTTTAATCCGGGCTGGCATCTGGCACGAGATCTAAAGGCAATGCTCACAGTTTCCGAGGCCGTAGCGCGAAGCGCTTTGGAGCGCAGGGAAAGCCGCGGTGCACACAGCAGGATTGATTATCCGAAGTATGACGAGACCTGGGGGACGCAGAACAACATCATCGACAAAGACGGCGAGCAAATGAGACTTACGCAGTCAGTCATTCCGGAAATGCCCGCTGATTTGAAGGAGATACTGGACGGGAAGTAATTTCTTTGGTTTTTGGTTTTGGGTCTTTGGACTTAGGTCTTTGGTCTTTGAACTTTGTTCTTTGTTTGTTTTTAGAAGTCGTATGATTCAGAGTGCAAAGCTCAAAGTCCAAAGTCCAAAGTCCAAAGTCCAAAGTCCAAAGACCAAAGACCAAAGTCCAACGATCGGCAATCAAAGAACTATGTCAGACGCAACCTTCAAAATCTTCCGCGGCGACCGCCTTGGCGGGCAGTTAGTTGAATACAAGGTACCGATCGCTCCGGGCATGGTAGTGCTCGACGCGCTCCACTACGTTCAGGGACATCTGGCCCCGGACCTGGCGGTACGTTGGAACTGCAAGGCTGGTAAATGTGGCTCGTGCTCGGCGGAAGTCAACGGACGGCCGCGCTTGACTTGTAAGACGCGCCTGGATGCGTTGCCGCTCGACCAGCCGATTACGGTTGAACCGATGAAGTCTTTTCCGATAATCAAGGATCTGGTCACGGACGTCTCATGGAATTACAAAGTCAACCGGAAGATTCCACCGTTCTCACCTAAGGCGGGCGTTGAATGGAAGATGGATCAGCGCGACGTCGACCGCGTGCAGGAATTTCGCAAGTGTATTGAGTGCTTCTTGTGCCAGAACGTTTGCCATGTCTTACGCGACCACGAAAAGAAAGAGCAATTCGGCGGACCGCGTTTCTTCGTTCGCGTTGCTGGTTTGGAAATGCATCCTTTGGATGGCTTGTCTCGAACCGAACTGCTGAAAGACGAAATCGGTATCGGTCTGTGTAACATCACGAAGTGCTGTACGGAAGTCTGCCCGGAGGACATTCACATCACCGACAATGCGATCATTCCGCTTAAGGAGCGTGTGATCGATGACTTCTACGACCCGGTGCGCTGGTTTCTGCGGAAGATAAGCGGCAAGAAAGCGTAATGAGGGAGGACGACATAATGGAAACAAGGCTCAAGCCAATCTCACAAACCGGAATCGCTGAAGCAATCTCCAAGGCCCAGGTCTATCGCTACCTCAATGAGCCGGGCGAAGCCGAGTCGATCTGTCGCGACATTCTCGGGGTTGACGCGGACAATCAGACGGCTTTGCGCCTGTTGGGCCTGGCTATCACTGATCAGTTTGACGGCAGCACGTCTGATCGCTATGCCGAAGCCGAGACTGTATTTCGAGGTCTAACCAATGAGTATGATCGCATTTATCACCGTGGCATTGTTCACGAGCGCAAGGCGAAAGCCCAGTTGAAGGCCGGCCGGTTGGCTCACACTATCCTGCCAATTTTTGAAGAGGCAATGCGGTACTTTGAGGATGCGGAAAAGATACGACCGGTGAACAACGACGACGCAATCCTGCGCTGGAATCGCTGCCTCCGTCTGCTGCAGAGTCGCATGGGTTCTGAATGGCGCAAGGATATGGAGGAGTTTGACGCCAGCGAAGGGCCGCCGGTTTAGCTTGTAGACAGAACTTCGCGTGTGAATAGGTTTTCATGCCGCAAGAGAATAGAGCAACTACATAAGCTCAAGGTCAGGAAGGTGGGCTTGCCCCCGCTCTTTTAGTTCCTCTTGTCATAACTTCTCCATCCCAACTCTTTCATTGCCTTTGATAACTTCTCAGAATCATCTGCCCACCACCAACCTTGATCTACCGGCAAAGGCTCACGACTTCCTAGATAAAATGCTCTGAATCAGATGAAGATGATCGGGCATTAATACGTAAGCAATCAATTTGCAGGGCCACTCGTTAAGTAACTTCTCCAGAGTGTCCATGAACGACTGGCAGCAGGCGTCCTGGTTGAAGACGGGAATCCTGTTGAGGAAGTTTCCGGTGATGAAGTGCAGAGCGCCCGGGAGGTTTAGGTTGGACCATTTGCGCGCCATTGACAGGTAAGGAAGCAAATCCGAAGAGCGGGGGCAAGCCCACCTTCCTCACCCTGAGATTATGTAAGTTGCTCAATTTCTTGCTAGAGTTCAGCCTTTCAACTGTTGGAACATAGCCGCTCAGACCACGAATCATCCTGGGGAATTGTTTTCCAGCCTGTTAATAAATCCTCCTGACCATCGTTTGAATGTTTGGAAGACGATTTCAGGAGGATGCAGTGCAGGCAACCGCTAAAACATTGAGATTAGTTACCGCAGAACCCCCCGGAGACCATCAATCGGAGCTTGAAACGCTCTTCCGGGCGCATCACGACCGCGTTTTCCGCACCGCGCACCGTATAACCGGCAGCCCGGCTGATGCGGAAGACGTGCTGCAGACTGTTTTTCTGCGGCTTGTCAAAGCTCAGGAAGCCTACGATCTCTCAGACAATCCGGCAGCTTATCTGTCGCGCGCGGCCATTAATGCCTCGCTCGATTTGATGCGAAGCCGGACGCGGACGAGATTGGTCGAACCCGGTGATTTGGAGATTGAGGCAATCGAAAGCCGCCGGCAGAGTCCTGAGGCTGAGCACGCTGATCGCGAGCTGCAAATGCTGATTCGCCAGGCTGTAGCTGGCCTGGGCAAAACTGCGGGCGAGATGTTTGTACTGCGTTATTACGAAGGCTACGACAATCAGGAGATCGCGAAAATGCTCGACACTTCACAGATGGTTGTGGGGGTCGTGTTACACCGCGCAAGAACAAAACTGCGAAAAGAGATAGGGCACTTTCTGGAGAAACATCATGAAAAGCAATAACGATTTTGACGCAATCCTCGACAATGCTACCAGCGAGATTCGAAGCGAACAGCTCGATTCGGCGGTAGTTGATAAGGCGGCTGAGCGCGTTTGGGCGCGCCTGGCCTCTGAAGCAGCCGTTGAAAAAGGCGAACTTAAAACCGAACGCGCAGCCGCCGACAGGATTGGCGACTGCGACGATTTTCAGTCGCTCATTCCTGCTTATCTGACGGGAAGTTTATCTGAAGCTCGTTCGCTCTTGCTGATAGACCACACGCACGAGTGCATCCCCTGTCGTAAAGCCATGAAGGACGCACGCTCGCGCCGGATGGCGCCTGCGAAGAAGGCTGTGACCACCCGCCGCTACAGCATTCAGCCGGTTGTCTTGCGCTGGGGAATTGCTGCGGCGCTGGTTATTGGCCTGGGGTTGGTCGCGCTTCCGTTTATTCAGCGCTGGTCGCCGCTGGGCGGCAACCTGGAAGCGACCGTGCAGGCTGCTGAAGGACAGGTCTTTCAAATTGCCGACACTCGCAGCGCACCTGTTGTCGTCGGCGATAAGCTGCAAAAAGGCGATCGGATTCGCACCGCAAAGGATGCGCATGCGTTTGTTCGCCTCGGCGATGGTTCAGTCATCGAGATGAAAGACCGCTCGGAGTTTTCCTTAACTAACAACTCGCTCGGCACCACCATTCATTTGAACCGCGGCGCGATCGTTGTCGAAGCTGCCAGGCAAGGCAAGCGGCATCTCTTCGTCGACACTGGTGATGGTTCGCACGTGTCTGTTACCGGCACCGTGTTTTCTGTTAATAGTGGCACCAAAGGCTCGCGCGTGTCGGTGATAGAAGGCGAAGTGCATCTGGATCACGCCGGCAGCGAACGCGTGTTGCGCGGAGGAGAACAGGCAACCACAAACGCAGCCATCGCGACAATTCCGGTTAAAGACGAAGTGTCGTGGAGCCGGAAGGCGTCACATTATGCAGAGACTCTGAAGGCTTTGAATTCGCTGAACAAGGAGTTGGGTAAGGTTGCTCAGCCGGGAGTTCGCAATTCGACTCATCTGCTGGACTTGATGCCGGAGAACACGATCGTCTATGCGGCGCTTCCTAATCTGACGAACACCATCATCGAGTCGCACCGGATCATGCAGGACCGAATCAATCAGAATCCGGCGCTGCGTGAATGGTGGGGCAAGGAACAAAGTGGAAAGCACGGTCCGAATCTGGATCAGGTGGTCGGTAGCATTCGCGAATTTGGCGAGTATCTGGGAGACGAGATCGCGGTTTCAGTCTCGATGGACGAGAGTGGCGATCCCGTTGCTCCGCTCGTGTTAGCAGAACTTAAGAACTCCGCGGGCTTCCAGCAGTTTATCGAGCAGCAGATCGCGAAGTATGCAGGCGAACAAAAAGCAGGTTCGGGACAACGTCGTCCGGAGATCCGGTTCATAACTGATCCGCTAACTGCGACTGCAACCGCAACTGAGCCTGGCAAGAAAGCTGAGGAGCTTTACGTCTGGATTCAAAAGGATCTGTTTGCGGCAAGCCCGAAACTCGATCAGCTTCAGGCCCTGGCGACGATTGTTCAGAAGGGTCAAACAAGCAGCTTCACCGGAACAGCCTTCCACAACCGCGTGGCCCAGGTTTATCAGGAGGGCGCGGGTTTGGTTGTGGCCGCCAATCTTGAACGCGTGATTGCGAAAGCGAAGCCCGATCTAACCAAAGGCGCCAACGCCGCGCAGCGTGAGAGCGCACTGAAACAACTCGGCATTCTGAACCTTAAGTACTTCGTGCTGGATCAGACGACTCTGGAAGGCAAGACGCACACGCAGGCGACCGTGTCTTTCAGCGAAGCCGAGCGGGGCATTCCGTCATGGCTGGCTGACCCCGGACCGATGGGTTCGCTCGAATACATTTCGCC
>JBOGOP010000125.1:0-14933 GCA_050747225.1 Pyrinomonadaceae bacterium
AAGGACTTCTATGTCGAGGACCCCAATGGCTACATCATCTCCTTCGGCGGCCGCCCGGCCGCAGGCTAGCCGGTTGCACGCGACGGCTCATCTTCGTCGCCGCGCGTGAACCAGCGCGTTGGATTGCTTTCCCAAACTTATGATACCAGGCGGTAGATGTGAACTTAATCGAACTATTATTATTCCTGGCAATGATCGCTATCGGTGGTGCGCTGGCATGGGTCCTGTACCCGGTTGGTGGGCTTTGGCTTGCTGTCCCAGGATTTCTCGTGGGCCTACTTCTGATTCCCTCAATATTCTTTACGTACCACTGCTATAGAACTTGGGCGTATCGGCGCGATCATCCTATGCCAGATTGCTCGTGCGGTAGCAGGGAATACAAATATGAAAAAGTGAGTGAGGAATATCACTTGTTATGCCAACGATGTAAGACAAGATATGAGAGACGTCACGATGAAGTATCAGTCTTTGAGAACGGCCTGATGAAACCTTATAAGAAACTGGTCAAACATCAAGGATGGGTCTGAAAAATCCTGGTAGCCTCATCTTCTCTTGGCCTCTTCGGGTGGCGTGTTGGAGTCGATGTTCGTCCCTTCGATCTGGACTACATCGAGTGGCTTTGCCTCAAAAGTAAACTGCGAACCTCTTCGACGCGTTAGCGTCGGCGTGAGTTTAGCCCGTCCTTTCAAGGCCGGGCTGGGACGAATAGCTGCTTTCGAGTCGCGCTAGCGACGCGATGAACACTTACAGAGACTAGCCCGGTTTCATTTCGTCGCTACGCGACGACACCAGGTTGTTTGTCCTATGCCCGGCCTTAAAAGGACCGGGCTAAACTCATTTCGACGCTACGCGTCGGATCATCCATTCCGCTTCCGGGACTTTTGAGGCAAAGCCACATCGAGTTCCGGCCAATGCCTCCACGCACGTCTATTACATCATCTATCAACATGCAGACGGCGGTGAAACTCCGATCTGGATTGAGTCTACAAAATCGCTGAAAGACTTTCGTAACTAACCCGCCCCAATCGCGAGCTCACAGAACTCTACGACACGATTCTCGGCCCAGAAGCGATCGACGTCGCCATTCCGATTGGCGGAGACGAAAGCGACGTGTCCACCGTGCCGCGGCCCGACCAGCAGTATGTATGGGTTGTTCACTACGAGCGGGTTTTGCAGCGGCGCGAAGGGGATGAACGGATCGTCTTCAGCGTGGATGATCAGCGTTGGAATGTGTATCCGATCGACGACTCGTAGCGAGCTGGAACGGTTGTAGTAATCAGCAGCATCCGCAAAGCCGTGAGCGACGGATGTATAGCGATCGTCAAATTCTCTCAGCGTATGCACCGCATCCAGGCCGCTAATGTCGTATTGTTCGGGATACAGTTTGTGGTTAGTACGAATTCGCAGCTTCAGCCGGCGCACAAAGTCGCGATGATAAATCCAGTTTGAGCGTTTCAGAATCATATCGGCGCTGGCATTTAAGTCCACCGACGGCGACACAGCGCAAACGCCCAGAACTCCAGGTGGCGGATCGTCGCCATACTCCCCGGCAAGTTTCAGCACCAGATTTCCGCCCAGTGAGAAACCCACCAGAAGCATTCTTGTGATGTGATCTTTTTCAAGCAGTTCTTTAACAACAGCAGCCAGGTCCGCGCTCAAGCCACCGTGATAGATTGTGTTGGTAAGATGCTCGGTGCCGCCGCAGTTGCGAAAGTTTACCCTGATGATATTAAAGCCGGCGTGAAAGCCTTTCTCCGCCATCGCCTGCATATAGTTGGACGAAGTGGAGCCTTCAATCCCGTGCCACACGACGATGGTGGGATGCTTGTTCCGTTCAATCTGCCAGCGACAGTGCGCCAGCACCCTGACGCTGGGCGCTACTTCAAACAGTCGCTCCTCGTCGTTTTCAGAGGCGAAACGAAAACGCCTTGGCCAGGCGTAGGCAGCGATGGTTTGCGCATGACCGCTGCGAAATATCTGGTGCGGTTTGAATGGTTTTACTGCGAAAGTGCGAGCGGCGAGCTGGAGCAGGGCGCGAGCCTGAGAAGCGGTTGTCGCTATGGCTCGCGGTTCAACCTCTGATAATTCAGTGTCGGGAAGCATGTTGGAAAACCCCGGCAAGCAGGATCGCCTGCGCTATTTGATGATGGGACGGCGGTACACCATCATTATACAGATTAATCGATGTCAAGCAGGTGATTGCGAACGCCTATGTCGGATAAGCGTTAGCTTGTGGCCGACGCGTTCGTTAATACGATGAGTCAAGGTAAGCTCTCCGACGGGCTTAAAGCTAGCTGACGACAAAAAAACCATGACCAAGGCGAACTGGAACTCGCGAACGAAGCGCGATTTGATTATCGAGGTCTGGGAATATCTGGATTGCGAATCAGTGGGCGCGCGTGAGCTTGAACAGATCCAGCAAGCACTGCGAGAGAAGTTTGATGAGGGGGCATTCGCGAGCCCGGCCTCGATTGCCCGAACGGTTGCTGATGAAGGAGCTGTGTTACGACATCCTGAAGTGTTCGCGTGCGATGTGAAATGGCGCGAAGAGAATGTTAAGAAGAAAGCTTTTGGGAAGAAGCTGGACTTTTCTGACTTGTCGTTAGCGTTTGAGTCAGTTGTGAAACTCGAAGAAAGGCGACTGCAGCTTCAAGTCGACAATGAAGCAAACGGACTTAAGGAATTACGCGAGATCGTGGTTGCGGCCCGCAAGGAGTTGTTGCCGGGGGCGCGCAGCAAGATCATCGACGGCGGCTCGCGAGAGCAGCTGAAAGAAATTTCGCAGTGGTTGAATGTCTGGTTACAGTCTCCCGAACTTTTTTCCGATTGGCTCGACTTGCGACGGCGCTCGCCGGAGTTTCGCGAGAGATTTCGCGAGGAGTAAGGCAAGTAAGTACAACATCCAATCCGAACGGGCGGGGGCAAGCCCACCTTCCCGACCTGAGAGGTTAGATGTGGCACTCTACCGCTTTGCGGTAGAGTTCCGCTCTCCGTTCCGTATTTGCCGGGGCGTCGATTGAAGACTGTTATTTTGGAACTTTCCGCCTTGCTGGCGCGAACTAACAGCAAGGCCAGGCGACAGAAGACTTCGGATGACAGCAAAAACAGACCCTTCTGACGGTGAATTACTTCAGTCGATGATGGCTGGAGATGAAGAAGCGCTGGCTGCGTTGTATCAGCGGCACGCGCGAAACATCTTTCGCTTTGCCTTGCAAATGTGTGGGTCAGGGGCGCTCGCTGACGATGTCACGCAAGAAGTCTTCATGGTTTTGATTCGAGAAGGTGACACTTTCGATGCCGCACGCGGTTCGGTGAGCGCCTTCCTGATGGGCGTGGCGCGCAATCACGTGTTGCGACGCCTGCGGCGCGAACGGTTCTACGTTCCCATGGAAGAAGATTCGCGGAACGATACGGCAACGGAAACTGCGCGAACGACTGAGAATCCGCTCGACGATTTGTCACGCACGGAAATGATCGAGTCGGTAAGGAAATCAGTTTTGGCCCTGCCCGAGCGATACAGGGAAGTCGTAGTGCTTTGCGACTTGCAGGAAATGAGTTACGTGGAAGCAGCGGAGATTCTTGGTTGTGCAGTCGGAACTGTTCGCTCGCGGTTGCACCGGGCCCGCGCGTTGCTGACTGAAAAGCTGCGACCAGCGCAGGAAGAGGAAGCTGTCGACGTCAAATCGGCGAGGTGTTTTGCATGAACTGTGAAGACTTTGAAACTAACGTAAACGACCTGGCTCGCGAACAAGTAATGGAAGCAACTGTTCGCGCCGACGCCCTCACCCACCGCGACGAATGCGACGCCTGCGCGCGACGGTTGGAAGATGAGAGCGCGTTGAGCTTCAGGCTGCGGGCCCTTGCGACCGATACGAACGCTGTGACAGTGCCGGCGCTGGGAAGCGAGTTGCTGACTGCCTTACGCAGCCGGCAGGCGACGATGGTTCGGCCGTCAGGAACCGCGTCGTGGCAGTCCCGGGCAGTAATCACTGCGGCGATGGCGGTGGCGGCAATGGTCCTCGTTGTGATTGCGGTAGCGGTTATCCGCTCACGCTCGGCGACGCCGGCTGCGCAAAATCCGACGAATCCATCAAATTCCCAGAGACCAGTCAATGACAATATAGCAAAAGCACCGGACGTGGTCCCCGGTCCACAGTCTTTGACGTCGCCGAAGAAGAATTCAACGTTCGAAGGACGCAGGCGCCACACGATTAACCGAACCGTGGTGCCGTCTCAGTCAATTGCTGCCATTGACAATAAAGATGTGGCAATCACTGAAACCACAACGATTAGTAACGAAAATTCCGTGGCCGAAATCACCACCGACTTTATGCCGGTGGGTTACACGAGCGCCGCGAATCTTCAGGATGGTGGACAGCTCGTGCGCGTTGAGTTGCCACGCTCCGCGCTCGTCGCTTTCGGGTTGCCGATGAATTTCAACCGCTACGACGAGAAGGTTAAGGCCGACGTGTTTTTTGGATCGGACGGCATGGCCCGCGCGATCCGGTTTGTACAGTGACATTATTGTGGACCCACGGAATTTCGTAGGGCCAACCGCGACTGCTGAAAAGTAACGTAACGGTTTGGAGACAGTTCATGAAATAAATCGGTGGGTTGCTTACTCGCCTGAAGAAAAGGAAAAGACTATGACCAGACAATGGAGAATATTTACCAGCCTGCTGCTCAGTACGTTGGTTGTGGTGAGCACAATTTCGATCTACGCGCAGAATAAACAGCCGGCGCCAGACGGTCCGATGATTCGGCGCGAGCGTATGCCTGGACCTGGCGATCCGAATACTCCGCCGCCGGGTGACAACTTTACCTTTGTAGCTTCAGAGATGAACTCCGACGGCAAAGTGGTGAAAGGCGCTCCCTATTCTGCGCAGGCGGTGACTGAAACAACGCAGACCCTGAGCGATGGCAACCGCATTATCAATAAGTCTACGGCCACGATTTATCGGGACAGCGAAGGCCGCACGCGAAGGGAACAGACGCTGAGAGTGATCGGTCCGTTTGCGGCTTCAGGCGAACCGCCGCAAACGATCTTCATTAACGATCCAGTTGCGGGCGTAAACTACGCGCTCGATACGCGCACAAAGACGGCGCACAAGATGCCGCCGATGCGGTTTGAATTTAAGATGCGTTCTGACGGTGGCGGCGTGGGAGGGGGCATCGGTATCGGCACTGGCGAGGGACCGGGCGTTGGCATGCGTACTGGTGGGCCGGCATCAACTCCACCACCGGAAATGTCGACCGCCCAGGTTTTCGAGCGCGCGGCGCCTCCGCCGGGAGCAGCCGTACGGGTAGCCGGTCCGCCGCCCGGTGATGGCCCGTCGATGGTCTTTCAGCGCTCGTCGACTCCACCACCGGGAGGCGAAGCCGGGATGGTATTTCAATGGCAAGGCGCGCGTGAAGACAATGCACGGAATGAGTCGTTGGGTAAACAGGCAATCGAAGGAGTCGAGGCAGAAGGAACGCGCAAGACTATCGAGATTCCCGCGGGCGAGATTGGCAACGAGCGTCCGATTGAGATCGTTTTTGAGCGTTGGTACTCTCCGGAACTGCAAGTGGTAGTGATGACCAAACATTCCGATCCTCGTTTTGGTGAAACCACCTACCGGCTGACGAACATCAACCGCTCCGAGCCGGCGCGTGAATTGTTTGAAGTGCCGGCCGATTATACGGTGCAGGGGCCTCCGGGCGTTGGGATGACCAGTCCAATAGTAGGCCGCCTTTCCGGCGGAGTTCTGAATGGAAAAGCGATTATGCTTCCGCGTCCGGAATACCCGGCTGTTGCCAGGGAAGCGAAGGCATCGGGTGACGTTACGGTTGAAGTAACTATCGATGAGGAGGGCAACGTTATCTCGGCTCGGAGTGTGTCGGGACATCCTCTGTTGCAGTCAGCAGCAGTTACCGCGGCCAGGCAAGCGCGATTTTCACCAACTAAGTTGAGCGGTCAGCCGGTGAAGGTGAACGGAGTGTTGGTTTACAACTTTCCCGCGCAGTAAGAGATTTACGGATCCACGGTCAAGCGCTTTTCTGGGAGCGCGGGCGTCTCGCCCGCAAATGAGCGCGCAGCGCGAACCAGACGACGCGAGTTGAACTTTTAGGGAGATCGTTCGCACCTTGCGGTGCTCATTGCGGGCGAGACGCCCGCGCTCCCAGAAAAGCGCTTGAGTGGTTTTCACTCGAGATAGTGCCAGGGTACGTTGCGGGCGAGACGCCCGCGCTCCCGGCAAATCACTTGATCGGTGGATGCGTAAGGCAATGGGCCACGAGTTTATCTCGTGGCCCATTTTGCGTTTGCGATGTAAATAACTTACTCGTCGTCTTCGCCGCCGCGAATTCTTCCTTCAGCCCTCGATTGTTCGATGACCTTTTGGGCCAGATTTCCGGGGACTGGATCGTAGTGCGAAAACTGCATGTGGAACGAACCGCGGGCAGCCGTGATCGAGTTCAGTGTTGACTGGTAGTTCAGCATTTCAGACATCGGCACCTGCGCCTTGATCACCTGGTTCTTGCCGCTCGTTTCCATGCCCTGCACGCGCCCGCGCCGGGAGTTTAAGTCGCCCATGATGTCGCCGCTGTTTTCCTGTGGCGCACTGATTTCGACGTCCATGATCGGCTCGAGTATCGATGGCTTGACCTTTTCCATCGCCGCACGAAACGCCTTCCGACCAGCGGCGCGAAACGAATGTTCATCGGAATCGACGTTGTGATAGGAACCGTCAATCAGTTGCACCTTGAAGTCCACCAGCGGATAACCGGCGATGGCGCCTGATTGTGCGGCTTCGATAATGCCTTTCTCGATGGCCGGACGGAACTGTTGCGGCACGGCGCCGCCGAAGATTTTGTCCTCGAAAACGAAGCCGCCACCGCGTGGCATCGGCTCGAAAATGACCTTGCAATCGCCAAACTGCCCGCGACCGCCCGTCTGTTTCTTGTGACGCCCCTGCACCTCGGCACGCGCCGTGATGGTTTCCTTGTAGGGCACTTTAGGGGGATGCAGCATTACTTCCACGCTGTAGCGCTTCTTCAGTTTGTCGACAATGGTTTCAACGTGGAGTTGACCAGAGCCGGAAAGTAGAAACTCCTTGGTTTGCGCATCACGGGTGAAGTGCAGCGCCGGGTCCTCTTCCAGAATCTTGTGAATGGCCACGCTGATCTTCTCTTCGTCCTGGCGCGACTTGGGCTCAATCGCAAAGGCAATGGCGGCTTCCGGATATTCAACCGGATCGTAAACAATTAGGTGTGCCTTATCGCAAAGCGTGTCGCCCGTCTGAGTTTCCTTCAACTTGACGCAGGCAATGATGTCGCCGGCATTGGCTTCCGGAATCTTGTCTAGTTGCTTTCCCTGAATCGAATGTAAAGCACCTAGTCGTTCCGAGGCCGACCTCGTAGAGCTGTACACGGTTGCATCAGTGCCGACCTTACCGCTGATGACCTTCATCACGTTTATGCGGCCGGCAAACGGATCGGCGATGGTGCGGAAACAATAGGCCGAGAACGGTTCACTGCTCGAATACTTTCGCGACTCCGGTTCGCCTTTATCATTCTTTCCATGCTCCTCTTCATGGACTGCCGGGTTGGGAGCAAACTCAATGATGTGGTCAAGCAACGTCGAGAGACCGACAAGAGTAGTAGTCGAAACAGCGAATACGGGACACAGTTTACTGTTTGCGATGGCTTTGCCGATGTTGGGCAGCACGTCAGAATCGTCGAGGGTTCCCTGATCGAAATATTTCTCCATCAAGGCATCGTCGGATTCAGCCACCAACTCGACAAGTCTCTCTCTGGTTTTATCAACCACCTCACGACCCTCTGCCGGAATATCAATTTCTTTCGCCTTGCCGTTTTCGTCGAACTGGTACGCCTTCAGATGAACAACGTCCACGATGCCCTTGAAGTTGTGTTCCTTGCCAATCGGGAGAGTGAAGGGAACGATCGCGCGTTTGAAAATATTGTGTGCGCTATCAAGCGCGACACCAATATCAGAATGCTCTTTGTCCAGCTTGGTGACCACCATCATGCGCGGAAGCATGAATTCATTTGCGTAGTTCCATGCCTTTTCGGTTTGCACCTCGACACCTTTGACACCATCAACAACGACGATGCCGCAATCAGCAATGCGAATGGCCGGTCGGGCGTGGGCAACGAATGCGGCGTACCCTGGCGTATCAATAAAATTAATTTTGGTATCCCGATGTTCCAGATGAGCGAGTGCGGTATTGAGGGTGATTTTGCGGGCGATGGAATCTTCTTCGTAATCGGTAACGGTGGTTCCTTCTTCAACCTTACCCCAGCGCGGTGTGGCTCCGGCGACGTAGAGAAGAGAACTAATCAGTTGCGTCTTCCCTACGTCGCCGTGTCCGATGACCGCAAGGTTGCGAATAAACTCCGTGGCATAGGCTTTCATTGAAATAAATCCTTTCAGAGAGCGAATTTTGGCGAGGTTAGTAGGACGGGCATTCCTGCCGGTCCAGCGCCGCTACCTGGACAGACAAGAATGTCTATCCCACTGCATATTCGGTGCAGATAATTTATCTGAGCGGAAAGGTGAAGGCAAGTTAGGGTAAATATGGGTAGTGTCCTGGTTTAGAAACAAGAGCAACGATCAACGAAATACACTAAGTCACACTAACCCTTTTCGTGCAATTTCGTGTTGTTCGTGGATCGTTTTTCTTTGCCTGACAAAACGAGAATCAAATTGGGATTAGGTTGGAACCATCTTTTTTGGCCGATTCGGCATCGAAGTTTTACTAACAAATTGGGTTAGTTTTAGCCAGGAGAAGGAAAATGTTTTATCGCAAATTTGTAACGTCTATCGCAACAATTGCTCTGGCGCTAAGCGCTACCATGGCTACGTTTGCGACGGACGCAACCAACGAAATCCCCACGGACAAGAAAAACACTAGTCAAAAGAATGCGCTGGTTTCGGAACCGCTAAATCTTGCCGTTCTGGTCCAGGATGATCTCATCTCCCAAGTGGGCAACGAGCTTGGAGTGACGCGCGAATTCATTCGCTCGCTCCCCAGCGGCTCGCGGGTGATGGTCGGCTATATCACGACCGGAACCCTGCAGGTTCGGCAGTCTTTCACGACCGATCTGGACAAGGCTGCGAGGTCATTGCGAGTGCCGCGCTCCACTACGTCAGCTTCACCCTATAACCCGTACGTAGAAGTGATCGAAGCGTTACGTAACTTCGACGCGAGCTGGAAGGGTAAGAATGCAGTCCTGCTCATTTCGGATGGACTCGACACTTCGCGAGGATTCGATGTCTCGAGTTCAGCGCACACTATCGATCTCGAACGTACGATCAAGAAAGCCAACGAGCGTAATGTAGCCGTGTATGCGTTCTATGCGCCTTCGGTTGGTTTGACGAGCCGCAGCCGGGTGGCTGCGAGCTATGGTCAAAACTCGCTTAACCGTTTGGCGGATGACACAGGGGGGAAGGCTTTCTTCCAGGGAACAACCGGCTTTGTTACCTTCGATTCCTACTTTCGGCATCTGAGAGAAACGCTCAATGAACAGTATGGCCGCGCCTCGTAACGTAGACTGAGCAGATATTAGTTCTGCGAAAACTAAAACACCGCCGTGGAATATTCTGTGGCGGTGTTTGCTTTGTAGGACAGGCATTCCTGCCTGTCCAAACTTGAGCGCAAGTAGCGAATTCAAGTTGGAAGGCAACGCGTCGTGGTTGGCATTTCGACTGTCGAAAGTCCCGCTTGCAAATTAGGGAAGGGTTGAGCCCGAAGGGCTAGAAAGATAGTAGCCGGTGGTCGCAGCGAAGCGCAGACCACCGGATCAGGTCAAGAAACGATCAGCACCCCGCGAGGGGTGCAAGAGACTGGTCGCCTCACGAGCACTTTTTGCGGCATCCTCGTTTCTGTTACGTCCAGCTGCGTCCTTTAGTCTCGCTTGGTTCTGGCACCCCTTCGAGGTGCTGACCATTCCCCCCACTGATCCGGTGGTCTACGCTGCGCTGCGACCACCGGCTACTATCTGAGAGCCCTTCGGGCTGACCGTATTACTCTTGACAGGCATGTCTGTCCTACGCGGAACAATTTGCGTCAAATTTTTTGCTTGGATTGTTCAGGACCACGGTGATAGAGTTAACCCTACTCTACTGGTGAATTAACTGGCAACGTGCGCGAATATTGTCTCATCGTCGAGGGGGCCTATCTTTCGGAGTCCGACGCCGAGCATGCTCTGCGCGATCCCTTCATCGAAGACTGGGTCGAACAGAACGGTCACTTCAAAATCCACAACATGAATGAAATACAAGTGACCGCGGGTGTCACGCTTGGTTCGCTTGGCGTAATAATGCTTGACGAGCGCTTGTTTGAAATTGCCAGCGTCGATGGTGAGCATCCGCTGACTGAGCTAAAAGCAAAAGGCGTTGCAGAGGCGCTGCGGCGGCAGGACATGTTTGAAGAAATTGACGTGAAACCACGAGAGGATCTGGAAGAGTGAATTGGAACTGGGATACCAATCGTTGGCGGCGGTCCTGGAAAGTTCTGTTGGGACTTGCGACGGTTTGGCCCGCCATTTACATGGTTCTTTTCCTGGTAACCGTGTTCTCGTTCGTCTTGCTTATACCGTTTGAAGATCATCGAGGCAGCAGTCGCAAGACCGAAGATATTGACCTGATTCAACTCGAACGAAAAATCGACAACGGTGAAATAGGAGAGTTGAGGGTAACTGCGAGAGAGATTATAGCAGTTGACCGTGTCAGAGGCGTTGAATATTACACCTCCCTCACCAATGGATCTACGAGAGAAGAGATTTTGAAGGGCGCACGAGAAGTAGATTCCAATGGACAGCCGCGCGTAGCCAAAATCGACGAGGACACCAGTCAACCACCTTCAGGATTCCTGCCAATTGGCTTCGCTGCACTGTTTGTCGCTCATTTCATTACAATCCTTTTGATCTTAGGATTGATGCCTCTGTACATCGTCCTGGTCGTCAAAAGCGATCGGCTTGATCAAACGATGAGAATTATCTGGGTGGTGTTGATTTGTATGCTGGGAATGTTCGCAATGCCGGTCTATTGGTATCTATACGTTTGGCGAAACGCGCCCCCCATTTCCGCCGAAATCCCGTCATAAGTTCGAAGCGCTGGCGTTCGCAATGATCTCTTCAGACTTAAAGAATTCCACTTTTCTCGACGGACGTGTGGTTGTTGTTGTAGGCGACATCACATGCCTGGACGTCGATGCAATTGTAAATGCAGCGAACGCGACGTTGTTGGGCGGGGGCGGTGTGGATGGTGCGATTCACGACGCGGGCGGTCCAGCGATTCTGGAAGCGTGTCGCGAAATCCGGCGCACGCAGTATCCCGAGGGATTACCCACCGGCGAGGCTGTGATCACTACCGCGGGGAACCTGCCTGCGCGACACGTCATTCACACCGTTGGGCCCATCTACGGCCGTCACGAAGGGCGCGAATCGGAGTTATTGGCGTCTTGTTATCTCAAATCGCTGCAGCTCGCGGCGAGCAATTCTCTAACCTCAATAGCTTTTCCGGCGATTTCGACCGGGGCTTTCAGTTATCCCTCCCACGAAGCCGCCGCCGTTTCCTCGCGAGCGATCGCCGAGTTTCTGGATAGCGAAGCAACTCTGACGGACGTGCGGTTGGTTTTCTTCCAGCCTGACAGCGCCCAAATATTCCTGAGACACCACAAATTCGGATAAACGCCGAGTTATGTTATAAGAACCGCTTTGTTTTGCGTTGAGGCCGTAGGATAGACATCCCAGACGGTCTAATCGAAAGGGCAGCGACCGTCGTCAGTTTATTTTCATAATGATTGAAACCATTGAAGACCTAAGCAGTAAACCTTTGACCGCAACCCCGACATTACCGACTCCGCTCCAGGCGCTCGAACGGCTCTCCTGGAATTATTGGTGGAGTTGGTCATCCGATGGCGCCGGCGTATATCGCGACCTCGACGCCGAGCTTTGGGATCAATGCGAACACAATCCGCGCTTGCTGCTCTCGAGTGTCTCCGAATATCGCCTGGCCGAGATGGCTACCGATCCGGTCTACGTGGCTCGCATTCGCAAGTTGGCCGATGAGTTTGACGATTACATGGGGAACTCCAGGCGGCCCGGCGTTGCAACCATAACCTCCGAACATCCGGTCGGTTATTTTTGCGCCGAGTATGGCGTTCACAATTCGCTGCCGCTCTACTCGGGCGGACTCGGTGTGCTCGCCGGCGATCATCTCAAGTCGGCGAGTGATCTGAACCTGCCGCTCGTGGCGGTAGGTCTGCTCTATCACTACGGATATTTTCGTCAACGTCTCAACCTGGTGGGCTGGCAGGAAGAGTTCTATGGTGAGACTGATCCCGAGCAGTTGCCACTGCATTCCGTTAAGGCTGAAGACGGCACGCCTTTGCTTGTAGAAGTCTTGATTCGCGAGCGCGCGGTGTTGGCCCAGGTTTGGCGTGCCGACATTGGTCGGGTGCCGCTCTATTTGCTCGACACGAACATTGCCGCAAATGAGGAAACTGATCGCTGGGTTACCGGTCACTTGTATGGTGGCGACCGCGAGACGCGTATCGTCCAGGAGATGCTTCTGGGAATCGGCGGCGTGCGACTACTAAGAAAACTCGGCATTCAACCACAGGTTTTCCATCTCAACGAAGGCCACAGCGCTTTCCTTACGCTCGAATTGGCCCGCGAATTAATTCAAACTGAAGGGCTCAGTTTTGCAGAGGCCGCGGCGCGGGTTAGACAGCGTTGTGTGTTTACGACCCACACACCGGTCGCGGCGGGCAACGACGAGTTTGAGATCGATCTGTTAACCCGTTCGTTTGGTGACAGCTTTGAAAAAGAACTTGGCTTGAGTCATCAGGAATTTTTGGCGCTGGGGCGCAGCGATCCCGCGAATCCGCGTGAAGCTTTCGGTCTGACACCGTTGGCTATCCGAATGAGCCGTTCTACCAATGGTGTCAGTCGTAAGCATGGCGAAGTTTCGCGCGCGCTTTGGCAGAAGCTGTGGCCTCAGGAAACTGTCGATCAGGTTCCCATCACACACGTCACCAATGGCGTCCACGCGCCGACCTGGGTTGCTCCGCTGCTCAGATCGCTTTACGAGAAACATCTGGGCGGTGATTGGCAAGCAAAGCTGTCTGACCGCGCTGGTTGGGCACACGCCGTCTACCAAATTCCTGATGAAGAATTGTGGGCCGCGCATTTACTTTTGAAGGAGCGACTGGTTGCTTTCATTCGGCAACGCTCGCTGATCGCCCGCATTAATCGTGGCGAGTCAACTGAGTCGGCGGCAGCAGCACGAGATATGTTCGAACCTGGTTCACTAACGATAGGCTTTGCACGGCGGGTGGCAGGCTACAAACGCTGGAACCTGATACTGAAGGACCCCGAGCGACTTGGGCGAATTATTAATAATCCGGATCGTCAAGTTCAGTTTGTGTTTGCGGGAAAAGCACATCCGCAGGACCAGGAATCAAAACTCATCCTGCAGGAAGTCACTCAGTGGGAGAGCAAAGCGGGAGTCGGCAGCAGGTCGGTGTTTCTTCAGAACTACGACCATGAGATCGCGCGTCAGTTAGTGCAGTCAGTGGACGTTTGGCTAAACGTTCCCCGCCGGCCGCTCGAAGCGTCAGGGACCAGCGGCGAAAAGGTAGCGATGAACGGTGGACTAAACCTGTCTGTGCTGGATGGCTGGTGGCTTGAGGCCTACAACGGAACCAACGGATTCCCAGTTGGCAACGACGTGGTAGCGACCGAAAACTCGGACATTGATGCAAGCGACGCTGAATCACTCTATCAAGTACTCGAGCAGCAGGTTGTGCCGCTTTATTATGACCGGGATAGCGACGGCCTCCCGCGCAGATGGATCGCGCTAATGAAGAACTCGATCGCCACCCTGGTCCCCGAGTTCAACAGCGATCGAATGGTCGAGGAATACGCGCGGCGCATTTACACGTAATTGACCTCGAAGAAATACGATCCACGAACTTACACAAACGAACACGATCGAGATTTTCGTGTTAGTTTGTGTCTTTTCGTGGATCTATTTTGATCTACGCAGACGGCTTTTAGCTGAACCCACCTGACGCGCCTAGCCTCGCGGTCATATGTTAGACTAACGAGGTTTTAGAACCGGACCCGCATGAAATACTGCACTCTCTGCAAAGCAAAATATGAGGACAACGTAAGCTTCTGTGCCACTGACGGCGAGGTGCTGGAAGCTGATCCGTCTGCTTTCGTTGGCACCGTGCTTGATGGCCAGTATCAAATCGAATCCCTGCTCGGCAAGGGTGGGATGGGAGCAGTTTACCTGGCTCGGCACATCCTGCTGGGCGACCGAGTTGCCATAAAAATACTGCCGCCCGAAGTGCGAACAAACGCAGAATGGCTGCGTCGATTCCGGCGCGAAGGACAGGCGGCCCGGCGCTTTCGTCATGCTAACGCCGTTACCGTTTACGATCTGAGGACGGCCGCCGACGGCACCATCTACATGGTGATGGAATACGTGGAAGGCCACACTCTCGATGCCGAACTGAAGAAGCGTGGACGCTTTAGCGCCGGCGAAGCTCTTGAGATTCTCGAACCCATCATGAGTGTCCTGAACACCGCCCACGCGATGGGAGTGGTTCACCGCGATCTGAAACCGGAAAACATAATGATCGGCAAGTCGCAAAAGAATGCGGAGGCGCCGATCAAACTGCTCGACCTTGGCATCGCCAAGATGCGCGAGATTGCCGGCGTTGAAAGCAGCGGCACCACAGAACTAACGATGGCAGGCCAGGTGCTCGGCACTCCCTATTACATGTCGCCTGAGCAGTGGGGTGAAATATCGCGCGACGGCAATCCGGAAATTGATGGGCGCACCGACATCTACAGTCTCGGATTAGTCGCCTATCAGATGATTAGCGGTCAGCGTGCCTATTCAGCCACGACGCTCC
>JBOGOP010000126.1:0-14737 GCA_050747225.1 Pyrinomonadaceae bacterium
TTACTAACGTACCCGTATCTCAGTATCTCAGCAAAATCCCACGTCGAATCATTAGGGCGACGTTAGCACTGCTTTCTTTTCTTGACAGCTGTCAGCCATATCAGCCTGGGGCAGCGCCCCAGGAGCCAAAGGTTTGAAGTTGGAAGCGCTGAAGGCGCGCAATGTTAAGGCCCGGCAACACTATTTCGCGCCTTCAGCGCTCAAACTGGTTTTTGGGCCACTCGTTCCTGGGGTGTCGCCCCAGGCTGTTACACTGCGCACCTTTGGTGCTACCGAACCGCGATTTCTCGCGGTTGGATACAGTTTGCATTAGAATCAGGACATCAATGGCAAACCTTTTTTCAACCGCAACCAGATTGTTTTTGTCGCGCCCGCAGCGGGCCTTTCTGATCTTGCGAATGGCCTGGTCGGTCGCGATCCTGTGTGCGGTCGTGAAGTTAGTGTCACTCCCTCGAGCGTTGAGTCTTGTCTCCAGTTCGTCGGAGCCGTCGTCAGCCCGTCCTGAAGATCAGCAGGATCTTGCCTCAGCCATTGATGCACTGCTGGGAATCAATATGCTTTTCCTTAAACCGATTTGCTGGAAACGCGCGGCTATCCTCCATCGCTATCTCGGCATGAGGGGCATAGCCACAACCATCAACTTTGGCTTGCGCAAAGACGCCGGGCCACTCAATGGGCACGCCTGGCTGGAGGCCGGTGGACGGCCTATTTTTGAAACTGAAACGCCGGACTACGCGGTTACTTATGTCTTCCCCTCAAGCACTCCCTTTGCGATGGAGTTGGCCTCGCTCGCGAAAACCAAGTTGGTTTGATAGCTGGAAGACCTGATGGCCAAACTCGATTTCAGTTATCTCATCGATCCAATCCGCACTCCGGACTTTTTTGAGCAGTACTGGGAAAAGTCTCAGCTCTTGATAAAGCGAGACAAAGTCAATCGGTATCAGAGCCTGATCGACGCTACGCAGACCGCCGATATTCTCTCCCTGGCGGACCAGTTGCCGGCTGCCGCAGTCGACCTAATCGGGACAATTCGAACCAACAAAACGGCGGTCGAATCAACGAATGCGCTTGCGGATTTGTTCGGCAAAGGCGCCACGATTCGAATAAGGGGAATCGACAGATTCTGTGAGCCACTCGGAGAGTTGTGTCGAAATCTCGAACAGGAGGTAGGTGCTCCGGTGCGCACAAACCTCTACTGTACTCCCGGAAGTTCGCACGCGTTCAATCTGCATTTCGATACTCACGAGGTTTTTATCCTGCAGCTCCTCGGAAAAAAGCAGTGGCAGGTTTTTGAACCCACAACCAGGTTGCCGCTGGAATTCGTGCCGCGGCTGCCGTTTGAAAACGACAGCGAGGCTTTGCAACGTTTTTGCGGTGTAAAAAAAGCTGGCGAGAATATTCAAAGCGAGATTAATGAAGAGGAACTCGGGCCGCCGGCTATCGAAGCGCTGCTGGAGCCGGGCGATTGTCTTTATTTGCCACGAGGTTTTGTGCATCAGGCAGCCGCTCAGGTTGAGACTTCAGTTCACCTGACCATCGGCATCCATGTGCTTACGTGGCTGGATCTGCTTTCAGTTGCCCTGGGCCAGTCAGCGCAGCGAAATGAGGACTTCCGCCGGGCGCTGCCTGTCGGTCTGTTCCACGAACCGGGCAACGCAAACGAGTTTGAACGAGAATTTGACGAGCGGTTGCAGCTCTTTGCTCGCGATGCTGCTTTCTCAGCCACCGTTAATGAGATTGCTGAGAGCTTTGCCATTCGGAGCGCCAAATCACCTATTGGCAAACGCGACGCGGTTGGCTTGGTTGATAGAGATACGAAATTGGAAGGCAATGGCCAGCTGCGATTCTATCTCGCGGATGATGGAACAATGGCCGGCCTGGCCTGCGATGAGAAAGAGTTTTGGCTGCCAGTTGGTTTTGCGCCCGCGCTGCGTTTTGTTAGTGAAGGAAGAGTGTTTAGGCCCTTGGAAATTCCCGGATCAATTTCTGAGAATGGGAAGGTCACCTTTGTCCGCCACCTGCTCAAGGACGGATTTTTGCGATTGGCTCAGTAACTTCCGCTTCACGCAAACTGCGAAATTCCGAAACAGCTGCTTCTTTACTCGAGTCTAAGGCGGACCCGGTAAAGTATGTAAGCTCCAAACCGCTCACCTGTATCTCGCTCGTACCAGCGATCGAAGTTAGTTAGTTCCGAAGCTTCGTCGGGGTTAACCAAAAGGTAAGCCAACTGCGGATGGGCGGCCCGATCACGATTAAAGGTTGCGACGTAGTTCGCGTAGTACTCCAGCGCTTCGCGTACCTCTTCCGGGGCAATTGGCTGCCAGTCGACCATGAGTCGGGGATTGAAGCGTCCCCGCTTGATTAGAGAGCTAAGGTAGTAAGCTCGTTCGTTGTTCAGCGAATCGAAGTGATACTGATCGATATCAGAAAAACTGATCCCTTTGTAATAGAGGAACTGCGCCAACCGCTCTTTGTCTTCGGCCAGGGTGACATCCGGAAAAAGAAAAAGATACTGAGCCCAAAGCACTGCCTGTGGCGCGGTTGCAGGCAAAGCATTGGCTACGACGAAGTTCGGCGCATACACAACTGACCCGGTGTCGAGTCGTGGTTCTCTGCTGTTCCTCCCGACTTCTGCCAGGCGCAATAGCGCGGGCCGGGCCCCGTCGCTAATCAAATTCCCTTTCATTTGATGCCTGCTTAGCAACACAGCTTCAGCGGACCCCGATAGAATGGCTGCACACCCGAATCCTAAGGCCAGGGCTCGCGCCATTCGCGGCCTGAACCTTTGCCAAACGAACCACACGGTCAGAAACGCAGCCAGCAGCGCGGTGTAGTTTCCGACGAATACCTCGTAGTGAAACGGCTGAAGCGATTTGCCCGTCAGAATCTGTTGATTGAAAACCAAAAACGGCGTAGCCGTGAAAGCGAGAGCAAACATTACCGCAGGTTGATCAGTTTTGAGATTACCGCGGATGATGAGCAACGCGAGAACTGCTAGCGTCAGCAGACCGATGATTTCGGGCAGGCGAAAAAGATCCGGGGCGTGTGATGCGGCCAGGAAATGCACGTCAGTGGTCGTAGTGCCAAGTCGCGACATCAGGTAGAGATAAGGCGCGAGCGATGCCAACATCAAAATGGCGATGAGCGCGAACAGTGGCAACACTTGTCTGCGATCCGCGCTAAACCTGAGCCAGATTACCGCCAGACAGAACGTCCAGACGAAAGCGAAGGACCAGTGATAAACGTAAGAGAACACCAGCGCGGCGAAAAGACATCCCGCACCCAGGGCATAAAGAATTGCGGCGCGTTTCCCTGCAGCCGTCGCCATCCGGTAAATCAGCGCGAAGTAACAGAACAAAAAGGGAAAGGGAGCAGCCGGAAGATAACGGCGAAGAAAGGGTAAGTAGTTGTTAGAGTCTCCAACTCGTAAGAGATACTCGGCGATTAAGTTGGAAGAGCTTAGGAACAAGACAATCAAAACGCCCAAAGCTGCAATCCGGTCGTCACTGGTAAGCAGCGACAACAGCCAGAAGATGGCCAGCGCCGACGCAAACGCCGTAAACGCAGTTAATGCGATGAAGGCTTTGGCGGTTGAGACGTGCGCGAGGCGGGCAGTTGTTGCGATCAAGACAGCCGGAAAGGGCTGCACCGACAAATACGACTCCGCCGCTGGCTGTTCCGGGGAATCGTCACGTCCCGTGTAAGGATTGTTTCGACGCGGCCGGCCGTCAATCAGCGCATTGAGATAAGCCGCGTAGACGGATTCATCGCCGTGGGTTTGAGCATAACCGCCGTTCCACTGATTGCCACGCAGCAGGCAGAAGTGGAGCTGTGGCGCGATCGCGATTAGCGTGACAATCATGGCTGCCAGCAAACCGTAGCGCCGGCGCCTCTGGCTACGCAAACTCTCCACTGGAAGCTTTCCTCAGGGCAGGTGGGTCAGACTATTCAGCGGGCCGCACTAGCCCACGTTCATAAAACTGGTTGAGCAATCGCGAGGCGCTTGCTACCGCGTGTTCATTGCTCACCCTGTAGGCGGCGATGATTTCTCCGACTATGTGATCGAATGACTGACCGTTTTCGAGCGCTCGCCAAATCAACATTGCAGTCTCGTTTAGTTGGAAGTATTGCCTGGTGTTCAGATCGACCAGTACGCCGTCGCCGTCATCGAGTTGAGTGGCGACGATGTGCGCGAGTGGAACGAAGCGAGAGTTGTCCATTTGTAGGTTACTAAATGATTTCAATTTGTCCTGCGATCAGATCAGGTATTGAAGTTGGGTTCTCGAAGATGTCGCGGCCCGCGAAGAGTTTATAGCTTCTGGTCTGTCTGGCCAATTTGGAAAGAGCCTGCAGGTGGCGGGGCGCGGCCGTCGCGTCACAGGTGGCCCACGGACACTGTCTGATCAATCGCGTCAGAGCATCACCCTGCTTGAGCGGCGCGAGGCGGCTTTTCTGCTCACGGCTCACTCTGGGAAACAAGATAACGTCAGGCAGGCAGGTATCGACAAACTTCCCAGGAAATGCCTGACGCGCGTAGAAGCGAAACTTTTCGGTTTTGCCTGGCACGCGACCGCCAATCGACTCCTTCAAGGTGGTCAACTTGCAAGCCCTCAACGCTGCTTCGTCAAATGTAAAATAGCGTCGTAGCGCCCAAGCTTCGATTCCGGCCGCTGAGTCACGCAGCATCAGGTTATCGTCAGAGACGAAATTCCAACCATTGAGTACCAGCGTGGCGGTTAACGTGGACTTACCGCAGCCTGAATCGCCAACCAGCAGAATCGCCCTTTGGTCGTCGCCCGAGAGAACGCAGCCGGCGTGAAACTGGTAAAGACCAGCGCGGCGGAGGGCGGCCTGCACCGCATAAAGGATCACATTGTTGAGCGCTAAGTGGTGTCTGGCGGGAGTGTCTGGAGAAAGCCAGACGTCGGTCCGATTGTATTCGGGCGGGCTGACGGCGATGGTCGAACCATTAACTTCGAGCACGAGTTGATCGCCACTGGTAAAGCAGTGCCCATCCTCAACCTCGAAACCTGGATCACTGGCAGGCAAAGCTGGAGGAGTAGTCTTATGGAGTTCGATTATGTGCGCCGATGGTGAGTCAGCTTCGGATATGTTGGCTGGCGTGAAATAGTAACCACTAAGGAAATCGTGAGCCAGATTGAGAATTGGCTCGTCGGCTCCCTTGATACAGAGTATGCGATCTGCAACCGAGTAGTACCTCACGAGGTTCGAGGCAGACAAGTCTGATCGACCGCGGTCGAGCGCGGCTGAACCACCAACAGACGAAACTTCTGGCATCAATTGGAGATTCCGCGCTTAGACGTCGCCGCCTCCGGTGACCTGCAGGAAAAACTTGGTCGCTGCCAGGATATCGACCGGCTCCGAAATTTCGGGCTCAATGAATTCCCTGGTAGGCGCGGCCGGGACCGCAGGCTCAGAAGCGTTTACAACAGTTGCAATATCCGCAGTTTTGTTTTTGTCCATTACCCAGTTCCCCTGAAGGTGATTTTGAATCGGTTTTGGTTAGTTCGCTAATTCTACCAGCAACGGCACGGTGGTGGTGCGCTGAATGTCTTTCCGTACATGCAGCTGCACGGTCGGAGGAAAATATGAGATAGCGTCCTCCAAAGAGGCCTCTTTGAAGTCCAGATCAACAGTGTCGTTGGTGTCCTGCTTCATTATTAAGTTGACACTCAGGACCATAGCGATGCGGTCGAGCACCGCCGACAGCGATTGCCGTTTTACCCTAACGGTGAGCCGCCCGTCGCTATAGCCTACGTGCAAAGGGTCATCCTTGGGATCCATGCTTTCGGTATCGCCCTGCATCACAAACGAAATGTTCTTGTTCTCGAGTTTGGCAGCCGGAACCGGTTCATTATAAGCGTTCAGAAAAATCTCGCGACAAACCGGGGCTGAACCGCCCTGTAACTCGTAATGAACATAGGGAAGCGGCGCCATCATAAGTAACGCCGTTTCCAGCGGCAGGTCCTCAAACTCGAGAGTGACCTTTTGCTTCTCCATCACGCGGCTCAGCACCACTGGTGCTTTAAGCCGGCGCGAAAGCTCTGCGACAATCTGCGTCAGCGGAACTTCCTTAGCGCGCACGCTCAAAAAGTATGCGCCGTTTCGTTTGACTCGAACACGAAATTTTCCAGCAGCGATTGAACGCGTAGCCGGAGGCTGTTGCGCTGTCACCCCGGTCTGCATTTCGGCCAGGCCCAGCACCAACCCAATCAGCAGCACCGCAGAAAGTCCTTTGAATCCTTGTAAACCAACTAAGCTCATTCAGTTTGCCTGCGTGTATCGGCCAGACCGCTGTGGTTTCGAGGGAGGAGTCGCGGGCTCTCCTCCCAGCAAAGACTACCTTGCCGCTCGCGTCTCAGCTGTTACGGCAAAACTTCAATGTTGAGACCGACGCGGAATTTACCCGTCTGTTGTACGCCCCAAAGGAATCGGACAATTACCTGGTTGCCTGGCGGTATTGGTGTTCCCAAAGTCACGGTGCCGACGGAAAAAGTCCCATTAAACGCGCCACCATTTGGTTGTGAAGGTGGCTGTTCAAGGGTGGTACCGAGGACAGTGATCACACTCGTGCCCGTTCCACATGGCTGGTTCGAGAAGTTGTCTGTCGTATCCGCAGTGGTTCGGGTGCGCAGATCCGCGGTGCCGGATGGCGCCGGGAACGTTGTCTGCTGAGTCACGCGGAATCGCAGGCGAGTTACGTTGGCCCCGGTGTTGTTAACAACTATTCGGCGCAGTTCAATGGTGCCGAAGGTGCTGTTTTGGGCCGGGACGCTCGTAAGATCGCGAATCTGATTCGGCGGCAACGAACCGGCAACGCAGATGTCTGGCAAGCCCACTGCAAAGCTGGCGTTGCGCTGAATCGGCGAGGCAAGGTTTTCGGGTCCCGGTGATCCTAGACGCTGACCTGCGCCGGCCGACGTTCCGTTCGTATCCACGAAGTAGAAGTCGGTAGCGTTGTTGTTTGTATCAGCTACGCCCGACGTGATCGGACACGGCGTCAGATTCGTGATTGAACCCTGTTGTCCACAGGCATCGCGAACGAACGCGTAGTCGATTGAGAAGGGTGTGAGCGCCGGATAGCCGGTGCCTTCCTTGTAAAGCGTGTTCGCTTCCGAGGTGGAGCCAACTGCATCCAGGCGATTCGCCAGGATGAAGTTTGCCGGCACGTTGTTATTGAAGAGCGCTATGCCGGCGTTATCGGGAATGTCCGTTGTATACGTGGCATCGCCGGTCGCATACCCTCCAAGCGAATAAGCGACACTGTTGGTACAGAGGTAGTGTCCGCGGCCCGGAATGACGGTGCCGTTCGGTATCGTGCAGCGCACTGTGCCATCGCTGGCGGCGACCGCGTAACCGCTTCCTACCTGAGAAGCCACGGTGGTGGAGGTATCGCTGTTGTTGTAGACCTCTACAAACTCATCATTTGCGCCGCTGGGTCCACGCACGCGGAACTCACTGATAATCAAGGGCGAGGTAACGGCGCCTGTGTTCACGATATGAATGTTGTAGGTGCCGGTGCCCGTGGCCGAAAAATGTCGCACCACCACAAAGTAGGTGCCCGCCGCCTGAACCGTGAAGTTCGCGCCTTCGGCGGCTGGATTCGCCAAGCTGCCCGTGATCGAGGAATCCACCGAATGTAAAAGGGCGTCGGCCGGATCGCGAAACTCGATTACCAAGTCGGTGCCCGTCCCATCGCGCTCCGGATCGGCATCTACCGGATAAAAGATCGTGTCTCCGGCATTTGCCGAGACGGAATAGTAGTCTTTATCTGCGGCCACACCGATCGATCCCGAGCGCAGGGCTGGGGAGTTGGCGACATTCGCTGTCGCCGCGGTGTCATTCGCCTCAACCTCGGCAGTTGCCGCGACGTTCGTCAGCGAAACAAACAGCCGATAAGGGTTTATGATGCCGGTGGCGCTAAACGCCTTCACTCGTATGAAATATGTGCCGCCGGCGGTCAGCGTCGCGCCGGCAATGATCGAGGCCAAACCGGTCTCGTTGGTGCCGTCGCCGCCATTACCGGTACCGTCGTCGTCGTCGTTTTCGATGACGGTTGTGCCGTCGGCCGCAAGCAGGTCAATAACCGTATCGCGAGACGTGGCACCGGCGTTTTGCACGCCGCCAGTGTCGGTTTCAAGCCATACGTTCGCGCCGGCGGGGGCCGTGAAAGTAAAAAAGTCAAGGTCTCCGCCCGGGTTGATGGCGGCGGTTGTGATCGCGGTGGGAGTGAACGTGAGCGCAGTAGCTGTACCCGACGTGTCATTCGGTTCGACCTCTGCGCCGGTTGCAAACGGGCTGGCAGGGGCGACATCCTTGGAGCCCTCAACGGGTTTTTGGTCTTGCTCTTTGACTTCAGCTCGAGGATCAATTCTGGGAGCAGGCTTGAGGGACCCCGCTTTCTTTTGAGCGTAGCTTACCTGGACTGTTTGAAACATCAGAAGGGCTGCGATAGAGATTGCCAGGAACCGGATCATTTTGCGTTTCATCGTTTGAATCTCCTCCAAGATCCTTTAGAGCTGGGTTTGAATGGGTGTTTGATTGCGTTGGTTTAGGTGCTGTCGGTTCGTCGGAACTGCTTCGACACAATGGCACATTCTAAGTTTCTTATCCGCAAAATCTTTAGAACCATCGCACAATTGGACCGCGAACTCGCTCATATCGTTTTGCGAGAATCTTACCTGTCGCAAGTAACTTCTTTGTGGGGCGGTAATCGATTTTTTAGCATACGCTAATGGTTCCGTCAATAGATTGTTTTCGTCTCGCGGTGTTAACCTCTCCTGGATTCTTCCATTGTATTCGGCGACAAACAGTGGCGCTGCAAAACGTTGCGAGCTTGAGGTATTGATAAAAAGTGGCAGTACACCATGCTCTCAACTCTATTTTCCTTCGATGAAACCACTCATTTCTTCCAGACGGTTTTGCCAGTCAGCGAGTGCCGCTACTGCGCGTCTCTTCTCACGCATTCCAGGATCGCGGGCCGTTGGCAGTTCGTTCTCAATGGCTCGCAGGAATGCCTCTGCCACCGCGGCAGCGGTGCTTAAGACGTGATGTTGCTCGTTGAATTCGCGCACTGTTGGCAGGTCTGTGGCTACGGTCGCTTTCCCCGCGGCGAGATACTCATTTATTTTCGTCGGCACAACGGTGCTGGTCTCACTCGTCTTTAGGTAAGGCACAATGCAGACATCAAAAAAGCGCATGTGCCCCGCGAGTTCGGCGTGAGGTTGCTGACCCAGGAGGTGGACGTTAGGCAGGCCCTGGAGTTTTTCCAGCGAGACCTGATGATCTCCGAGAAAGACCCATGACCAGGCTGGGCGGGCTCGAGCCATCTCGGCAACCAAATCGTAGTCGACAAATCGATGCAAACCGCCTACGTAACCAATTACGGGACGCGGTAGTGACGACAAGTTAAGTTGATCCGGTAAGCCAGTCGTTGCCGACTCTTCCGGAAATGCCGACATGTCGACGCCTGGAGGAAAGATGTGGACGTTAGGATTGTCCTCCGAGAAGCGGACCGCCAGCTCCGAGCAGGTTGCAAAGATGAGATCGCTCATGCGCGCTAGCTCCTGCTCGGCTTGGTCCAACTGTTTCGAATTAGGGGTTAGACGCGAAAAATCAGCGGCGTTGTAGTAGATCACCAGGCTGCGTTTAGCCCGAAGGGTTCGTATGATGTCGACCGCAGTGTCGGTAGGCAAGTAAGTCCACAGCAGAATATCGCGCATCTGCATCGCTCGCGTGATTCCTCGCAGTTGACGCAGAAAAATATGGCGATTCAACAGTCGTCGCACAGTTGAACCAAACGGTGGCAGGACCAGAGGCGAATAGACGAAGATGTTTGGGGCTAGCTGGCGTGCTCCGCCGGATTTGAGTGAACGAGTCCAACGCCCCAAACGTGCCGCCACACGCTTCGTGTCTCGCAAACCGGGCGTTCGGACTCCTGTGTTCTCAATGTACAGCACCCGGTTGCCGGCAGCGGCCAGACGCCGGGCAATTTCCTGATGGGCCTGCCAGAGGAAGTCCCATTCAATACTTGAGATATACACTATGTCGCGGCCAGTGATCATTGGTGAGGTCAGACTGGTCCGATTGATCTTCTCTTGGCCGCCAATCGACCATTGTCCGCGCCGTATTTCCTGAGGAGGCGCAGCGCGCGCAGCGGGAAATAAAGAAAGGAGACAGCTTCGGGCAATTGGACCAATTCCCAATCAACCGGTGTGGTAGTCAGCGCGAGGCGCGCGCAGTAGCTGAATTTCGCCCCGAGCGAGTCCTTCATCGCAAGATGGAATTTGACTCTGCGCGTGAGCGGTAGCGCTCCGGGGTTCTCGCTGAAGAACCGGCGGGCAGTCTGATCGACCAACGAGTCGAGCTGCTTTCGCGAGCTGAATTGACCGAGGACGTCGGCAGGGATTGGGGCGTCCAGCATCTCATGCGCGAGCACCAGGCCAAGGGAAGCGATTTTCAGGCAGCGAATTTCTTTAGCCTGGCCCAGCACTCGCGGCCAATCAACTTCCGTCTCAGACCGAACAAGTTCCGCCAGACCGCAGACCCATTCCAGCTTCTCCCAACAGTCCTTGGCGCCGTGAATGCAGAGCATCAGAATTAAGTCCTCTGGCGAGGGGACACGCACTCGCGACCCCTGCAGCTCCAGTCGGCGCGCGCTTTGCCAGAGTCTCGACGTGTCGAACTCAGCCCCAAAAAAGCGTGGCGCCAGCCGCCAGTGAAGCTCGACCGTAGTAGTCTCAGTCTTGTGTTTGAACAAACGTACGTAGCCGAGCCGGATGAAGCTTGACTGCTTCCTGGCAGGAATTGTGAAGTGGGCCTGGTATGCCTGGCCGATTAGAAGTTCCGTAGCCTTCCAGACATCTTTATCCGGCACGAGAATGTCCAGGTCGGCAAATTGCCTCAGCGCTAAGTTGCCATAAATCCCTACGCCGATCGCCGGGCCTTTGTAAGGGACGGCGGGAATCTGACTTGCTTCGAAGAGTTCGAGCAGGCGGACCATCTCCCCAGTCAACAGAACGTTCAAAGCAGCATTGCTCTGCGAACGATCGCGCAGTTGCTTCAATTGATCCGGCGGCGCTTGATTCGCAGCAACCCGACTGAGCTGAAAGGACAACAGTGGAATCAGCGCATTGCGCTGCGCCAGGGAGAGCAATCTAGTCCAGTTCAAGTTAGATCCAGCCAAGAGGCGGATGCGTTCAGCCCGTTGTTGGTCTATCTCGAGGCGCGCGCAATGCACCAGCAACTCAGCTTCGGCGCTCGCGGAAATTATTTTGCCCAGGCTGTACTTCGGCATGGTTTCTTAGTGCCTTCACGCAAAGTGATCTTGTCCGAAATCTCTTGATGACATCAGGGCTAAAACTCCGGCGAAATCAGCCTATCATGCGAGTTGGAAAAAATCAGTTCCGCAACCAGAAGATTTCTCAGTGCTTAAGTCACTTCTAACAAAGGTTCGTACATTTCGTCTACCCGGTTAAGAATTTGGCGCGAACTCCATTTGCTGTGGTATAAGTCGGAGCCGTTCAAGGCATGCCAGCGTATTAGTCAGTGCTTACGGTATCGATGGACGGTACCTCACGTCGAAATAACGAAAATCATCTACGACTTCTATTCATCTATAGACGTCGATCAACGAGGAGGATCTTCACGATTATGCAACGCAGACGTTTCTTCAACAGCTCAATCGCGCTTGGTGTGGCGTGCCTGATTCTAGCAACCCCGATAACTTCATGGTCATGGGGAGCGGGCGGACACATGATGGTAGCTCACATCGCCTTCGCTCGCCTCAATCCACGGGCAAAAGCGCAGGTCAAAGCACTGCTGGCGATTCCGATCAATCCCGCCGATGTCTCAGCCCAGAGCAAGGACTTCGTTAACGCGGCGCACTGGGCCGACGATCTCAGGCCCTTTAAGGAGTTTGACAGTTTCAAAGAGCTGCACTTCATTGATACTCGGTTTTCAACGGATGGAACACCGTTACCACCTGTGCCCACTCCCAATATCGTCACCGCTCTTGAGGAGAATGTAAACATACTCAAGACCAGCACGGACGAGAACGCGCGAGCTCAGGCGCTCAGATTCATCATTCACTTTGTCGGCGATATTCATCAGCCACTTCATGGCGCCGACAGAGTCGACAGCGCTCATCCCGACGGAGATCACGGTGGCAACCTGGTGTCGTTGATGATTCCACAGAAGAACGGTCCGCCGAAAAAAACTAACCTGCACAGTTTTTGGGATAGCGGTATCGGCGCCTTTCCGCCGACAGGGCCAAACTTCGCGCCGCCACCGCTGAGCACTATTCCAGCCGCTGCTGCCAGAGCAAAGGCCGGCAATCCGCCCACTGCACGCGGCGTGAATCTCAAAGATCCGTTTAACTTCAGCGGCTGGGCAGAAGAAAGTTTTGAACTCGCGAAGAATGTGACTTATAAGGGTGTGAAGGACGGCATAACACCGAGCGCCGCCTACAAGAGAAAAGCGTTGAAGGTTGTTAACCAGCGAGTTGCATGGGGAGGTTACCGGCTGGCGGCGTTGTTGAATTCGATTTGGCCATAGGAGTTGAAGTGAATAAGCGAGCGATCCACGAATTCACACGAAATGTCACGAAAAAAGGTTCGTGTGATTTGCTGCTCTTAACGTTTCCAGAGTTGAAGCAAGAACAGGGAACAGTTAACGAAGTGCTAAGGTCAATGAAGGCGAATGACGAAGTAATGAAAACCTGGAGTGAACTCGTCGGGCAAGAAATGATTGAGCCTGATGGCGATGGCGAGTTTTAGTGAGTCTAAGATTCCGTGAGACAAGCTTGCCAAGCCTACGTTTGCGGCAAGGAATCTCCGATACACATACCAAAATTGCGTTATCGTAGCCGATCGAGTTTGAGGAGAGAGTAGCGACTAAGATCATTGAGTAGCCAGATCGCGTTTTGCATCGGCAAAGGCCGCCTCTTCAATGTCAATGCGTTCAGCGATGACCTTCTTAATCCAGTGTTCGAGGCTTGGCTCTCGATGCAAGCGCGCGAAGAATGCGGCGCGCGAGGCAACCTCCGCGGGAATTGATACAGCCTCACTCTTTGAACGGCGCACTTGGACGGGTTTTTCCCACGCCGAGTCGTGGTCAGCCTGAGCAATCACCAGCTTGTCGATCTCCTTCTCGCTCTTTGGTGTAGTTTTCTTTTTCATATTGGCCATCCCGTAATTATTCTGACTATGCTGTCAGCCTTGAGTTGAAAGATGATCTTAAGCCCCCGACCAGCAGTGGTTCTGCCGAGGAGTTGATACCGATCACGATAGCTCTTATTTCTTCGGATTTCAAAGTCCGAAAAGAAACACTCGACCGCTTCCTCAAAAGTGACGTGATGAGCAGCAAGTTCATCGCGCTCGAAGTCATACTCAAAGTCTCTGGGAGTGAAGCGGCTCCAATTCATCACTCATTCACCTTCAGCACCGCCAAAAACGCCTCCTGCGGAATCTCCACGCGGCCGACTTTCTTCATGCGCTTCTTGCCTTCCTTCTGCTTCTCGAGCAGTTTGCGTTTGCGCGAGATGTCGCCGCCGTAGCATTTGGCAATAACGTTCTTGCCCATCGCCTTCACCGTTTCGCGCGCGATTACCTTGGCGCCGATGGCCGCCTGGATTGGCACTTCAAACAGTTGGCGCGGAATCAGCTCTTTCATCTTTGTCGCCAGCGCCCGACCTTTCGCAGCTGCTGTGTCACGGTGCAGAACGAGCGACAGCGCATCGACTGGTTCGCCCGAAACCAGCACATCCAGTTTTACAAGATCGCTCTCCCAGTAACCCGCGAGGTGGTAGTCGAGCGAAGCGTAGCCACGCGAAGTTGATTTCAAGCGATCGTAAAAGTCGAGCACGATCTCGTTGAGCGGTAGCTCGTAAGTCAGCATCACGCGATTGGACGTAATGTACTCAAAGCCTTTCTGCTGGCCGCGCTTTTCTTCGAGCAACGCCAGGATTCCGCCCAGGTGTTCTTCCGGCGTCAGGATGGTGGCGCGTATCGCGGGTTCCTCAATTTTAGCGATACGCCCGGGGTCAGGCATTTTCGCGGGCGAGTCGATTTCGGTAACTTTGCCGTCGGTAGTGGTGACGATATAACGCACGCCGGGCGCTGTGGTAATCAGATCGAGATTGAATTCACGCTCCAAACGCTCCTGAACGATCTCCATGTGTAGCAGACCGAGAAAGCCGCAACGAAATCCAAAGCCCAGCGCGGTCGACGACTCCGGTTCATAGAAAAACGAAGCGTCGTTCAAGCGAAGTTTATCCATCGCATCGCGCAACTCTTCGTATTGGTTTGTATCAATGGGATATAGTCCGGCGAAAACCATGGGCTTGATTTCCTGATAACCGGGGAATGGTTCTTTGGTTGGCCGCGCCGCTTCAGTGACGGTGTCGCCGATTTGCACGTCAGCCACAGCCTTGATCGATGCAGTCAAAAATCCGACTTCGCCAACGCTTAGTTGATCGATAGGAGTTGGCCGCGGGCGATTCACTCCCAAAGTTTCCACCTGATAATCGCGTCCGGCATTGTAGAAGCGAATCTTCATGCCCGGCCGGATCGTGCCGTCGATCACGCGAAAGAGAACGATCACGCCGCGATATGAGTCGTACCACGAGTCGAAAATCAGGGCTTTCAACGGCGCGTCAGGATCACCCTTTGGCGGCGGCACCTCTCGCACGATTGCTTCCAAAACATCCGCTACGCCC
>JBOGOP010000127.1:0-14660 GCA_050747225.1 Pyrinomonadaceae bacterium
GATGTGGTTATGCGGCATTGTCGAATTGAAAACTACAAGCGGCGCCGGGCCGCCGCTGGCCAAAGCGCCGACAAGGCGGCGCACTCCAAGGAGTTGACTCCGAGTTTTCAATAGTCCCTGTCGGGAGGTGGTGCTGACCTCACACACGCCGCATCAGTGGCGCTTACCTTATCAGGTGACCCGCCTTCTGGAAAAGGTTTATATTAGCGCTCGTCGAAGAAATACGATCCACGCGCATCACACAGAAACACACTAACCACAATTCGCGTTCGTTTGTGTCCTTTCGTGGATCGCGTCTTTGCTTCATTACCTAATAAAGACCATGCCCCAATCCGAATCTCGCCCGATTAACATCGTCTGCCTTGCCACCTACTTCAAAGGTGGCGACTTTATTCGCGAATGCAAACGCCTCGGTTGCAATGTCATTCTGGTTACCAAGGAAAAAATGCTTCAGGAAGACTGGCCACGCGACAGTCTGGCGGATCTGATTGCGGTGCCCAACGATGCCGGTCCGCCGCTGATGATCGATCTCACTGCTTTCATCGGCCGAAAGATGAAGGTGGATCGTGTGGTTGCGCTCGAAGAGTTTGACGTGATGACCGCGGCGTTGATTCGTGAACACTTTTGTCTGGGCGGCATGAGCAGTTCGACGGCAAAAACCTTTCGCGACAAATTCAGGATGGCCGAAGCAGCCAAGGCCGCAGGGATTGTGCTTCCGGATTTTGTCCCACTAATTAATGCGGACGAGGTGCGGGAGTTTATGGAGCGTGTGCCGCCGCCCTGGATTGTCAAACCTCGTTCCGATGTTTCCGCGATTGGAATTCGCAAGGTAAATGAGCCGGAGGAAGTGTGGAGTCTTATCAGTGAGATGAACGAACGCGAAAACTTACGCGAGCGAGCTTCTTACTATCTGCTGGCGCAGTTCGTTGCCGGCGAGGTCTTTCACGTTGATTCGCTGGTTGGTGATGGCCGTGTTTTGTTTGCCGGCGCGAATCGGTATGGTCGTCCGCCGCTGGAAGTTGCGCACGGAGGTGGCGCCTACGTTTCGCGCACAGTCGCGCACCGATCGGAAGACGAAAGGAAACTGTTCGCGATCAATCGTCAATTGGTTAAAGCCCTGAAGCACGAACACGGCGCAGCCCACGCGGAGTTCATAAAGAGCGACGCTGATGGACGCTTCTATTTTCTCGAGATTGCCGCGCGCGTGGGCGGCGCTTACATAGCCGATGTTTTGGAAGCAGCTTCGGGATTGAACTTGTGGCGCGAGTGGGCGCGGATGGAAGTCGCCGATGGCAGGAGGCAGGAGCAGGAGGAGGGGAACAGGCGGCAGGAGCAGGAGGCAGAAGCAGGAAAGAAGCCTGACGCTGATTCCGCGAGCAGTCCCAAGGTTAAGGCGCCGCGAAACGAATACGCGGGCATCGTGCTGTCGCTTTCAAAGCAGGCGGATCCGGACACTACCGCTTATGACGATCCGGAAATTGTCTATCGCGTGAAGAAGGATCATCACGCGGGGTTGATTGTCCGGTCCAAGAAACTGGAGCGCGTCGAGGAATTACTGACGCAGTATGTGGCGCGATTCGCAGATGACTTCGTTGCAGTTGTCCCACCGCTGGAGAAAGCTGAGTGAGTCTCACCAGCACTCTTTGGAGTGCGGTGACCTGTCACCGCTTTTGCCTTGGGCGGCTTGACGCCCAAACCCTCACCAGTCTATAGGCAATCGTGGCCGCGACAAGTCGCGACTGACCAAAGCGGTGACAGGTCACCGCACTCCAAAGAGTTGTCGCAATTCTACCTAATGAGACGGAGCTAAGGCGGGTCGCGCCGGCCGGAAGGTTTCACGACAATGATTACAGAGTTCTTCACACCGTAGTCGTCGTCTTCCGTATTTGGGTTGGCGGGATCGAGCAGCCAGTTTCCGTCAACGATAAACTTGTACGCATGCTTGCCCGGCTCGAGATCGACGCGACAAACCCACTCATCGCCTTCGCGACCAAGAACGTACTCGGATTGCTTCCAGTTGTTGAAAGACCCGGCGAGCGCGACGATGCTCGCGTCAGCATAACCCTGCAACCTGAACGTGGTGTTGCCCTTGAGAGTCGGCGGCGGCAGCGTAACTCTGGACGCAGTGTATTTCGCGCCTTCGTACTCAAAGTCGACGCTGACAATCTTACCGTCCGCGTCTTTGTTGAAGATGAGTGGTGTGCCTTCGATCTCGTCGACAAAAACTGTTTTGGACTTGTGAATCAGTCGACGCTTCTTTACCACCGAGGGCTTCACCCAAAGTTCATTATTCTCTAGCGTGACATCGAGTGTTGAGATGGGGATGATGCCGGCTTCGAGTTCATATCTGCCGACATACTTCTTTAACGCTTCAGGGTTGATCTTGTGGGGTTGCTGTTGCTGCAAAGGATGAAGGCTGAAGGATGAGGGTCCGTTCAAAGGATGAAGGATGAAGGATGAGGGATGAAGTGCTGCCCAAGAGCCATGAGTGAATATTCCGCGAGGAACTGTCAGGAGAAGGAATGAGAGACAAAGGATGAAAAACAGGCGACTCATAAAACTCAGCCCTCCTCTTCATCCTTCATCCCTCATCCTTCATCCTTCTCAATACTGCCAGTTCACATTCACGAAGCCGGTGCCGCTGGTTGGCACCGTATAGCTGTGGTTTGAACCATTCTCCCAGGTGACCGCGCCGCCGGCGGCAATCTTAATGAACTTGAACTGGATCGTTTGTCCGGCCGGCACGCTGGCTGTCAGGAACCAGTTGGGATAATTCGGCGTCAGCATCGGACCGACCGCGCCATCCCAGGTCGTGCTCCAGGCGCCGAGCTCTACCGTGTTGCCGGTAAGGAAGATGTAGTCTCCCGTCTGCGTCGGCGTGGCGTTGTATACCGTAAACGTAACGGGAATCAGTTTCGCGGTCAGCACCGTGTACTGAATGCCGTTGGAAACCGTTCCGCCTGAGTTTGTCACCGTGACGTTGTAGTTACCGTTGGTTACTGACGGCGTCGTAACAACGATTCGAGTCGGCGACCAGGAGTTAACGGTGGCCGTCGTCGTTCCGAATTTCACCGAGCCGCCTGCCGCGCCAAAGTTCCGGCCGGCAATAACCGTCTTGACGCCTGGCTGCCCGGCCGTCGGGCCAATCGAACCAATCTGCGGCGCCGCCGCACCCTCGGTAAACTGCCAAACAGAAACAGCATGCGCGGGAAGCGTGAACGTTGTAACCGGATTATTACCTCCCGACCCGGAACCGACGGTAATCGAAACCCCACCCAGCAAGCCGGTCAGGTTATCCGTCTGCGTACCAACGGGCAGCGACGTATTCAATCCGCTAATGCTGTAACCGGTAGTCTCATTCTTGTTGATAGCCACAAGCACTACACTGCCGAAGAACTTGCGCTCGTAAATGTAGACGTCGTTGTTTATCCAACGCTGCGTCATCGAACCATAGGGAATCGCCGGATTACTGCGACGCAGACTCGAGAGTCTGTTGGTAAGCGTGTAAGCCGTGGTGCTGGTCGAGAAGCCAGGCATCATTGGGCGGTTGTAGGGATCGGTGCCGCCGCTGGTGTCGTTGTGCAGATACTGCTCGGTGCCATAGTAGATGCAGGGTATTCCGCGCGCGGTGAGCACGAAGGCCATCGCTTCATGCAGACGGTTGTTGTTATTGTTGACGGAAAGAAAACGCGCCATGTCGTGGTTGTCGATAAAGGTGACGAGATCTTCTTTCCAGGTGAAGTTGCTTGCCTCCTGCGTGAGAACGGAATCAATCTCGGAGAAATTGGCGTTTGAAGCAAAGACGCTGCGGATGGCCGTGTTGAGCGGGAAATCGAGCATCGACATGCCGCTCTTGTTCGCGAACTTGTAGGAGTCGTGATAGAGCGGGTCTGAGGTGTTCCCCTGATACCACTCACCAAACATAAAACTATCGCCGTAGGTGTAGATGGAGTTGGTGAAGCTGTACTCCCAGCCCCAGGTTATGTGCTTGATCGCGTCGATACGGAAGCCATCCACGCCATGCTGTTGAAAAAGCTGCGCCGCTGATTTCATGTAAGCATCAATGGTCGCGTGCTCTGAATTGAGATCGGCGAGATCGAAGAGCGTGTAGTACTCAACCTGGTAACGATCATCCCAGCCACCGCCGGAGATGTTGGCGTTGTGGTGGAAGTAGCCGTTGCTGTCGGAAGTGTAGTTGCCGAGGAAGGTGCCGTTGTCGTAGAGCGAGCCAAACTCGCCGGCGCTGTTTTGCGTGGAATGATTGGGCGCAAAGTCGACGATGACTTTAATGCCGGCTGCATGCGCCGCGGTAACCATGGCGTCGAAGTCTGTCCAGGTATTGCTGCTGTTGCCGAAGTGTTCCTCGATTCGTTTGAAGTCGCGGCCTTGATAGCCGTGGTAAGAAGCCGTCGGGTTGCCGCCGCCGTCGGGAATGTTTGTGTTCAGATTATCGACGGGCGGAGAAATCCAAATCGCCGTAACTCCCATGCCAGCAAGGTAGGACATCTTTTGTTGAATGCCTTGCAGGTCGCCGCCCCAGTAGAGCCGCCAGTTTGTTTTAGTTGAGTCGTACAATCCGGCGCTTTGCGACGGGTTATTGTTCGCGCTATTGCCGTCAAAGAAACGGTCAGTGATGATTTGATAGATGACTTCGCGTTTGAAGTCGGACGCGAAGGCGCTAGTGAGTGGATGGAAAACAATTGCGAGAAGAAACGCGATTGCAGTGAGTCTGTGCGTGAGCTTGTGCATTATGAAACTCCGTTCTATTCACAGGGCTGGTTTGGGAGTTGAGGAAGGGAATCATACATCTAAAGGGCGGTTAAGAAAAACGATCCACGAACAACACGAAATTGCACGAAAGAGTTAGTGAGACTTAGTGTATTTTAGTGGACCGTGGACACTGCTCAAAAGCTTGCCTTTTTGCGAAAAGGGTATTATCTTCCTCGCGCTGAAACCTGAGGCGAATTTTGATTCCGCCACCTCACAACTCGAGACCTAGTAAGCCTGCCGAGAGTGTGCGCGCGGAGGAGTCCCAAGGGCAATTACTCTCTGAAACAAGAGTTCTAAAGCTCGATCTGATTCCATTTGAACCTAACCGAAGACGACTTCGTTCGTTAAGTCAGACAAACCTATCACTTCACAAAGGAGAGACTAACAATGGCAACGAAAAAGAAAGAGGCCGTCCCGACCGGCGGACATACTCCCATCTCAAGCCTGTCCAAGGAAGCCGCGGAAGCTCCGACGCCGAAAGCGTCAGCTTCAAAACCACCAGCTGAAGGAAAAGATCCGAAGACCCCCAAAGCGAGAGCAGACGGCTCGGAGGGCGTCAAAGGCTTTAAGCTCAAAACTGGTGAAACCGTCATGGCTGAGAGTTTCAAGGCTCCCACCAAGACTAAACTAAGAGACATCGGCGAGGCTTCTTTCGGGCCTCCGCCTCCTTCTGCCGAGACCGTCCACGGACCAGATAACCGTGTCAAGATTACCAACACATCAGTCTATCCCTGGCGAGCGCACGCTTCGCTTTTAATCACCGCTGCGGATGGCTCGGCCTGGATCGGCACCGGTTGGTTCATTGGACCCCACACTCTGATGACCGCCGGCCACGTTGTATACATCAAGAATAGCGGCGTACCCGGGCGCGACGGTTGGGTCAGAAGCATCGATGTAATGCCCGGTCGAAACGGCGCCTCGCTACCCTACGGAAAAGTGACAAGCAAGAATTTCCGTACCGTTACCGGTTGGGCTAACAGCGGCGACGAGAATTTCGATTATGGCGCGATTATCATTCCGACGAATCTTGGTAACACCACAGGTTGGTTCGGATTCGGCGTCTTTTCGGACGCAGACCTGAAGGCCTCCGTTGGCAATATTTCCGGTTATCCTGGAGACAAGCCCGCGGGTACGCAGTGGTACGACGCTCATAGCATTGCCTCGGTTAATTCTCGGAAGGTGTACTACGATATAGACACCTTTGGCGGACAGAGCGGGAGCGCAGTTTACAGAATTATGACCGGAGGCCGGTATGGTATCGCCATTCACGCTTATGGCGGCGCTACCACGAACTCGGGCACCCGCATCGTTACACCGGTCTTCACCAACATGGTTGCCTGGAAGGCTTAGCGACCAATTGAATTGAAAGGTTTGCCGCTTCGGCGCCGCCATCAGTAAAGGAGGATAACGCATGGCTCGAACTCAAAGTGTAATCTCCGGCGTTGTACGAAGTCCCGACGGCAAACCTGTTTCAAATGCACGCGTCTATTTCACCGCCGGACCGGTTCCGTTGCCCGAGATTGCTGCTCTAACCGATGAAAGTGGCGCCTTCTCTCTAACTGCACCTGCGCCCGGCGAGTATGTTGTGGAGAGTGCTGCCGACGAGTTTGGTGCAAAGTCCTCGAAGGTTAAGGTCAAAGGCGGCGAACCTGTTCGCCTTGAGATTAAGCTAAAAGGTTGAGTTGGCTTTGGCGAGCTTAACTTGACCGTGACCTCAACCGTGGAAATTCGCCATACTTATTTCCACGTCCAACCTCATTGGAGAATATGCGATGCCCACAAGGTCCACCGCCAAAGCTCGTACGTCCTCGCGCGGCACTGAGAAGAACATCGAACGCGTGCTTGACCTGCTGACCACCGCTCCTGAACCACGACTTGAATCCGTCGCTTTCATGCCAAGGGCCGGGGCGAAGCCGGGCAAGGCAAGAAGGGCTGGCGGGGCGAAGCCAGGGATGGCAAGAAGGGCTGTCGGGGCGAAGCCGGGGATGGCAAGAAGGGCAGCGCGCGCAACGCATACGCTCGAAATGCGCCGGATCATTAAACCAAAGAACGTCGTAGCGGTAGGTATCAGCGAGAAGGTTTCGAAAGGTAAGCGCGTCGGAAAATTGGCGCTCACATTTTATGTCGAGCGGAAAGTATCCATCAAGAAGCTCGGAAAGTTAGCGGTGCCTCCCACGGTCCCGGATCCGCTGAGCGGGCCGGAGAGTATCGTCACCGATGTCAAAGTGATCGGCAAAATTCGTCCCGAACTGAATGCGACCAGAAAACATTTCCAGCCGGGTAACAGCGTAGGTCATGTAGATGCAACGGCCGGTACGCTGGGCGCGGTAGTCTCTAAAAACGGTGCCTTTCACATCCTTAGCAACAGTCATGTGCTGGCACTCTCCGGGCTGGCGAAGAAGGGCGACTCGATTGTTTATCCCGGCACAATCGATGGCGGCGCAATGACAAAGGATTTCGTCGCCAAGCTGGCGGGCTTTAAGAAATTTGTCATGGGTGACGGCTTTCACAATCGCGTGGATTGCGCGATTGCCACACCTACGGCGGAGCGTCTGGCTGATTTGATGTCGGAGATTAAGGGACTGGGCCTGCCGCTCGGAACGATCAAACCAGCGCGCGGGATGAAGGTCACAAAAGTCGGCCGGACGACGGGTAAGACTACCGGAGAGATCCAGGATATTCACTTTCGCTTTACGCTCGACTACGAAGGCGACGTTGGCGAAGTAGGGTTTCTTGACCAGGTGCTTTGCACCCGCTATACAAACGATGGTGATTCAGGGTCGCTCGTCATCGACAAAGCGACGGGACGCGCCGTCGGTCTCCACTTTGCCGGCGCCAATGGCGGCAGCGTCTTCAATCCCATTGACGAAGTGCTCAAGGCCCTTGGGGTCAAGCTCGTCACGAAATCAATCAGCGCCGCGACGAAGAAAACGAAGGGCTCAAAGAAAGCTCCTAAGAAGTAACCAGGAATAGAAGGGGATTATGGCTAGCGAAAAGGAAGCAGATCTGGCACGTGAACAACATTCTGATTTCCTGTTCGATCTTGGAGCGCATGGCATCACAGTCAACGAGGTGAAGCACAAAGGCGAAAAGTCTTTCGCGGTTGTGGCCTTTTTTGAAGAGAAGCCCGAGGAAGTCCCTGACACTCTAAAAGTCCAGAGCGGTAAGAAGACGCTGGAGGTTCCACTCGTCGCGCGAGTAGTGGAGAAGTTCAAAGCCGAGTAAACGGAAATCAGGGTCGACGTTTGCGCTGACTCTTTGCGGGCCGCTCCTCGTATTCGTCAATTTCGTCAGTCTTAATAATCCGAAAAACCTTTCCGCCGCGGGTCATTTCTTTCACGCCAATAATAGAATCCTGTGCAGGCATGCCCCGGCGCAGCGGGTCTAGCGGCGGATTAATTTGAGATCCGCCGCCAGCCTTGGTGTCCTTTTTCTTTTTTCTTGATCGCGGCATACGCTTCCCGTCGTGTGTCGATCAGGTTGCCTCAGGGATTGAATTTGATCTTGCTTATCGGATGCACCTCCCACACAACCGGCATGCGGCTTTTCAAACTCTTTGGCCCAGGTCTTTGGCCTGAGCTATGACTCGCATCCCAAAACAATGAACCCTCAATCCGGACGGGAATCGGGGGGTCGTAAAAGTCGTAGCCCAGGCCGGGCAGATCGCCACCAAAAAACGCTTTATAGGCATCGCGAGCGGCTTTCAGTTTTGTGAACGCCGCGCTGCTAGCCGGCGGCAAGCCGGACAACTCCATGGTCATGTAGACCTCGGGACTCTTGCTTGGATCACGACCCAATATGAGGTGATAGTCGTTGTCATCTTCGCGGCTGGCCGCATACAGAAAAACTTTCACTCGCACGTTGCGCTTCTCCTCAGCAACGCGATTGGAGGTGGCCGTAGTCTTTATCTTCAGCGCTTTCATGTCTTCGTGTGAGGGCAGAGAGTTGATGAGTGTTCTCAGATCATTAAAGACCTTGACCGTGGCCGCCGAAAGCGACAGCTTTGCAGCCTTGCGTGCGGTGCCTTTGAAATTGTCGCCCACCGGCGCAGCCTCGGCGGTGGCAATCGCAGCGTTGAGTGTCTCTATCGAGGTAGCAGCTTTTTCGTAACCGTCGACCTCGTTGGTTCGAATGATTCGGTAGCCAGTTACATTGAGCGACTCCGCGACGGCCGCCGCTTCAGATGTTTCGAGCGGTTTGACGCTGAGGATGGAATCCATTGCCGGCATCCCGGTGCGAAGGGGATCCAGCGTTGAGAGGGTCGCTGCCTCGGTTGAACCGCGACTGCTGCTTTTCTTCTTAGGTGATCGTGCCATGGTGAGTTCTCCTTATTTTGTGTGGATGCGGGCTGTGGTCGACCAGTTTGACGTGGGGAGCCGTTAAGCGCTATAGCGCCGCCTGCATGGGAGTAGAAGTTGCTTCCGTGAATCTTCGGGCAATGCCATTGTGACACCTCAGGAAACGAACGCGAGGACTGAACATCAAGAGCGATCTGTCAGGACGGCGACATTATATAGTCAAAGGTGTAACGAGAGAAGACTGATCAGTACGCAGCAACCGCGCCGACTTCATTTCGGCCTTTGCTTGTCACAGAACCGCTGAACTCCCTGAAAGAGCTGGCGGCAGATTTGGTCAGACTCAAGTTCAACGCTTTTACATTTCTTGAGCTGCCACTGACCGGCCTTCATGAATTCAGTTTCAGCGGGCACCTCATCGCAAAAACCTGGGGTTGGACTGCTGACCTTGAGGCAACTGTCCATGAAGATCCCGCTGCTGATGCCGCTGGTAAAGCCGGGCTCAGCTTTATAGCGCCTGATCGCTTTGTCGACGCAACCCTGATTGTCCGTTTGACGCCCCGCCTCTTCACCTTCTTCAATCAAGGCCTTGCCTCGCGCTATCAACGCGTCCTTATTGCTTGACCACCAATAGACGCCCGCGCCAATCACGCCCACTACCAGCAGCACCAGAAATACCCCAACGATAATTAAGGCTTTGGCCCAACCCGGCATCGCCATGGCTTCTCTCCATTTTCTGCGCGTCCAGCGCGCTCGTGTTTACTTCAAATACTTATCCATCCAATCGAGCACCGTGTGATACCAGAGCTGCGAATTTTGTGGCTTAAGCACCCAGTGACCCTCATCCGGGAAGACCAGAAGTTTTGAGTCAACTCCCATGCGCTGTGCGGCGGTGAACAATTGCAGCCCTTCGCCAAACGGCACGCGATAATCGAGTTCACCATGAATGATGAGGATCGGCGTCTTGAAGTTTTTGACGAACTTGCTCGGCGACCAGCGCGCATACATCATCGGGTTAGTCCAGGGTGTGCCCTTGAATTCCCAGTCGGTGAACCAAAGCTCTTCAGTAGCGCCATACATACTCTCGAGGTTGTAGACGCCGTCGTGTGACACCAGCACCTTGAAGCGGAACCGAGGATCGTTGTTGTGTCCCTCGATCCAGTTGATCATGTAGCCGCCATAGCTCGCGCCGGCCGCTCCGATGCGATTTCGATCGATGAACGAGTTGCGGCGCAGAACGTCTGCGACGCCATTCATGATGTCGGTGTAAGCCTTGCCACCCCAGTCAGCGCTGATTTCGTTTACAAATTGCTGGCCGTAGCCGGTCGAGCCGCGCGGGTTTGGTAGAAACGCGATGTAACCGTTGCTTGCCCATACTTGCGGATTCCAGCGATAGCCCCAATTGTCGCTCCATGCGCCCTGCGGTCCGCCGTGGATGATGACAGCCAGAGGATACTTTTTGTTCGGATCGAAATTGGGCGGCTTGACGATGAACCCATGAATCTTTTTACCCAGCGCGCCAGTCCATTCCACTTCCTCAGCTTTGCGCAAGTCGAATTGCGCCATCAGGTTCCTATTCGCGCTGGTTAGTTGGGCTGCTGCTCCCTCGTCAATGTCTGTACGAAAGATCTCAGCAGGCATCGCCATCGAGCTGTTTGCGTAGACCAACGATTTCCCGTCCGGCGTTATTTGCAAACCTGCCGCGGAAACGTTGGGAACCATCTTCTGTGGTTCGGCGCCGCCGAGCGGCACCCGGTAGATCGGCAAGCGGCCACGCTCGCCGGCGACGAAGTAAGCGTAGTTTCCATCCGGCGACAGAGTTACTTCTTCAACCTGGAGATCAAATTTCTTTGTGATCTCCGTGCTGACTCCGGTCGCGCGGTTGTAAGACATCAAACGCCAACGGTCGGCCTCGAACCCGGCGGTTGCCTGCGAACGATAGATAATACTTTTATTGTCACGTGTGTAGATCGGGCCAACATCGTAGCCGTGATTCTTAACGGTAATGTTCTTTGCAGGGCCGCCGGAGAGCGGCAGAACGTAGATGTCGCTGTTAGTCGAAATCGCTTCAACTTTGTCAGGGTTGCGCACGTAAGCCAGCTCCCCGCTGTCCGGCGAGAAGGCATAATCAACTCCTGAGGCTGCAGCGTAAGGCGGAGAATCAAAGTCGCCGGGAGTCAGGTCTCGCGCCGTGCCGCCCTGGCTGGAGACTAGGAACACATGCGTTCGTTTGACGTCGCGCCATTCATCCCAGTGGCGGAAGAGCAGGCGAGTAGTGACATGCGCTTTGACCTTGCTGTTTTCGGCAGCTTCGTCTTTCTTCTTGTTGCAATCGTCATCGCTGCAATCCGGATAGACTTCAGAAGTAAACGCGATCCACTTTCCGTCAGGGGACCAGACCGGCGCGGCTGCGCTAGTTGAGATCTTCGTCACCTTGTCCTTGTTATCGCCATCGTCTTCCATCGTCCAGATTTGGCCGCCAGTTACGAACGCGATCCTTTTGCCATCAGGCGACCAGCGCGGCGCTGTAGACGAAGCCGCGCCATTGGTCAGTTGCTTCAGGTTGCTGCCGTCAATCTGCATCACATAGATCTGAGTAATGACTTTATTGGCGTCCCAATTGACCTCGCCGATCGTAAAGGCAATCCGTTTGCCGTTTGGTGAAACCTGTGGATCGCCGACCCGGCGTACCTTCAACAACTCTTCAACGGTGAAACGACGAGTGTCCTGCGCGGTGGCAATTGCCGCGAACGACGACAATGCGAACAGAAGAACAGAAATCGCGATGACGAAACGCTTCATAAAAGTCCTCTCAAAATGGCTCGAAATTGTTAGCAGGGAAAGCGCGGTTATTATTACATTAAACAATCTTTCGCGCACCCGCGCTTCAGACTTGAGCGCGAATCACTCATCTTCGCGTTCAGAGTCACTGAACTTGGTGCGTTAGCTTCTGGGGCTTGCGGCTCTGCCGCCTTCCGTGCGGTAAGGCTCTGCCTTGCCGTTGAGATTTCAAAAACTGAGGAGGCTACGCCTCCGATTTCATGAGGCGTAGCCTCAAAGAAAAACGACGTCGCGCCGGTAAGGCGGAGCCTTACCGCACGGAAGGCGGCAAGCCGCGTCGGAAACTTAATCGCTGGTGATCGCAAGCGGTGAGTAAGTAGCAGACAGCGATCCATTTTTCAGGTAGCGATGGACAAGGCGTCTGCAAGTCTTTATTCTAGGATCGCTTTAGCCCCCAGGGCCTCATTGAAATAATTTCCCTTTGGGGGTGACTCGGAATGCGGTTCATCTTTTCCCGCCTCAGTTTTTCCAGAGACAATCAGCCGAAGTTTATTTCGAGTTGGAATCGTAAGACCGGGCTAATGTTTTTTGCTGGCGCGCTGGTTCTGTTGAGCTTTATGTCGCAGAGCGGGATCCACGCAGCCACACTCCCCGCCAACTTCACCGAAACGCCGTTCGCCAGTGGCTTTTCAAGTCCAACCGCAATGGCGTTCGCGCCGGACGGGCGTCTTTTTGTCTGCCAGCAGGGTGGGCAGTTGCGAGTTTTCAAGAACGGCGCGCTTCTGGCTACACCGTTTGTGTCGCTGACCGTGGATTCAAACGGCGAGCGTGGCTTGCTCGGCGTTGCCTTCGATCCAAACTTCGTCAGCAACAATTTCGTTTACGTTTATTACACTGCAACCACTCCGCAAGTTCACAATCGAGTCAGTCGCTTCACTGCCAGTATGGCTAACCCGGATGTCGCGCAAGCCGGTAGTGAAGTCGCGATTCTCGATCTCAACAATCTCAGCGGGGCGACCAATCATAATGGCGGCGCTATACACTTTGGTCCTGACGGCCAGCTCTACATAGCCGTCGGCGAGAATGCGAATCCGGCAAACGCGCAGTCGATTGGAAATCTGTTGGGGAAAATCCTGCGAATCAATTCTGACGGTACAATTCCGGCCGACAACCCGACCACCTTCCCGGGAATTCCTGGCTCTACTACGGGCCTGAATCGCGCGATCTGGAGCGTCGGCGTGCGCAATCCCTTCACGTTCGTTTTTCAGCCAGGCTCGGGAAGGATGTTCATTAACGACGTGGGACAAAACACCTGGGAAGAAATCAACGATGGCATCGCCGGGTCAAACTACGGCTGGTCGATTTGCGAAGGAGCTTGCGTGCCGCCGAACGCGAACTTCCGCGATCCGTTATTTCAATATGGCCATGGCAGCTCCGCGACGACCGGCTGCGCGATTACGGGGGGCGCTTTCTATAACCCCACGACCGTAAACTTTCCGAGCGACTATGTTGGCAAATATTTTTATGCTGAGTTCTGCACCGGCTGGATTCGCCGCTTTGATCCGGCGACAGGTACCGACACCGCGTTCGCGACCGGTGCATCGAACCCGGTCGACCTCATCGTGACCGCTGACGGCAGTCTCTATTATTTGGCGCGCGGCGCTGGCAGCGTATTTCGCGTTCGCTTCAACGCACCCGGCTTTGGCGAGGTCACGGGCCGAATAACCAGGAGCACCGACGGCACCGGCGTGTCCGGCGCCGTCATTCGAATGACCGGCACGCAAACTCGAAAAACGATCACTGATGCTAACGGCAACTATCGGTTTGACGCTGTTCAGGCCAATGGTGTGTACACGGTTACACCGTCGCGAGCCAACTTCACGTTCAGCCCAAGCGAGCGCCAGCTCAGCCAGCTTGGCAACAGCACCGACGCACCGTTCACCGGCATTTCCACCGGCACGAGCAACAATCCGCTTGATACGCCGGAGTATTTTGTGCGGCAACACTACGTAGATTTCCTGAATCGCGAGCCCGATGAAAGTGGGTTCAACTTCTGGAGCGATCAGATTATTAGTTGTGGCGCTGATGCCGTTTGCACTGAACGTCGAAGAGTAAACGTCTCGGCGGCATATTTTCTTTCGATTGAATTTCAGGAGACCGGCGGGTTGGTTAACAGTTTGTACCGGACGAGTTTTGCTCGGCGACCGTTCTTCAGCGAGTTTGTTCCTGACACGCAAATCGTTGGACAAGACGTGGTCGTGGGTCGGACCGGCTGGGAGAACCAGCTGGAGACAAACAAGCAGGCGTTTTTGAATGACTGGGTACAGCGCACTGCTTTTGTGAATGCCTACGGCGCGCTGGCAGACGACGCTTACGTTGATACGCTGATCAGTCATACGGGAGTGACCTTCACCGCTGCCGAGCGCAATGCGCTGGTTAATAGCCTGGTCAATCACACTGCGACACGCGCGCAAGTGTTGCGGCAGATCGCTGAAGACCCGCGTTTCAAAGCTCTGAAGTTTAATGAGACGTTTGTAATGATGGAATACTTCGGCTACCTGCGGCGCGATCCGGATGCTGGCGGTTTCCAGTTCTGGCTCGACAAGCTGAACGAGTTCAACGGCAACTTCGAGAACGCAGACATGGTTAAGGCGTTCATCGTCAGTGGTGAATATCGCGACCGCTTCCCACAGTAAAAACAGGGGCAGGAGGCAGGAGCAGTCGGCAGGACGGATATTTAACCCGCAGGGTTACGCAGAAAGTAGCCGGTGGTCGCAGCGAAGCGCAGACCACCGGAACAGACGAGTAAGCACA
>JBOGOP010000128.1:0-14657 GCA_050747225.1 Pyrinomonadaceae bacterium
GCGACGAACATGGGTTCAGATCACCTTGGCGATCACAAACCTGCCGACACGATGTACTCCGTCAAAGACGGGACGAATTACGGCTGGCCTTACTGCTACCAGTCGGGAGTCGCGCGGCTTGAAGATCCAACCTTCAACTCCGGTGGCAAGAAGAAGAGCTGCCGCGACGTGCCCGTAGCTTTCGCCGCTTTCGATGCGCACAGCTCGCCTTTGGGGTTTGAGTTTTTCGATTCACTTGATATGGGTCCGCTCGCCAAATCTGGTTATGGCGGTCTGTTAAGAGATTCGTTTCTCGTTGCTCTGCACGGCTCGACAAAGAAGAGCCTAAACCGCGGCTACCGTGTGGTGCGTTTGCTGGAAAATCGCAAGCCCGCCGATCAACCGGAAGATATCATCAATGGTTTTCTCGCGGCCGGTAAAGTAAACGGGCGGCCTGTGGATGTCTTAAGTTTTCGCATCGACGGTTTTCTACTGACTGACGATTCCGCCGGCGTCGTCTACTATGTTTATGAAAAGTGACGTTGCAGGGCAAAGCCCGCGGAGCGGGCGGAAGCAGCGGGTATCACTGTGTTGGCGGAACGCGAGGTGCTCGTGCAGCGATTGAATCAGACCCAGCCAGGCCAACTCGGGAAGATCACGCGACGAATGGCCGAGGCAGGCGTCAACATCGAAGTGCTCTACAGCGACCATGATCACCAACTGATTCTGGTGGTCGACGACATCGCGAAGGGCCGCGCGGTGTCGGAAGCATGGACGCGCGAACAGGTGTAACGGCGGAAACTTGCGGTCGACTCCTTGGAGTGCGGGGACCTGTCACCGCTTTGGCCAGCGGCGGCCCGGCCCTGCTTCTTTCGGTTGTATTCAACGACAATCGTCGCCCAAGACACGGCAGGCCAAAGCGCCGACAAGGCGGCGCACTCCAGGGAGTTGAGTTGCAAGTCGCAGGATGCTCTTGCGTTCCATAGTTGAGTTTGGAGGACTACGACATGAATTACTTTCGTTATCGGCTTCGTGCCCAAGTGACTTGCCTAACCATCAGTTGCTTCGTGCTGCTCGCCTGCAGTGGAGTGCTAATCGCAAAGCCGTATTCTGATGGCGCCTCGGTCGTCCGCGTGGGACGAGAGTTCAAGCTGAGGGTCGGGCAATCTGTTATCGTGAAGGGAACCAGGCTGCGGATCAGGTTCGTGGCAGTGGAGAATGATTCGCGCTGCCCTTCAGACGTCACCTGTGTCTGGGCGGGAAACGCGGCGGTGCGGCTTCAACTCGGCACCGGTCGAGGAAGCAAGACCGTGACGTTGAATACCAGTAAGAGTTCTTCGTTTGCCGGCGAAATCGAATATCAAGGTTACACGGTGAAGCTGATTGGTTTGAGCCCATACCCGCGAAGTGATCGAAAAATCGTAAAACGTGATTACAGGGCGACGCTGCTGGTTAGCAAGGAATGAGCAGTAAGAGACCGAAAAGACTTAGTCTCGAAATCCGGCTGGCAACAGCGGAAGACGCTCCCTCAATTTCTTCGGTTCTATTCCAGTCATTCATCGAATACAAATCTGCCTACACGCCTGAAGGATTTGCCGCCACCTGCCCTGGCGTTGAGCAGATAAAGCATCGACTGAATGAAGGACCAGTGTGGGTTGGCCTGGCTGACGGGGCTATCATTGCAACAGTATCGGCAATACCTCAGGGAGAATCGCTATACATACGAGGCATGGCTGTGCTGCCCGAAGCAAGGGGGCTTCGGATAGGTGAACTACTGATGACGGATGTCGAGAAGTTCGCACACTCCCGGGGATGCAGACGTTTGTTTCTCAGCACCCCGCCTTTTCTCAGCGCCGCGATTGCGCTCTATGAGCGTCTCGGCTTTAATCGCACTGGCGCTGGCCCGCACGATCTACATGGCACTCCGCTTTTTACGATGGAAAGGGCCTTCGAACCAAAAGCTTGATGTAATCGCTATGGCCTGAAGTCGTGGCGCACGAGGTTTCGCTTGGGACACCATCATGAACACAGGTCACTACCGGGGCGTCGATTGCTCCTCTCAATCTTCGTCACGCTTGCCTTCGCTGCGGGAGAAGGCATTGCGGGCCAACTTGCCCATTCATTGGCGCTCGTATCGGATGCTGGACACAATTTTTCTGACGCCCTCGCCCTTGTTTTTTCCTGGTACGGAATCTGGATGGCGCAAAAGCCCTCCACAGCAAAGCGCACCTTTGGTCACCACCGCGTAGGAATTCTCGCTGCCCTGGTCAATTCTGTTTCCCTGGTCCTAATCGCCTTTTTCATTGTTTGGGAAGCGATCACGCGCATGCGTCACCCTGAGCCGGTGCGAAGCACACCGATGATTGTAGTAGCCACGCTTGCAGTAGTGATTAACGCTGCCATAAGCCTATCGCTGCGAAAGGCGGCCAGGAACGATCTGAGTGTGCGTAGCGCCTACGTCCATATGGCAGGCGATGCCGTGTCGGCGTTTGGGGTCGTTGTTGCGGGTGTGGTTGTCGCCTTAACCGGTGCGACGATAGCCGATCCTTTGGTTTCCATTCTGATCGCAATGTTAATTCTTTGGAGTTCGTGGGGGATATTAAAGGAGTCGGTCAATGTTCTTTTGGAAGCTATCCCCGAGGGAATGCAGATGGAGACGGTAGAGCAAACGATCTGCAGCGTTGAGGGAGTGCTGGAGGTTCACGATCTCCACGTTTGGACTGTTGGTTCCGGCATCATCGCGTGTAGTTGCCACGTTACTGTGGAAGAGCAAAGTGTGCGGGAGGGCGAGAACGTTCTTCGCATAGTCGCTGATACGTTGGAGCGTAATCATGGAATTACGCATAGCACGGTCCAGGTTGAGGTCGAGGGTTGTGAGCCAAACGATATGTATTGCGTCATGAAGATTTCACAGAAGGGTGAAGCGGCGCGTAGTCATTAGGGTCCGTCCGACGCGTTTAATGAAACGAAACTTAATACAGACTAGACTCGTTTTGCTTGTGCTGGCGCTCCTGACTCCCTTCACTGCCGCCGCGCAAGACAAGGTCCGTGTAAATGATAACGATCGAATTCGTTTGTCGGAGGCTTTCAGGATTGGCGACAAACTGGGAAACGAGCTTTGGACAGGTTGGAACAAGGCGCCGTTTGCCGTTCTGCTGGTCACACCCGAAAATGAATTCCTGATCCGACATCCAAAACCGTCTTCTGATTTCACGCTGCTCAGTTATGACTCGCTGTTGCAGAGCAATGTCTACTACCGCAAGCGAACCCAACCACAGAATCTATTGGCAACGTTTCCGATCGTCGGCGGCATTCCAACTATCGTCATCGGCCAGGCCGAGAATACAGCGAAGAAAACTTCCACGCCGTGGGTCGTCACCATGTTGCATGAACACTTTCACCAGTTGCAGTACTCTCAAGCGCATTACTACGACGACGTGAACGCTTTGGGTTTGACTCGGGGCGATCAGACTGGGATGTGGATGTTGAACTATCCCTTCCCCTACGACTGGCATGAGATGCAGGAGCTTTTCTCTCACGTCGGCCATTCGCTGGCTAATGTGCTGGAGGCTAAAACCGGGTCTGACTTTTCCGCCGGCCTTTCCACCTACCTGAAACAAAGGCGTGAGGTCGAGCATATTCTCAGTCCCGACGATTACCGGTACCTCTCCTTTCAGACCTGGCAGGAGGGTATCTCCAGATACACCGAGTATCGCATTGCCAAACTGGCGGCCGGAAGTTACCAGCCGAGCAAAGCTTTTCGAATGCTGAAGGACTACCGGCGATTCGACGAGGTTGCTGAAGATATCAAGGTTGGGATACTCAGCGAGCTGACAACCGTCAAACTTGCAGAATCCAAACGCGTGTTCTTCTACGCTCTCGGCGCCGGCGAAGGACTGTTACTAGATCGCGTGAACCCGCGCTGGCGGCAGCGTTACTTCCTCGACAGGTTTTACCTTGATAAGTATTTTGAACTGCTACAGGCTGGCACTAAAGCGAGACGAGCGGTGAAGAAAAGTTTTCAAGGCCCATAGTGTCTGTCCACATGAGTAGCTTGGCGTTGCGACGCGTGTATAAGACTCAGGTTCTCAGCGCCATAGGAGCGAAATGTAAACGCCCAGGACAACGCCCTGGGTTGGAGCAGATATAAGCTTTGAAGCGCTGAAAGCGCGAAATGGCGACGAGCAAACCGGAATGAGATGGTATATAGGGCTGCCTTCGCATTATTGCGCGCCTTCAGCGCTCGGAAGCATCACCTGCTCACACCTGGGCCGATGGCCCAGGCTGTTACATCTCGCGCCTTTGGCGCTGGGAATCTAAAGTAGATGAATATGAGAACCACGAAACACGTGCTGATCAATTCCTGGTTAGCCGGACGCGCTGTCTTAATCGTGCTTGTCATTTTTCTTCTGCCCTTTGCAGCCAGCCCGTACAGGCCTTCAGCCCAAACAAAATCGCAAACGAAACCGAGTCCACCCAATCAGTCTGTGTTAAGAGCAACCGTGAAAACGTCGTTTGGATCGGCGGTGGAAGTAGTCTCGTCCTTCAGTCCTTATTATTTGACCGGAGATTTCAATGGCGATGGCGCTCAGGACCTTCTGATCGTGGTGCGCATTAAAGGGCCGCGCACCGAGTTGGAGAGTGACGTGAAGATTTACAATCCTTTTGAACGCCCCAAGGCCGTCTATCCTGCCAACCCGTCAGCGAACCCTACCCTCGCCCTCGCGATCATTCATGGCAGCATACCCGGTTGGCAGACGCCGCCGCCGTTAGAAAAATTTATGTTGTTTGGCGATACGCCCATACTCATTCTGAATTATGGCAGAGTCACAAGCGGTGAAACCATAGACAAGAAAGATTTGATGGAGCTGTTGAGAAAACGCTCCACAAAATTTCGAGGTGATGGGTGGCCGCCAACAGCGGCAAAAGGAGATTCGATTGTGTTGGGCACCGAAGCTACCGACAGCATCCTTTACTGGAACGGAAAGAATTACCGCTGGGAAGAAGCAGCGGGAGGGGAATAGAAGGCAGTAGACAGTAGACAGTAGACAGTAGACAGAAACGTGACTTTGCGGGTTGATGTTCTCCGCTTTCTGCTTTCTGCCTTCTGCCTTCTGTTTTCTGTTTTCTGCCTACTGCATTCTGCATTCTGCTTCCTATCTTTTAGCAAAGAGATCATCGATCTCCTTGAAGGCCGCCGCGTTAGCAAGTCCGTCGAATGTGCCGACGTCTTTGATCCTCCGTGCGGCGCTCATGAACGCACCCCAGGCAACATTCGCCAGGGCAGACCCGACTGAAATCCGGCGAACACCAAGGTCCGCGAGTTGTGAGACGGTCAAGTCGGAATTGAACTTGGACACCAGCACGTTAACCGCCTTCGGAGACACTGCCTTGACGATCGCCGCGATTTCTTCCGGCTGACTAACACCTGGAGCGTAGAGACAATCCGCGCCGGCTTCAGCAAACGCGATGAGCCGTTCGAGCGCGACACGCAACGGGTCGGGCTGCCCCATCAACCATGCTTCACAGCGCGCCGTGAGCACCACCGGAATTCCCGAAGCATCGATCGCCGCGCGAGCAGCCTTGATTCGATCGACCGCCAAATCAAACTCATAGAGTGGCGCGGCGCTGTTGCCGCTCGAATCTTCTATGGAGAGACCGGACACGCCCGTTGCAACACAGCGCGTTACATTCGCAGCCACACCTTCAGGTTCGTCGGCGTAACCGGCTTGAAAATCTGCGTTGACCGGCAGCGAAGTTGCCGTAGAGATTTCGCGAATGTGATCGAGCATCAGGTCGCGAGGCACCGCAGAGTCTTGCAATCCACGAGAGAAGGCGAAGCCGGCCGACGTGGTAGCAAGTGCTTTGAAACCGAGGTGCTCGAGGTAGATCGCGCTACCTATGTCCCAGGGGTTAGGCAGAACGAAGCAACCGCTGGTGTGCAAATCGCGAAACCTTGTTACGACTGTCAATTGATTTGAACTGTTTTCACTCATGCGCCAATCCTACTATTCGACTCGCGGTGCGCGCCACTCCCTGGAGTGCGGTGACCTGTCACCGCTTTGGTCTGCGGCGGCTTGACGCCGCGATGTCAGGGATGAATCGTATTCCACTGTGTCGCGACAAGTGGCGACCGGACAAAGCGGTGACCTGTCACGGCACTCCAAAGAGTTGTCACCTGCCGTTTGATCTTATTGACAGGCTCCATCCAAACCGCCTACGCTACGCCAGTTTTCAAGTACTCGTCCCGCTTGCAAGTCTCATAACCGCTCAAGTTCAGGAGCCATAGGTTCGCTATGACCCAGTATGACCTCAACAGCGCTGAGTTCCTCCGGAACCCGTATCCCATCTACGATGAGTTGCGCGTCAATGACCCGATTTACTGGAGTGCGGAAAACAAATACTGGATTATCACCCGTTATACGGACATCGTTTCGCAGGTTCAAAACGATCGTTTGTCATCCAACCGGATTGCCGCGCACGCTGGGCGCATGCCCGTTGAAGCGAAAGAACACTTCCGTCCCTTCTTCACTGCGGTCGGCTCCTGGATGCTAATGATCGATCCTCCCGATCACACGCGACTTCGCGGCCTCGTGAACAAAGCTTTTACGCCCGGCGTGGTTGAAAACATGCGAGCGCTGGTGCAGAAACTGGTCGACGATATGCTCGCGAATGTGAAGGAACAAGGTCGCATGGACATCATGACTGACCTTGCCAATCCCCTGCCCGCAACGGTGATAGCAGAGATGCTCGGAGTCCCCGGCGCGGACCAGCACCAGTTCAAATCGTGGTCAGACGACATCGCCATGGGGCTGGGTGGAATAGATACTGCCCGAACGAAAGAAGAGCTTTTTGCCGGCTATGACCTCGCCCAAAAAAGCTTTATCGCGCTGGCATCTTACTTTCGAGAAAAAGTTGCCGAGCTTCGGGCGAAACCCACCAGTAATTTGTTGAGTGCGTTGATTCAGGCTGAGGAGCAAGGAGACAGGCTTACGGAAGATGAACTCTTTGCGAATTGTGTCCTGCTCATGATTGCCGGTCACGAAACAACGACTAATTTGATCGGCAACGGCGTTCTCGCTCTGTTGCGGAACCCGAACCAGAAGGACATGCTGGCACGAAACCCTGAGACGATCGTTTCGGCAGTTGAGGAGTTGCTTCGTTACGACAGTCCAGTGCAAAAGATGGGTCGCATCGCCATGTCAGACATGCAGATCGACGGCAAACAAATCAAGCAGGGCGACCTCGTCTGCTTGTCCTTTGCTGCCGGCAATCGCGACCCGGAACAGTTTGCCGCGCCGGCCCAACTCGACATCGTGCGCAAGCCAAACCGACACCTCGCCTTCGGACATGGTTTGCATTATTGCGTTGGTGCAGCGCTCGCGCGTCTCGAAGCACAGATTGCTATCAACACCATCCTCGCTAGTCTGCCCAGGCTTAGATTGGAAACTGAAGATCTGGAATGGAATCGTAATCTGACCTTGCGAGGCTTGAAATCGCTGCCGGTAGCTCTTTAGTTTAGCCCAACTCCTTGGAGTGCGGTGACCTGTCACCGCTTTGGCCCCAGGGCGGCTTGACGCCCTCTGTTTGCAAATTTTTCAAGCTGAGGTGGAGCCGCGACAGGTCGCGACGGCCAAAGCGACGACAGGTCGCCGCACTCCAAGGAGTTGTCTCTAGGTTAATCAGACCTTCCGGACATTAGGACTAGACCATGACCAAAACGGCTGCGATTTCATTCTTCGAGTTGACCGCAAGTCGGCGTGGTCACTTTCAACTGGAATCAGGTCATCACAGTGAACTCTGGCTTGATCTCGACGCGCTATTTGCGGTGCCCAGCCGCATTGGTCCGTTTGTTAGTCAATTGACGAAGTCGCTCCGTCCTTACAACGCGGCGGCGGTCTGCGGCCCGCTGTTGGGAGGAGCCTTTCTGGCGCAGCTCATCGCGCAGGCGCTCGAGGTGGAGTTTTGTTTTACTGAACGTGTGATGCCACCAGACGCTGCTGGCTTGTACCAGGCGAGCTACGTTCTGCCATCCGCGTTTTCTGCTCGCGTGCGCGGCCGGCGAATCGCAATGGTGGACGACGTGATGAGCGCGGGTTCGGCTTTGCGCGGAACTTACACTGAACTCCAAACACATGGCGCCGTACCGGTGGTTGCCGCGGCGCTCATGGTCTTGGGCAACACAGGCGCCGACTTTTTTGCGGAGCAGCAAATAGCTGTTGAGGCCGTGGTCCGCGAAAGCTATTCTCATTGGCTGCCGACGAAGTGTCCGCTATGCGCCGCCGGGACGCCGCTGGAGAACGTGTGTGCTTAGTGAAGGAAAATAAGAGAGTGAGGAGCAACTTTTCCCGATGACTGCTGAAAATGAACGAGGACGCGAACTATTCCGCCACACCCTGGCGACGCTTGCCTACCGCGGTGGGAAAACGTTGCGCGATGCCGGCCCCGACTTCGCTACGTTTCGCGCCGGCCAAAGCACACGTACGCCGCTCGAAATACTCGCGCACATCGGCGACCTAATGGAATGGTCGTTGTCGATTGCCAGAGGACAAGAAGAGTGGAAGAAGGGTGAGGCGAGGAACTGGGATCAGGAACGGGAACGCTTCTTCGCGAGCCTGCAAGCGTTTGATGATTATCTTGCGTCGGCAGAGCCGCTGGGCTGCACGCCGCAGCAGTTGTTTCAGGCTCCCATCGCAGATGCCTTGACGCATGTTGGACAGCTCGCGATGTTACGCGGCCTCGCGGGAAATCCCATTCGCGGGGAGAACTACTTCATGGCGGACATCGTCACGGGCAAAGTCGGAGCAGAACAATCCGCGCCTCGTTTCGAGTTTTGAGTAACGTAGTATTTCTAAGGAGTATCGGAATGAGAGTCCGCTATTGCGTCCTCCTAATGGTAAGCGTGTTCATCGTTTGTTCCGCATTCTGCTTAGTGTCAGCAGTTGGTTGATTACGAATTGAAGATCGGCGGTTGATGTCCGAACTTTGGAGTGAGATCAAACAAAGCGGTGAAGGTCATGTCATCAATTCGTAACAATTCAACTCAAGATTTTTCTTAACAACCTGCTAACTCTCTGGTAAAGTGTGCCGCCCTCAAACAACGGACGGCAACGACCTGCCGCCAAACTGGAACAATTGACCCGACACGGTAACCCAAGTGTTATCAAACGTGACTGACATTAGGTCAGACCTTGCGATGCAAAGGTGGGCCTGCGCGCCATGCAGCTCTTCGGTTTCAGCAAAGAAGCCGCCTCAAGCTACCTGGCGTCAGGTTGCACGCAACTCAACTCGTTAAGGCAATTTTCTCAACCGGGCCAAGGCCGCAAGGTGTCTCGATATCTGAGCCTCCCGCCCTGCGGAATTACTGGAGGACCTGTTGCCTTACCTCAACCAGATTAATGGAGGCTAAAAAATGCGTAAGAGTGTATTCGTAGGAGTGCTGGGAACTCTGCTCGTGGCGGTCTCGCTGTTTCCCTTTTTGAAGTCAGACGCGGCTTACGCGCCTGACAAAACAAACTATCTCAGACTCGGACCTCGCGTTTCTCCCGGGTCGCTTCCCAACTATGACATTCGTTTGGAAGGCAAAGGCGAGTTCACTGATTACGACCTTACTGCAGCCGACGGCGCTCAAGGCGCCGCGAAGAACGTAGCGACACAGTCGCGTGTTTCGGCTGTTGAGGAATTCCGTTCAAACCTCAAGTCGGAAGAAGGTGGAAACATCCGCGCCACGGTCAATGAAACCGGTGCGATGAAAAACTTCTTCATCGAAGGAGCAACACTCTCTGCGCCGCAGTCTGATACCGCAGACAACATTGCGCGCGGATTCCTGAAACAACACGCTTCCCTGTTTGCGCTTTCCGGCGCCGATGTCGCCAACCTGGCGATGATTGGCGAAGACAACGACCGGGGAACGACTTTTCTTAAATATGTGCAGACGATCGGCGGGATAAAAGTATTTGAAGGCGGAGTGCAGGTCGTTGTTAACAAAAACGGCGAAGTGCTTTCGGTTCGCGAAGGGTTTCTCGTTTCCGGCCAAACGGTGAAGCACAAACCCGCAGTAAGCGAGCAGGAAGCGATAGCTAAAGCGTTTGAGTATGCCGGCGCAAATGTTGACACGGCGTTGGTCGAAACCTATACCCGCGCTTCAAAGAGCGAGATGTCACACTTTGCCAATCCTGTTTCCAACGGCAATGAGGAAGTGCTCTCGGAGTTGAACGTCCTCAGAGTTGGCGATACCGCGCGCCTCGCCTGGCACATCTACGCAGACGTCGGTCCGAATGCGTGGTACGAAACACTCGTCGACGCGCAGACGGGAGAACTACTGCTGCGTAACAACCTCTACCTTGATGCAGCGCAGGGCACCGTCTACGTGGAGAGCCCGGCTGTGGCTGCGCGCCAGCTGGTTTCCTTCGTAGGCGATACCGTCATCAACACTTCAGCCGGCTGGATGGGCACCTCGACCGTGACTACGGGCAACAACGTCGAAGCTTATCTCGATACGAATGCCGACAACGCTCCGGATGCTAACAATGGCAGCGGCCTGTCCAACGGTCACGCTTCGGCGGCCAATCAGGATTTTACTTTCCCGTTCTCGACCGCAGTCGATCCGCGAACGCAGCAGGCTGCCGTCGTGACAAACCTTTTCTACTTTAACAACATCATGCACGACTTTTCGTACGGCCTTGGCTTTACCGAAACGGCGCGCAACTTCCAAACGAACAACTTCAGTCGCGGTGGCACCGGCAACGACTCCGTCAGGGCGGAAGCGCAGGATGGGTCAGGCACCAACAACGCTAACTTTGCTACACCGCCCGACGGCCAGCGTCCGCGCATGCAGCAGTTTCTCTTCACCGCACCTACACCCGACCGGGACAGCTCGGTGGATGGCGACGTTGTATTTCACGAGTATGGTCACGGCATCTCCAATCGTCTGATTGGTAACGGCAGCACCGCGCTGAGCGGCACGCAGTCGGGCGCCATGGGCGAAGGCTGGTCTGACTATTGGGCCATCACAATTAACAACGACGGCGCGGTAGGCGAGTATGTAGTCAACAACACGATCGGAATTCGTCGCGCGGCGTACACGGTGCCGGCGGCGGCGGTTCACAATTCGTATGCTGACGTTTGCGCAGGCGGTTGCGAAGTCCACAACGACGGCGAAGTCTGGGCCGCGACTTTGTGGGACCTGCGTGCGACGCTCGGCAAAGCGACCACCGATCTGTTGGTGCTTAACGGCATGAAGTTCACGCCAACACGTCCGTCATTTCTTAATGCGCGCGACGGCATCCTGCAAGCCGATCAGAACCTGAACGCCGGCGCGAACCGGTGCGCGATCTGGACCGTCTTCGCACGTCACGGCATGGGCGTCTCGGCTGTGGGCAACGACGGCACTACGCACACCGCCGCCACTAACGTGCCGACAGATTGTGGTGGCACGTGCTCTTTCTCCATCAGTCCGACCAGCGCCAGCCAACCGGCCGGTGGTGGCACGGGCAGTGTGACGGTTACTGCCGGCGCGGGTTGCGCGTGGACTGCGGTCAGTAACGCGACCTTCATCACCATAACCTCCGGCGCCAGCGGATCTGGTAACGGCACGGTTAACTATTCCGTTGCCGCCAACACTGGTAGCACTTCGCGCAACGGAACGATGACCATAGCCGGCCAGACCTTCACAGTGACTCAGGCGGGCACGGGCGGCGGTGGCACGAACATAATTGTTAATCCGGGATTTGAGAGCGGCACGACGCCGTGGGTAATTAGCGGGTCAACCGTTCGCAGCACCGGCAGCTTCCCACACAGCGGCGTGGCCTACATGATTCTCGGTATCAACAACAGCAGCACCAGCACGCTGTATCAGACGGTCACGATTCCGAGCGGTGGCGCCAACCTGAACTTCTGGTTGAACATAACCACGAGTGAGGCGGCGGGGGCGGCGGTGTTTGACCGTTGCTTCATCGAAGTGCGGAACACTTCCGGAACGCTACTCGCTACCCTGGCAACGTTCAGCAATCAGAACAGCGGCACGGCCGGCGTATATGTCTTGCGCGGACCGTACAACCTCAGCTCGTTTGCCGGACAAACGGTGCGGATTCAGTTCCGCGCCACCAACGACATTACACTGCCAACGTCATTCCGCGTGGACGATGTAACAGTGCAGTGAATGAAGTAGGACAGACATTCCTGTCTGTCCTTCTTCGTAATCGTTGGTCGTTCCAAAACAAAATACGGACAGACAGGAATGTCTATCCTACAAACCAACCCGGACTCGGTGGTTACCCCATTGAGCCCGGGTTTCGCATCTGCCCAACACAGATACAGAACCGGAAGCGGTAGCGACCGTGTTCACCTCGCAAGCTCTTCACTGGGAGCGCGGGCGTCCCGCCCGCCTGAGCACCGCAAGGTGCGACGATCTCGCAAAAGGTCAACTCGCCCCCGTTTGGTTCGCGCTGCGCGCTCATTACGGGCGGGACGCCCGCGCTCCCAGTGAAGAGCTTGCGTCTGTCCATTTTTTCGTAATCATCATCCTTCGAAAAATCACCTCCCGACAGGCAGGAATGTCTGTCCTACTCTGCTCGAGAAATGTAAAATGGCCGCGCTCCATACCCGACTTGTTGAGGCTTGCTGCTATGACTACGAAACCCAAAGAACTCACCATACGCGGCCTGATTCTGGGTGCGCTTATCACAACGATCTTTACGGCAGCTAACGTCTACCTTGGCCTCAAGGTCGGCCTTACCTTCGCGTCATCCATTCCCGCGGCGGTGATCTCAATGGCGCTGCTCAGCCTCGTGAAGGACTCGTCGATCCTGGAAAACAACATCGTCCAGACCGTCGCGTCAGCGGCCGGCACGCTCTCAGCAATCATCTTTGTTCTGCCCGGACTCGTGATCGTTGGCTGGTGGACTGGATTTCCCTTCTGGGAATCGTTTCTTATCTGCCTGAGCGGTGGCGTGCTGGGTGTGGTGTTTACTATCCCGCTGCGACGCGCGCTGGTAACCAACTCCGACCTGCCCTATCCGGAAGGTGTAGCGGCAGCTGAAGTCTTGAAGGTCGGATCCGGCACGCGCGGAGAAACAAAGGACGAAACGGGCGAAGCGCGAGAGGGCCTCATCGCCGTGATCCTTGGCTCGGCTGCCTCAGCCGGACTCGCCATCCTGACGGCAACGCGGATCGCTGCGGGTCAAGTCACTGGGTTCTTCCGCATCGGCGCCCTGGCAGCAAGCGGTTACGATATCGCGTTCTCACTCGCGCTCGTGGGCGCAGGCCATCTCGTCGGGTTATCGGTCGGGATGGCGATGCTGACTGGTCTCGTGATCGCATGGGCGATCGCAGTACCCATCCTGACGTCTATGCAGCCTGCTGCTGAGGGCGTTGCGCTCGGCGCGCACACGCTCGCGATCTGGCGTACACAGGTTCGGTTCATAGGCGCCGGCGCGATTGCCATCGCCGCGATCTTCACGCTGGCCAAGCTCGCTAAGCCGGTGGTCGGCGGACTGGTGAGCACGCTCGCGAGTTCTCGCGCTGCAGCCACACGTGACGATCTCGACCGCGATCTTTCACCGACGTGGATTCTCGTGCTCACCGCGGCCTGCCTTCTTATCACGGGTTACTTGGCCTTCACGTTTGCACGCTCGACGGTGCTGGCGCCAAGCGCGTTGACGCTCACCCTGATCGCAATTCCGTTTGTACTGATCGGCGGCTTTCTTATCGCGGGAATCTGCGGTTATATGGCCGGACTAATCGGCGCCTCGAACAGTCCGATTTCGGGCGTCGGCATTCTCTCGATAGTGCTCTGCGCATCGGTCCTGATTTTCGCGGTGTCGGCGACCAGCGAGACACAGCCCGCGCTCGTCGCCTTCGCACTCTTCATAACGGCTATTGTCTTTGCCTGCGCTACGATCTCAAACGATAACCTGCAGGATCTGAAGACCGGCCAGCTTGTCGGTGCTTCACCGATGCGTCAGCAAATCGCGCTCATCGTTGGCGTGGCTGCCGGCGCCTCCGTGATTCCGTTTGTGCTCAATCTGCTAACCCACGCTTACGGGTTCGCCGGAGCTGCCAACGTCGGTGTGGTCGCGCCGAATCCGTTGCCCGCGCCACAGGCAACGCTCATCTCTGCCCTCGCCAAGGGTGTGATCGGTGGCAATCTTGACTGGAAGATGATCGGCATCGGCGCGCTCGTTGGCGTCGGCCTGATTGTGCTCGACATAGCGCTGGGCGCGATGAAGAAACTGCGCATTCCGCCGCTGGCGGTCGGCATTGGCATCTATCTCCCGATGTCAGCGACCTTCGCTGTCGTTGTCGGCGCAGTGATTTCTTATTGGTACAACAAACGCATCCGCTCTGTCGCAAACCCCGAACGGGCTGAACGGCTCGGCACGCTCGTCGCTTCAGGATTGATTGTCGGTGAGAGCTTGTGGGGCGTGATCAATGCCGGACTCATCGTCGGCTTATCCAACGATGCGCCGATCGGACTCGTATCCGACAGCTTTGCCCTCGGCCCCTGGCTTGGACTGCTTGGGTTCGTGGGCGTGATCGTGTGGTTGTACAGTTGGATGCTGCGTCGGTCAGCAGCGGTGAAGTAGCTTCGTTCAACCTGCCTTCGAGACGTTACCTCAACTCCTTGGAGTGCGCCGCCTTGTCGGCGCTTTGGCCTAATGTGGGCCATGGGACGATAT
>JBOGOP010000129.1:0-14650 GCA_050747225.1 Pyrinomonadaceae bacterium
TCAGAAGGCCAGGAGTTTGCTACCTGGCGTTGCCATCGGGCGGAGAAGGTCCCGGACTAGTCCTTTTGCAGGAAATTTTTGGAGTCAACCGGGACATGCGCGCCGTCGCCGATTGGTATGCCGCGAGAGGGTTTGTTGTAGCCTGCCCTGATCTCTTTTGGCGACAGGAACCGGGCGTGCAACTGACCGATCAAAGTGATGAAGAGTTCCAGCGCGCCCTGGAGTTGTATCAGGGACTGGACGAGGCCAAAGCCGTTGCAGATGCGGCGGCGACGCTGGCCTTTCTGCGCGAACACCCAGCCTGCACTGGGAAAGTCGGAACGGTGGGGTTTTGCCTCGGTGGGAAACTGGCTTACCTGCTGGCGACGCGCTCTGACCCGGATTGTTCAGTTAGCTATTACGGCGTCGGCATCGAGTCTGCTCTCGCGGAAGCGCCAAGAATTAGTTGTCCGACTATGCTCCACATTGCGGGCGATGATCAATACTGCCCGCCCTCAGCTCAAGAACAGATCCATCAGGCGCTGGATACGCACCCACTGACAACGCTCCACGTATACGAAGGACAGGATCACGCTTTTGGCCGCCCGGGCAGCGCGCACTTTGACGCGCAGGCCGCTGAATTGGCGCATCTGCGAACGCTGGAATTCTTCGTCCGCCATCTCGGTGGACCGGCCACAAACGCGCCACAGAACTTGGCCGATCTCTGGGACGAGCACGTCAAGTGTGAGTTTGCAACACGCAATACTGAGGACACGTTGGCAACGATGGTCAAAGATGCCTACGTCAATCACGTTCCTGTGCTGACCGGCGGGATCGGCCACGATCAACTGCGGGAGTTTTATTCGCAGCGCTTCATTCCACAAATGCCGCCAGACATAAGGATGACTCCGGTGTCGCGCACGATTGGAGTTGAGCGTGTCGTCGACGAAATGGTTTTTGAGTTCACCCACACCATCAAGATGGACTGGATGCTGCCAGGCCTCGCGCCAACGGGCAAGCATGTCAAAGTCCCGCTCGTCGTGATCGTGCATTTTCGCGACGGCAAACTAGCGCACGAACACATCTACTGGGATCAGGCTTCGGTGCTGGTCCAATTAGGACTGCTGGATGACGGTAAGTTGCCTGTGGCCGGAGTTGAGAGCGGGGAAAAAGTTCTCGACCCGCGCTTGCCCACGAACCGTTTGATGGAGCGCGCCGATGGCTGAGCGTGATCAGGGCGAAGCGGAGGCCACAGCCTCTCAAGTTCTGATCGGGCGCTTGCGGCGTGATCTGGGCACGCTGGAATCCTACGCCGCGTTGCTGGGCATCCTGATCGGAGCCGGAATCTTCACGGTGACGAGTCGCGCCTGGACGCTCACCGGGCCGAGCGTGATTCTTGGGTATGTCCTTCTCCTGCCCGTCATCCTCGCCACCTCCGTGCCGTATGCCGCGTTTCTCTCAACGCCGCTGGGGCGTGAACCGGGCGGCGAGTACACGCACATCTCGCGGACACTCGGCGGATACCGCATCGCCTTCATCGGGACGTGGCTGAAGATCATCTCTTACATCGGCGCGTTGGCTTTTCTTGCTACCGCTCTGGCGGATTACATAATTCAGTTCGCCGGCGGTCGCCTGCAACCGGAGATATACGGCTTACCGCTGGCGCTGGGGAGTCTGGGCTTTTTTTATCTAGTCCACATAGTTGGAGTACGCTGGTTCGGTCGTTTGCAGGTGACGATGTGCGCGCTGCTGGGGCTTTCGTTAATCGTGCTGATTGTACCGGGCTTGTTTGCGATCCGCGTGGCAAACTACCAGCCATTTATCACACACGGCCTGGCAGGATTAGCGGGGAGCCTCACGCTGCTCTTCTTCTCCTATGCCGGTTTCGAGTCTTTGGCCCAGACGGCGGGCGAAGTGAAAGACAGCACTGAGCATCTGCCGCGAGTTTTCCTGAAAGGCATTACCATCACGGCGGTCATCTTTGTGCTGATGTCTGTCGTCGCTTTTGGCGTCCTGCCGGGTGCGCGGTTGCAGGCCAGCAACGCGCCGATGGCGGAAGTCGCCTCCGTCTATCTGCCCGCCGGTGCGGCGTTGTTCGTCACCTTCGGCGCGATCATGGCGGTGACGACTTCCATCAACTCGACCATGCTCGTGCCATCGCGGCTGGCCATTATTCTGGCGCGCGACGGATTGGCCCCGCCCTGGATTGGCACGATCCATCCGCGCACCGGAACGCCCATTCGCGGTCTCACTCTAACCCTGGCAGTGGCAGCCTTCCTGCTCATTAGCGGACAAGTCTCGCTGGGGCTGAACATTGCCGTCTTTGCGTTGGTAATCCTTTATTTCCTGCACAGCCTGACGTTCCTGCTGCTTCCACGCCGGAATCCCCGACTCTACTCGCTCATCAAAATTTCGCTGGCGCCATCATTTCAGCGGATAGCGGCTCTGTTGTCCGTGCTGGCAATGGGCGGAATCATTGCGATTCAGGTAGTTCAGGATCTCCGCACGTTGGTAGCACAGAGTCTCCACCAGAGACTTGCCGGTCACTCACTCACAAGCGTCGAACTTGCCTTAGCTTGGGGCTTGATCGGGGCCGTGCTCTACGCTTTCGGTCGCCTGCGCGGACGGCCTGATGTGAGAGATAGCGAGATCATTTTTGCAGAGCCTGAAACTGGACGGGAGAATAGCGATGGAGATTAAAGGGAAGAGAGTATTGGTGACGGGAGCTAGTCGCGGTTTGGGTAGGGCTCTGGCACTTGCGTGTCTTGGGGCAGGCGCGCGCGAGGTGTTAGCCGGTGCGCGGCAGCCGGAGAGTCTGGAAAATCTTAGAGAGACCGCACAGGATGTGCGCCTCACGCCGGTGCGTCTCGATGTCACATCGGAAGCTGACGTCCGGGCGGCGGCTGCCCTGGGACGCGTGGACATTCTGATTAACAATGCGGGAGTCTGCGTTTACGGCAGCGTGCTGCAGGTGCGGATGGCGGAATTGCAGCACGAGATCGAAGTCAATTACCTCGGCGCGCTGCTGATGGCTCGAGCATTCGCGCCGGCGATGATTGAGAATCGCGACGGGTTGATCGTCAACGTGGCCTCCATTCTAGCCAAAGTCAATCTGCCCGCGCTTGGCAACTATTGCGCGCTCAAGGCGGCTTTGCTGTCTCTGAGTCAGGCACTGCGCGCCGATCTGCGAAGGCAGGGTGTGCGAGTAATCACCGTCCTGCCGGGAACGATTGACACGGATATGAGCCGGGACTTTGATGGGCCAAAGATGTCAGCGGAGCAGGCTGCTGCGGAGATCATCGAGGCTATCCGCGCAGAAAGAATAGAAACCCCGATTGGCGATGCCGCCCGCGAAGTTATTACTGGGCTGGCGTCTGATCCGCTGGCAATAGAGATGTCCTTCGCGGAGTACCGCGCTTGAGTGAAATGGCAGCACCAAACATAGACCGCCGCCGTGCAGAATTCCCAACCTTAGCTTCGGGGATTCACCTGTTGAGTCACAGTCTTGGCCCAGTTCCGCGCGCGGCACGCGAATCGTTGGTCGCTTATTATGAGGCTTGGGAGGGACACACCAGCGAGGACGCCTGGGCCGCAAGCTGGTGGGAGTTGTCGCAACAGGTGGGCGACCGCATCGCACGCATCCTGGGCGGGGCGCCGGGCTCAGTTCAGATTCAACCAAATGCCTCGATTGCGCTCGCGAGTGTCGCATCGTGTTTTAACTTCGCATCGACGAAGCGCAATAAGGTAGTCACATCCGCGCTGGATTTCCCTTCGATGGAATACATCTGGGAAGCGCAAAGAGCTCTCGGCGCGAAGGTTGAGATTGTTGGCTCGCGTGACGGCGTTACCGTTCCTCTCGAAAACATTCTTGCGGCCATCGACGACACAACGAGTCTGGTGGCGATGTCACACACTTCATTTCGCAGCTCATATCGCGTCGATGCAAAAGCGATCGTGGGACGCGCGCATAGCGTCGGTGCGCTTGTTCTGCTTGATGTCTATCAATCGGCCGGATCGATCGAGCTGGATGCGTCCGTCTGGGGCGTTGATTTCCTGATCGGTGGCACGATCAAGTGGCTCTGTGGCGGCCCAGCCTGCGGTTATCTGTACGTGCGACCCGACTTGCAAAGAGATCTGCAGCCGCGACTTACCGGCTGGGTCGCGCACGATGCACCCTTTGACTTCGCGCATTCGCCCATGCGTTACGCCAGGTCTGTCCGCCGATTCGCGCAAGGCACGCCGAGCATTCCCGCGCTCTATTCAGCACTGCCAGGTCTGCAAATCTTAGAAGAAGTTGGCGTCGAAACAATCGCGCGCGAATCCCGCCGCCGAACGGAATGGATGATCGAGTTTGCTCTGGAGCGGGGATGGAAAATAAACAGCCCACGCGACGTCAACGAGCGCGGCGGTTCAGTAATGATTGATATCGATGACGGACCAGCAATGGTAGATCGTCTCGCGCAGAGAAAAGTATTCGTTGATTGCCGCCCCGGCGTGGGTTTGCGCATCTCGCCTCACTTCTTCAACACAGATGAAGAAGTAGCGGAAGCAATGACGATCCTCTCACAATTGATTGGTGAAGAGTTCGTACGATAGTTCGTCGCCGCCTACGTCAACTTTTCCAAACTCAGGGGTTCCTTCATGCTCAACCACAATTCACTTCGAAACCCTGATCGGATATATACTAAACATCGTATCTCACACTCGGACTTCCCGCCGGGTAGAAAACACCCAAAAGTCGCAGCTCATCATCACGCGTATTCTCAACGCAGTGAACCTGACCTTTGGGCAGGTAGATGCAAGAGCCAGATGCAATGGGCGTGTGAGTTTTCCCGGACCACATGCTGCCCACGCCGCGCAGGATGAAAAGCACCTCCTCGTAGTTGTGAAAATGATCGGGCGCGCGGCCCGGGGGAATCGAACCGACAAACTGCGTCACTTGCGTGCTGCCGACTTCGTCGTCAACGAGCACTCGATACCAACGGTCTGCGGTCGGGACGGCGTCACGATCGGCGAGGCGTACGATGGGCGGTCGCCGTAGCGGCGATGTCTTTGGCGACTGAGAAGAAGTGAACGGCGGCAACGTCTCTGACGTGGCTAGCGGCTCCGGGCATTGCGAACTGATTAGAACAAACGGTTCTGGACCAGGATTGTCCACCGTCAGGATCGCGCCGGGTCGTAGGTAGACGCCAGTCTCTGGCTGAACCGGGTAAGGCGAACCGTCTATCAGGATGGTGGCAGCTCCTTGCAGGACGTAAATGATCTCGTCACATTCGTGATTGCGGAAACCGGGCGACAAGCCCGGCGCGAACTCCATCCTGCGTAGAGAGATGGCGGATGCGTTGTTGGCCCGCCCGATCTGAGGCCAAACGCTTAGGGTTCCATTAATCGTTGGCTCGCCGTCTCTAATTCCTGTTACCCGGCAGCCGCCTTCCAATACCACAGCCATCTCAAGTCCCCGCGTGACACCCAAGACATTTATAAAAAAAAATAGGCAGACGTCAAGGGGCTCTTCCTTTCTAACGGCGTTTGCGCTCGAAGTCCCTATGGGAACCACGGTGATGTCACGCTTCAATCGAGCACGGATGCAACTTTCAGCACTTCCAGCCAGGCGAGCGACACCGGCAAACTCGACGCGTGAAGACTCCTATGATGCTGAAGGGCGTTGAGCGCTGCGTTCTAGTGCAACGCGCGCGAGCGTCATCAGAATTCGCCCCCCGGCGAGAAGAGTCCCCCGCAATGTGCCTGAGACTTTCGATTCGCCTCCCGTCCGGCGACGGTGATTTGCGGGAACTTCTAGTATGCGAAGGCCAGAACGCGCCGCGCGCATCTGCATCTCCAGGTTCCAGCCATAAGTCTGCTCGCGCATTCCCAATTGGTCCAACGCTTCACGGCGAATCGCGCGAAAAGGACACATGTCCGTGTAACGCACGCCGTAGAGCAAGCGCAGCAACAAGCCGGCAACGTGCCCGGCGAAGACTTGCTGGAAGTTCATACTGCCAGATTCACGTCGTCCGCGCGTGCGCGAACCGATCACGAAGTCATGAGTGTCAGCGGTGATGGGTTGCACCAACCGTCCCATCAGTTCAGGACAGTCACTGCCATCTCCATCGAGGAAGACGACAATCTCGCAATCGGTTCCGACGGCACGCACGCCGGTTTGACAGGCCCGCCCGTATCCGCGTTGCAGTTCCGGGACGACACGCGCGCCTGCTTCCCGGGCGCGTTCGGCTGTACGATCTGTGCTGTCGTTGTCAACCACGATCACGTCGCCGGCGATCTCGCGCAGCACCGCGCGCACTACGGCGGCAATCGAGTCTTCTTCATTGAGCGCGGGAATTACGACCGAGACCCGTGCCCTGGGTGAAGGGTCGCGGCCAGGGCCGTTGGGTGAAGGGTCGCGGCCAGGGCCGTTGGGTGAAGGGTCGCGGCCAGGGCCGTTCCTCGCCCTAAGGCTATCCGGACGGCGCGCTTTCTCGAGATCGATTGATTCGTTCATGCGTGATGTTCTTGCCTGGTATTGACCTTATGCACAATGCCTTTGGTCCGCAAAGAATTTTCAGCTTCCGCGAAGTACTCACGCACATCCGTCTGCGTGCGAATCCAATCAAGATAGCGTCCGATCCCCGTCGCTAAGTCTACTTGCGGTTTATAGCCAACAGCGCTGATGCGAGTCGTGTCAGTTGTGAGGTGGCGCATCTCGCCGGGCCGGAACTCGCCCTGGGCAATCGGTTCGATAGGAATCTCGAGTGCCTCAGAAATCAAGTGTGCTATTTCTCGAATCGTCGCGGCCTTGCCACTGCCGACGTTGACCGGCAAGCCGTCAAGCTTGTCAGTCGTCGCCGCAAGCAGATTGGCGCGAGCGATGTCTTCGACAAAGCTGAAGTCGCGCGTCTGATTGCCGTCTTCATAAAGCACCGGCGGAAGGTTATTCAAGAGGCGCGTGCAAAAGATGGCGATTACGCCCGTGTATGGATTGAAGATTGATTGGCGAGGGCCGTAGGTACAGGAGTATCGCAGCGCTACTGTCGGAATCCCTGTCTGCTTTCCCCACGTTAGGACCAATCGCTCCTGGTCAACTTTGGTGATCGCGTAAACGGTTTCGCCCCCGATGGGTGCGTGTTCGGGCGTCGGCGCTGGCGTTGTAACGGCATGACAATGCGGGCAGTGAACCTCGAAATCTCCGGCGCGGAGTTGTTCGACCGATCGAACGGAAGGAAAGATCAGGCCGTGCTCAGGACAATGTGCGGCGCCCTCGCTGTAGACGGCCTGCGACGAGGCAACGACGATTTTCTTGACGGGCAGATTTCCCTCGCGAATGACCTCCAGCATTTGCGCCGTGCCGAAGCTGTTAACATGAACATACTTGACAATCTCCGGCATGTATCCGCCGTAGGCTGCTTGATGAAAGACGACATCAATGTCTGCGAGCGCGGCGGTTATGGCGGCGCGATCGCGAATATCAGCTTCGAAGAACTCAGCGGCTTCCGGTATCCATGCAGGCTTGCCGTTGCGATGTGTGTTTGGCTCGAGGTTGTCGAGGATGCGCACCTTCCAGCCTTCGCTGAGAAGCAGATCAGCCAGATGTGATCCGATCAGTCCCGCTCCGCCGGTGACCAGGGCACGTTTGCTGTTAGATCCAACCTTCACGTTTTAATCCCTTCACTCCGAACGAGCGCTGCCAGAGCGGCGCCGGCGCTGGATATGGTTTTCATACCGGCTCTCTTTCCAGGAGGTGACGCAAACCGCCGCGCGCGCGATCTCTTCGAGCGCGCTGAAAAAGCGCAATCAAGCCCAGCATCGCAAACGGTAGGTAAATGATCGTATCGAGGAGCAGCAGCTGATCTCGCCCCGCCGGGAGCCACAATTTGTAGAGCACAAAGCACGCTGTAGTTAAGAAAAAAAACGGTAAGCGCGGCAGGAGACAGGTGAAAGCTACCAGCCAGGCAAAGTACCAGGCGTAATGTGGTGACAGCAGAACAACGAACGTAGTAGCAATTACAAAAGCCCGCGCAATGTAACTGCCGTCATTCTGTTCCCCCTTCCAAAAGGACCAAAGCGCGATTAGGCCAAGCGCGAGAATCGCGAAAATCAAATAGCCAACGCTTGGTACTTTCGCTTCGCCAAGCACCCGTCGAGCGAGACTCAGCAGATAAAACTGTGTGCCGTTTTGCAGTCCTTCCTCCCGGGCGTATCCCGGCAAGAATCCCAGCACGCCTTTCACTCCGACGCCTAAGTATGGCAGGTAGGCGATGATCATCGTCAGTCCGAAAGCCAGCAGCATCTTCCATCCCCGGCGACGATACAATGACGGCAGCAGGATTACGGGAAACAACTTGATCAGCGTCGCGCCGGCCAGTGCCGCGCCGGCAACCGCATCCCAACGCCGCCGCCGCGCAAGCAAAGCAAGCACCACGAAAGCAATGGCGGCCGCCTCGACATGCCCGCTGCCGGCAATCTCCCACACTAGCAGTGGATGCCACGCGTAGATGAGCACACGTTGGCGCGGCAAATTGAAAGAAGTCAGCAACTGAAGCAAAGCCCAAATCGCCACCGCTTCAAAGCCAAGCATCACTACTTTCATCCACGTCACGTGCTCGCTCACACGCGTGGCCAGAAAATATATTATCTGCGCGCCGGGCGGATAAATCGTGGGGGCGTAATCGCGCCGGTTAATCTTCGGATAGATCTTTTGATCGCGCAGTGGCGCCAGAGCTTCGTCAGCGGGAATGTAGCGGTAAGGATTGACGCCCGTCGCCTGCACGCGTCCGTCCCAGACGTAACGATAGATGTCATCGGAAAGATAAGGCGGCGCGAATAGAATGCTCAGCCGAAAGAGCGCCGCAAAGACAATAACGAGCACTAAGGTCGAACGTGAGGAGCGGGCGCGAAAAATTATCCAGGCAGCGAGGAGATAAATGAGTGACTGGCCCAGTGCAACTTTGATGAACCACTCGATGTCGTCTCCGCCCTTCGCGCGCAGGCTGACTCTATAGATCATCAGCGACCCAACGCCAAGCACGATCAGCAAAGCGTTGGCCCAATTTATCACCCGGCCCCTAAACAACGCGCGCTCGCTTTCCATTCCAGCCGTTCCTTCTCGTACCACTCTTGTATTTCGCCAAAACGGAATAATTGCAGACGCCTTCACTGAATTCACTGCACTTAAGATCCGCGTGAGATTCATACAGTGTCTTCAAATTCACATCCCTACAGTTGCGCCCCCGCATTTCTTGGATTCAATATACTATGGCTCGACTACGAGAGACTCTGCCTAAACCGACGAATCGCCGTCACGTTAGCGCCCGTTGGAATCATCCACGTTCATTTTCGGGACAGCGCCAATCCGTCGCTCGATCAATGGATTAGGCAGGATGAAAAACAGGGGCACAGCTGCAAACAGCGCTAGACTCAGAAACGTACTCCACGTTGCTATGGCAATCGCAAGTCCGTAGACCAGAATGGGGGAAGCATGAAGCTTCATTACCCAGCGGGCAAAATCGGGCGTCAATTGCGAGACGACCAGGTCCCGATGCGAACTGGCGTAGAACCAAAAGCAGAGACCGGCGGCGTTGGTTGCGATGAGAGTCATTCCGTAGAGGCGCACGACCAACGGGTTATTGAATCCGCTGCCTAGCAATGAAGTCGGGAAAGGTATGAACACGACGCACAAGAGAAGCAGCAGATTGAGCCATAAAAGTCTTCGGTCCACCTGCTTGATGAAGTGGAGCATATGGTGGTGAGCAATCCAATACACACCGACGATTACGAAGCTGAGCACAAATGTCGCGATGGAAGGGACCAGAGGACGAAGCGTTTCCAGAGTCGATCTCTCCCGTCAGGGGCCTTTACATTGAGAATCAGTAGCGTAATGACTATCGCGAACACTCCGTCGCTGAAAGCTTCGAGCCTATTCTTATTCATGGTTCCTCTGGCGAAATTTGCAGCTGTATTCTTTACCCGTAGCTAAGTCGCCTTTCCTCTGAATCTCTCCCTAAACCCTCGCGGCGAGATTGCGTGGGCACGCTTAAAAGCATTACTGAAAGACGCTTGTGATTCATAACCGACACGTTCAGCAATTTCACTGATCCTGATTTGTTCATTCCTTAGATAGCCCGCGGCCAGGCTCATGCGCCAACGGGTCAGGTAGGATAGGGGCGGCTCACCCACTAGCGAATTAAATTTGTTTGCAAACGGTGAACGAGACATGCCGACCTCAGCCGCGAGTTTGGCGATGGTCCAGGGATGGTCGGGATTTTGATGTATCAGATTCAAGGCGGCGCTGATCTGCTTGTCGCGCAAGGCCCCCAGCCATCCGCCTTGACCTTTGGGTTGCATTTCAATCCAAGCCCTCACGGCTTGAACGAAAATGATCCCGCTCAAGTGACTGCTGATCCAGCCCGAACCCTTGCCCGGGTTTTGCGCCTCGTGGGCCAGGAGCTTCAGCAACGGCCCCAGCCAAACGCCGGTCTCGGCGTGGCCCTGCGAGATATGAATAATCGGGGGGAGGAGGGCAAGGATCGGGTTTCCCATTTGAGTCTCGAATCGAAGCGAGCCACAGACCACGGTTGCTTGGGACCCACCCCCACCGTGACGCACAACGTGATCCTTTGCGGACCTCCGTTTCAAGAGTTTTTCCAAGTCTACGGCCCTTGTCTTGGGATTGTCTCCAAGAATATGTCCGCCGCCCTGCGGGACAATAACCAGGTCGCCGCTGGCCAGCGAGATCGGTGATTCCGATTCTTCAAGTTTGATCCAGCCCTCGCCCCGCTCGAAGACGTGAAAGTGGGCGAAGTCACTGGAGGGTAGTCTGAGCGCCCAGGGCGCAGTGAATTCGCTGTAACAGAAAACCTGGCCTCTGAATTGAAGAGTGCTCAGAACGGCTGTCAAGACATCGGCATCTTCACTTTTGTAGGCAATCTTCATCTCTTCAAGGTCAGGCGTTAACCCATTTCTTTGCCCACCACCAATAATCCTTAGAGCGGCTCCTGGCGATACAAGTGGTGATGATTCACACAAAGATCGTGCCTTCCAGACTAACACAGAGCATTGCCGGCGACAGCTTGACCAGAAAGGATCTCTGCGCCGAAGCGATCCGCCTGGGAAGTTCTTTGCGAGTTAATGCCAAACGAACCGGAGAATCTTGGGCTGCTGGCATTGATGCTGTTGCAAAACTCGCGACGCGATGCACGCACCGATGAACATGGGGAGCTCGTCACATTGGAAGAACAAGATCGTTCGCGTTGGGATGGCAACGAAATCGACGATGGCCTGCGACTCGTCGAGAAAGCGCTTCCGCTGGGGCGCGTCGGCAATTATGAAATTCAAGCGGCCATCGCGGCGGTTCATGCCGAAGCGAAAACCGCTGATGAAACGGATTTTCCGCAGATTGTCGCGCTCTACAAAAAACTGATGCGGATCAATTCATCGCCAATCGTCGCCCTGAATCATGCCGCAGCGATCGCGATGAGCGAAGGAGTTGAAACGGGATTGAGATTGATCGAAGAAGTGGGCGCGAATACAAAGTTGGATCACTATTATCTGTTTCATGCCGCCCGCGCGGATCTGTTACGTCGCCTCAATCGCTCACAGGAAGCGACAACAGCGTACACTAGAGCACTTGTCCTCACGACCAACTACGTCGAGCAGAAATACTTGCGAAAACGCGTGAGTGAAATGACAAAGACGAACGGACATCATGACAACCTGAAGTAGTAGTGAGCCAGCCACAACCTTGGCTTCTGCGACTTGATCGGTCGCAGGATGACGTAAGGGCAACCTGTCCACAAGAGAGCCTCGAACGCATTCATCGCGAACTGATGGTCTATCACCGCCAGACGCCGGGCGTACACTGGGAGATGGTGCGCGCCCCGTACTTCTAGGCTGCGAATCATCCTCGCCTCGGAGTGAATACTTTTCCAATGGCTCGGTCTCGTCGGCATCATATGAAGGACGATTGAACAAAACATAAGGACTCTTGCGCATCATGTGTCCTGAAAAACTGGCTATTCTCCATTCTCCGGAGGTTGTGTCATGCAATTGTTCAAAGTGCTACTTGTATTCTGCCTGATCGGTTCAGGCGTCATGACGGTAGTTCATAGTTCATCCGTCCCGTCGCCCACTCCGCGAGACAATGCCGGTGCGCGAGCAGCTTTCATTGACGCCTATAAGGTCCTCATGAGCCCGCGCTGTCTGAACTGCCACCCAGTCGGTGATTTTCCCTTGCAAGGCGATGACAGTCTCCCTCACCTCTATCGTGTACGACGCGGTGAGGACGGCAATGGAGTCTATTCAATGAAGTGCAGCAACTGTCATCAAGCCGCCAACCAGCGAGGAATGAACATGCCACCCGGAGCACCGAGTCTATCGAGAAATGGCTCGCTTGATGCCACGCCACGCTGGCGCTTGCCCTCCGCAAAGACTCCGATGGTCTTTCAGGGAAGAACTCCTTCGCAGCTTTGTCGCCAGCTTAAGAACCCAACTCAGAATGGGGGTATGACCCCAGAGCGACTGATTGTTCACGTCGCAACTGATCCGTTGGTGCTGTGGGGATGGAATCCGGGAGAAGGCAGAACTAAACCACCGCTTACTCACGATAAATTCGTTGCGAGCGTCGAAGAGTGGCTCGAAAAAGGTGGCGCCTGTCCCAAGTAGAAGTGGAAAGCCGAGAAATGAAACAAGTTACTTTTGAACTGAATGGCAAAAGCACGGTCATTGAAGTCGAAGAGGACAAACCTCTCCTCTGGGTATTGCGCGAGGACCTCGGTCTCACGGGCACAAAGTACGGATGCGGAATGGCGATCTGCGGTTGCTGCACAGTTCATCTTGACGGCGATGCAGTTCGTTCATGCGTCACACCGATATCAAGAGTAGAAGGCAAGAGAGTAACGACAGTAGAAGGTTTATCCAACGATCTCAGCCATCCCGTTCAACGCGCATGGATGGAGATACAAGTTCCGCAGTGTGGCTACTGTCAGCCGGGACAGATGATGTCGGCAGCTTGTCTTCTCGCGCAGAATTCCAAGCCGACGGACACCGACATTGCGGATGCGATGAGTGGAAATCTCTGTCGCTGCGGGACCTACCAACGTGTTCGCAAAGCGATTCATCGAGCGTCGGAGATCGCTGCCGAGAAAGGAGCGACAAAATGATCACGGAAAAAGTTTCGAGACGATTGTTTCTAACGTCTTCCGTCGCGGCCGGCGGCGGATTGCTCATTGGTTATTCGCTCGCGTCAGCGTCAGAATTATTGAGCAGCTCCGTTCCTTCCGCGACTCCACATAACAATGCACCAGCCGGAGTTGACATTCCGCTCAACGCGTGGATTCGCATCAGCCCTAATGACGAAGTAACGCTGATCTCTTCGCAGTCAGAGATGGGACAGGGCGTGATGACAACTCTTCCGGCCATACTCGCAGAAGAACTTTGCGCCGATTGGAGCCGAGTCAAAGTTGAGTTCTCATCCGTAGCGCCGGCGTATCGGAATCCTCGTATCAACTGGCAATTCACCGGCAACAGCGAGAGCACGACCGGGTTCTTTGACTTGCTGCGGACGATGGGAGCGTCTGCACGAGAAATGCTGGTCACAGCCGCGGCAAAACGCTGGGACGTGAAATCCGAAGAGTGTCAAGCGGACAATGGCCGCATCATTCACAAACCGACCGGAAGAGTATTGAAGTTTGGTCAGATCGCCGAGGACGCCGCCAAAGTTACTCCACCTCAAAATCCAACCCTCAAACCACAAAGCGAATGGAAACTGCTGGGGAAACCTCTGCCGCGGGTTGAACTCGCGTCGAAACTCAATGGCACTGCAATTTTCGGCTTGGATTTCGCTGTGCCGGGAATGGTTTACGCAGCGGTAATGCAGAGTCCGGTTCACGGCGGCACGGTCTCCAGCTTAGATAAAGCTTCAGTGCTGAAATTGTCCGGCGTGATTGATGTGGTGCCGATTCCAAACGGCGTTGCAGTCGTAGCCAATCAGTATTGGCAAGCGCGACAAGCAATGAAATCGCTCCACGTTGCCTTTGACGGCGGAGCTAACTCAGCTGTCAGCACTGAGACCATGGGAAAGCAGTATCGCGCTGCTCTCGACGGCAACGTGTGGAAGACGGTAAGGACAGAAGGCAATGCGTTCCGTGATGAAGGAATGGGCGGCAAATTTCAAGAAGTTTTCTCGCAGGAATACGAATCACAGTTCATGGCCCACGCGACAATGGAGCCCATGAACTGCACAGCGTCCGTCACCGCCGACAGTTGCGAGATTTGGGGGCCGTTACAAGGGCCGGAGTTAGCCAAGCTGACATTGAGCGGTATGTTCAAACTTCCACCAGAAAAAGTCGCGGTGAATCGCACACTGCTTGGCGGCGGATTCGGGCGCAGGTTACTGGTGGATTTCGTCGTGCAAGCCGCGCTGGTCTCTAAGGCAGTCGGAAAGCCTGTAAAGGTGGTGTGGTCACGTGAAGAGGATATGCAGCATGACGTATATCGTCCCGCCACTTTGCATCGCATCACTGCAGGGCTCGATAAGGCCGGCAAACCAGGGGCCCTGGCGCACAAACTTGTTTCACCTTCCATTCTGCAATTTGTGTATGGTCCAGCCGTTACCGAAGACAATGATCCAAGTTGTCTTGAAGGATTGATGGAAACGCATTACGAGGTTCCCAGTCAACGG
>JBOGOP010000130.1:0-14597 GCA_050747225.1 Pyrinomonadaceae bacterium
AAGGACTTGTCTCGTCAATAAGGTGGTTTGTGAATGCGTGTTCAGTCAACTCGGGACTCTCAACTTCTATTTAAGATTTGTTTAATTCTACAGCTTGTTCCAGAAGGGGCGAAGTTACAAACAGGCTTCAGTCTCGGGTTATAAGGTCCTGGTAAAAACCCCTTCGCTGGTGCAGCTGTCTTTTATTGAGTGGGTCGACAAATGCGGAACGGGGAGCGGTAGCGACCCGTTCATGCCGCACCTTTGCCTCGTTGTGAATCAATCGTCCCACGTGCTTTGATCTCTACATTGAACCAGGTCGCTACCGCTCGCCGTTCTGTATCTGTCTGGGCAATTCTCCAGATTTCGCGCTGAGACGCGGTCAGTACCGCCCAATGCTGACTTCGAGAAGACAACTATGAGCCGAACCATTCTTGCAGCGGTCGACGACATGTTCTTTGCGGCAAAAATTCGCGCGACGGCGGAAGCGCTGGAAGTGAGCATTAAGTTTCACCGGCAACTGGACGGCCTGGTTAATGCGGCTGCTGAACAACAGCCGGCATTGATTGTTGTCGATCTGCACAACGAAAAGCTCAACCCAATTGAATTGGCGCACAGACTCAAAGCAGTCGAGGCTGTGAAGGCTATCCCTTTGCTCGGGTTTTTCTCGCATGTACAGACGGATTTACAGCGCGCCGCACTCGAAGCAGGCTTCGACCAGGTGATTCCTCGATCGGTCTTCTCCAGGGATTTGGCAAAGATTCTTGAAGGATAGAGTTTCGAGTTCCGAGTTCCGAGTTCGGAGCTTTGCGGACCAAGTCTGGAGGTAAATATCTGTTCTAACTCGGAACTCGGAACTCGAAACTGTCTTAAGTTACCGGTGCCGGTGCGATCACTTCATGAATGGCGCGCACCTCACTCACCAGTTGTTCATACTGCGCTAACGTTAACGCCTGCGCCCCGTCACACAACGCATGGTCCGGCTGATCATGAACCTCGATAATCAAACCATCCGAGCCGACCGCAACCCCCGCACGCGCGAGCGGCGTGACCATATAGTTTTTCCCGGTCCCATGTGATGGGTCGACGATGACCGGCAGATGCGAAATCCGGCGCACCGCCGGGACCGCCGAAAGGTCGAGCGTGTTTCGAGTGTGCTGCGCGAAAGTGCGTATACCTCGTTCGCAAAGAACGATCTGATAATTGCCCTCTGACATGATGTACTCGGCCGCAAGTAACCATTCGTCGAGCGTTGCCGATAGACCGCGTTTCAAGAGCACGGGCAAACGTGACTTGCCGACGCGGCGCAGGAGTGTAAAATTTTGCATACTGCGCGCGCCAATCTGGATCATGTCGGCATAGCGTTCCACCAGATCAACCCCTGCTTCATCCAACGCCTCGGTAACTATTTTCAGTCCGTAGGTCTCGCGGATCTCTTCAAGTATCTTCAACCCCTCTTCGCCGAGACCCTGAAACGCGTAAGGAGAGGTCCTGGGTTTGAAAGCGCCGCCGCGGAAAAACTTCGCGCCACTGCGGCGCACGGCTTCGGCGACGACAAACGCCTGATCGCGACTCTCGATCGCGCAGGGCCCGGCGATGATTGCCAACTCGTCGCCACCAATGCTCGCGTCTCCAACCGGCACCACAGTCTTCTCCGAACGGATGTCGAGGGTGACGAGTTTGTAAGGCTTACTAACGCGAACTGCTTCCGAAACACCGGCCAGGTTCTCAAAATGCGACGGGTCGACAGCTCCCGGATTGCCGGTGATGCCGATTGCCGTGCGTGAGGCGCCGGGCATCGGATGCCCGCGATAACCAAGGTCCTCAATAACGCGCAGAACCGCCTTGACCTGGCCTTCCGTCGCGTCTGACTTCATAACGATTAACATGGCACTCTTTTATACTCTCTGCTTTTACGAAAAGTACAGTAGGACAGACATTCCTGTCTGTCCTGTGTTGTTTAAATTGGCGAAAAAAATGTCCTTCTCTTACTTTGGTGACTCACCTCAACAACTAACTGCGGACAGGCAGGAATGCCTGTCCTACATCCGCTCCGGTACGGCAATGCCAAGCATTGCCAGCGCCTCAGTCAATCGTCGTCGCGCGAGGTTTGCTGCAACAATCAGCACCGCGCGTTTAGTTTCATTCTCCTCGGCGATGATTCGATGGCGGTGATAGAAGAGGTTGAAACCGCGCGCGAGTGTAAAAGTGTATTTGGCAAGATTCGCGGGCTCAGCCGAGGCCGCACACTGAGCGATAATTTCCTCGAGCCTTTCGGCGAGCATCACCAGCGACCAGATTTCCGTTCCGGCGTCATCTGCAAACACCTCAGAAACTCTTGCCCCACCGTCCGACCCGGCCGTCGCTTTCGCAATCAACGCCTCAGCCTTGGCGGTTGCGTCGGCGTCAAGCTTGCGGAAGATCGAATTGGCACGCACCGCGGCATACTGGCAATAAGGTCCCGTCTCACCCTCAAAAGAAAGCGCTTCCTTGAAGTCGAATGCGATAACCGAATTGCGCGTAAACTTCAGCAGGAAATATCGCAGCGCCCCGACTGCGATCTCATGCGCAGTTGCACTCTGTTCCGCGGCCGAAAGCTCAGGATGTCGCGTTGAGACTTCTCGCAGCGCGTCGGCCTCCAGGCGATGCATTAAATCGTCGGCCTTCACGCCCAGACCTTTGCGTCCACTCATCTCAATGAACGGCCGCAGTCGATCCTCGTCATTCAGTTCAATACCTAACTCTTCGCAGGCGGCCGGGGAAAGCGCCACCATCTCATAGCCAAAGTGGACGCTGGCATCTGCGCCAACTTCCGGAACTACGGCCGCAACGCCTCGCGCGACGATTTCCTGCGGATAGGCCTGGCGCGAATCGATCACGTTATAGACTTTCACTCCGCCGCCGAAATTAGGCCGAGGCACTTCAGGCAAGTTCTCGGCATTTGGCTGGGTTGATGTCACCCAGGCAACATGCCCATCCGGATAAGATCGGAATGGCTTGTAGTTGAAGTCCAGGCCCAGCCGTCCGAGTTTCCATAGTTGGTAGGCGATGTCCTTGCCTGTGTAGGTGACCGTACCGTTTGAACGCACGATGATCTTGTCAGACTCATGCTCGTCGGTTCCCGTATGTGATTCAAACGGCATTACCCAACAGCCGGCATGTTTTCCCTGAGTCTCCAGACGGATGACGCCGGCGCTCTTCATGAGTGCAAACGCCCGATCCCAAAAATGCAGATGAAGTATGTCTGATTCGCGCGCCAGCAGATCGTAACGGATGCCGAGCCGCTCCATTGTGTCAAGGATGCATTCCACATTTCGCGTGGCCACATAATCGGCGAGTTCGGCGACTGGATTGTTTCCTTCTTCCAGCGCGTGCAATACGTCGGTGCGCAGCTTTAGTCGTTCAGGATTCGGCGGGGCGGTCGCATCGCCATCGCGATAAAACAGCCCGACTTGCGTATAGAGGTCCCAGCAGTAGTAATCAAACGGACGATCGGCGGGCAGGGAATTGTCGAGCGCCTTGATGTCGTCGAGGTTCATGTTTTCGATGTACATGAAGCCGACAACCACGTCAGCGACCTGCACGCCGGTATTGTCAATGTAGTTTTGAACTTCAACTCGTTCACCAGCCCCCTGGAGAACTCTCACAAAGGTGTCGCCCAAAACGGCGTTGCGTACGTGACCGATATGCGCGGCTTTGTTGGGATTGATGCTCGTGTGTTCGACCATTTTCTTCGGTCGATCAGCGACGACGGAAGCGTCTTCAGGGTTCGGCGCGGCCTCAGGGGCGAATAACGAGAGCAATCTGGCGCGATCAAAAAACACATTGAGGTAACCGGCGCCGGCAACTTCGACGCGCGCAACTTCCGCCGATTTTTCAAGTCTGGCTTTGAGTTGTTCCGCGATGGCACGCGGCGCGGTTTTCACGCCAGTGGTTTGCTTGATACGTTTTGCCAGCTCGAACGATACCGGAAATGCCAGGTCACCTAACTCCGGACGCGGCGGGACCTCGGCGCTCACCTGCTCAAGGTCGACGCTGAAGAGCTCAGATGCTGCGGAGCGCGTCTCCTGTTTAAGTCGATCCTGTATCTCGATTAGGGTCACTTCGTGCTCAAGTCCTCGCTTGTTCGCGTTAGTTGGTTCCGCAAAAGCGCAAAGTATAACGTAGCTATTAGATTACCGCGAACAGGTCTCTCAGGGTGTGGCCAGTTAGCTTGAAATCTGCCGGTGGACCGAACAAGTGATTTGCTGAAAGCGCGGGCGTCCCGCCCGCAAATGAGCGCGAGGCGCAAACGGTAATCGTAGCAAGCAAACCGCGAGTGGCTGCGCGCCTGCGGCGCGTTGGCGGGCGGGACGCCCGCGGTCCCAGCAATTCCCTTGTTCGGCTATGCGGCGCCTAGTTGTGGAGATAGCTCCTGCTTGACACTGTCTGCGCGCGCTCTGTTACCATCCAGCTTCAATGCAGACAATACAAAGTCAATTCATTTCCGCAGCATTGCGCGACCGGTTTGAGCACGCAACGCGGGTACTAGTACTGACTGGCGCAGGCATTTCTGCAGAGTCAGGCGTGCCGACGTTTCGTGGCGGCGGAAACACCGCCGTGTGGAAGGGCATGCCTTTCGATGTGATTTCGTCAGCGGCGATGGTACAGCGCGACCTGCCGGCGGTATGGGAATGGTTTGATTACCGCCGGAATCTTCTGCAAACACTTCGGCCGAATCCGGCACACTATGAACTTGCACATTGGGCCGCTCGTTTTCCAGAATTCACACTCGTAACGCAGAATGTCGATGGTCTGCATCAGAAGGCCGGTTCACGAGACGTAATTGAATTGCACGGCAACGTTTGGCGGGCCCGTTGTGTCAGTTGCCGTACAAGTTATGAAATCAGGTCTGACGAAACACGCCTCGATGTCTGCCCCGGTTGTGGCGCGCCGCTCCGTCCGGATGTCGTGTTGTTCGGCGAAATGTTGCCGCCGGGTGCGTTTGAGATTGCTGCTGAGCGCGCGGCCGGCTGTCAGATCTGTTTTGTAATCGGCACCTCGGCACTGGTTTATCCCGCTGCAAGCCTTCCGGAGATTGCTAAAGCTGCAGGCGCCTACTTGTGTGAAGTTAATCCTGAGCGCACGCCGCTTTCCGGCTTTTGCGATGAAGTGTTGACTGGGAAGGCCGGTGAAGTCTTGCCTCTGATTGGTAAATCGTAAATAGGGAATGGTAAATAGGAGACCCGCACGCAGCGACTCAATTACCATTTACTATTCAAGATTTACTATTTACTCGCTTATGAAGACTCTTTATTTCGACTGCTTCGCCGGCGCCAGCGGCGACATGATTCTCGGCGCTTTGATCGCTGCCGGCGTCGAGCCGGAGGCTTTCAAACAGCAACTCTCGTTGCTGGGCGTGCAGGGCTATGCGATTGAGTTCGAGACTGTCGACCGTTCCGGCATAAGTGCTACCTACGCCCGAGTGCAAACTGCGCACGAGCACACGCATCGGCACCTTTCCGATATTCTAAAAATCATTTACGACTCGCGCTTGTCTGATGCTGTCAAAGATCGCGCGGCCAAAATATTCTCGCGACTGGCCGAAGCCGAAGCCCGGGTACACAACGAGCCAATTGAACGCATCCACTTTCACGAGGTAGGCGCGCTCGATGCGATCATCGATGTCGTTGGCGCCGCGATCTGTTTCGAGCAGTTGGGAATCGAGCGCTTCGCGTCTTCTGCGCTGCACGTGGGTAGCGGCGGGGTCGAAATGGAACATGGCCGCTTTCCGGTGCCGCCACCTGCAGTCGTGGAGTTACTTAGAGGCGTGCCTTTTTATTCGACTGACATCGCCGGTGAACTGGTAACGCCAACTGGCGCCGCTATCATCACAACCGTCTGCACTGACTACGGCCCAATACCGGAGCTGAAGCTTCAGCAAACCGGTTATGGCGCGGGCACGCGACAATACGAGAAGTTTCCGAACGCTTTGCGCGTACTTGTTGGTGAAGATCAAGTCAGCGCCACTTATCTGGCTGCGCCCGCGGATGAACGACTGTGGATGATTGAGACAAACATGGACGACATCTCGCCGCAAATACTGGGTCACGTGATGGAGCGAGCGTTTGAGCTTGGCGCTCTCGATTGTTACTTCACCTCGGTGCAGATGAAGAAGAATCGCCCAGGAGTTTTGCTGTCGATCCTCTGTCGAGCGGAGGACCGACCGGTGCTCAGTGAGTTGCTTTTCTCCGAAACCACCACGCTTGGCATTCGCGCTTACGAAGTTGAACGACGCGCCCTGGAACGCAAGATTGTTGCGGTAGAAACGCAGTATGGACCGATAGATGTTAAAGTAGCGCAACTCAACGGACACGTTGTTAAGGCGATGCCGGAGTATGAGCAATGTCGCCAGGCGGCACGTAACGCGAATGTTCCGCTGAGGGTTGTAGAAGAGGCTGCGCGGGCGGCACTCGTGCTCAGCGAGAGCTAAACAGTGAAAAGTGTAACGAAGCCAGACCGTCTCAAAGTCGTGCGTTAAGCCCGCGAAGCGTGGCGGCAGCATAAAGCCTGGGGTGGAGCGAAGCGGAACCCCAGGATCGATGGAAACAAAGCTAAGAGCCCGCGAAGCGCGGCGACAGCCATCGATTTCGAGAACTGCCCGACTCTGTCGCACGCTTCGCGCGCTGGATTTTCTTACCTCCCGTTTCCCTGGGGTTCCGCTTCGCTCCACCCCGGGCTTTATGCTTGCACCCGCTCCGCGGGTTTTGGAAAACAACTTTGGGTTAGGACTCGCGCGGGTTCGGCACAGAACTCATGGCTACGAAGTTTTCAGCACAGAATCAGGATATGAATTCACCGGAACACGATCTCCCGCCAGTTGACCTCGAGCGCATCGCAGAAGGGGTGCGCATGATCCTCGAGGGCCTTGGCGAAGACCCGGGACGCCCTGGTTTGCAGGAAACGCCACGCCGGGTCGCGGAAATGTATGCTGAGTTGACTTCCGGCATGCGCGAAGATCCGGGGGCACACGTGGTACCTCTACCGGGTGACAAGCACGACGAGATGGTGATCGTTAAAGACATCAGCATCGCTTCAATGTGTGAACACCATCTGGCGCCGTTTGTCGGCAAGTGTCACATTGCCTACATCCCCAGAGAGGGGCGAATTCTTGGGATCTCAAAACTGGCTCGCCTGGCGGAAACGTTTTCGCGTCGACTGCAATTGCAGGAACGGCTGACGACCGACATTGCGAATACTTTGTTCGAAGGTCTAAAGCCGATTGGGGTGATGGTTGTGATTGAGGCGGCGCATACGTGCATGACGCTGCGCGGCGTGAGAAAGGCCGACGCCAAGACTGTAACCTCGGCAGTCCTGGGCGGATTTCGCACGGACCCGCGCACGCGCGCTGAAGCAATGGCGTTGATTACGGGAAGAGACTAATGAGGACAACCGGATGATTATTAGAAAGAGAAGTTTTTTTCGCGGCACAATTGTGTCAACTCTTATCGTTGCGATCTGCGCAATAGGAGTTTCGCAGCAACGAGGCCAAACCAGCGCCGCGCTCAATGAAGACGCAATCCGCGCGCGAATTAAGTTTCTTTCCAGCGACCTGCTCGAAGGGCGTGGCACGGGCGCGCGTGGTGGCGAGATCGCCGCAAACTACATTGCCGCTCAGATGGAAGCGCTTGGTTTGAAAGGCGCTGGGGTAAATGGCAGTTTCTTCCAGCCTGTTTCGTTGGTTGGCGTCAAGGCCGATCCTACTACTAAGCTGAACATCTCAGGTCACCACGGAAAAGAGAGTTTTAAGTTTGCCGATGAGTACGTCGCGTTTACCGGAGCGCAAACCGAGGAAGTCGATGTTGATGCCGATATGGTTTTTGTCGGCTATGGCATCAACTCACCTGAACAACGGTGGAACGATTACAAAGGCGGACCTGAGGACTACCGCGGGAAAATCTTAGTGATGCTGGTAAATGATCCACCGGCGACAACCGAGGAACCTAATTTGTTTGGCGGCAAGACGCTCACCTACAACGGACGTTGGACTTACAAGTATGAAGAAGGGGCACGGCGGGGCGCGGTTGGGGTGATACTGCTGCACACGGATCAGTCGGCGGGTTACCCCTGGAGCGTGGTGCGCACGTCGAATGGATCCTGGCGCTTTGACATCGCCAGGAACCCCGGCGATGACACCCCGATCCTGAAATTTCGATCGTGGGTAACCGACGATGCGGCTCGCAAGATCATGAAGCTTGCCGGTCAGGATCTTGATACGCTGCGAGCGAAAGCTGCATCGCGTGATTTCCAACCGGTGAATCTGAATCTTAAAGGCAAGCTAAATCTCAAAAGTGAAGTAAAACGGGTGGAAGCGCCCAACGTTGTCGGCATACTTCCTGGACGCGATCCTAAACTGCGGGATGAATACGTCGTCTACTCAGCTCATTGGGATCATCTCGGCGTTGGCGCTCCTGACAAGGAGGGCGACACGATCTACAACGGAGCTTTGGATAACGCAACCGGAGTTGCATCAGTGTTGGCTATCGCCGACGCTTTTTCAAAGTTGCCGGCGGCGCAACGGCCGCGGCGATCGAGTCTCTTCCTATTTCCCACGGCGGAGGAACAGGGACTGATCGGCGCGGAGTGGTATTCTAAACATCCACTGGTGCCGCTCGCCAAGACCGCAGCGAATGTAAATCTTGATTCCATGAACGTGCTGGGACGCACGCACGACTTTGTTCCGCTCGGCGCTGAACGCTCTACATTGAAAGCTGTGGTTGAGGCTGTTGCGCGCGAGCGCGGAATGCGCGTGTCGCCGGACGCGCGGCCCGAGCAGGGATCGTTTTATCGCTCAGATCATTTCCCCTTCGCGAGGGTCGGCGTCCCTTCGATTAGCTTGAAGGAAGGGAATGATTACGTGGGGCATACGAAGGAGTGGGGCGAAGAGCAATTCAAAGCTTACAACACGGCACATTATCATCAGCCTTCGGACGAATACAGCGACGCCTGGGATTTTCGCGGACTATTGCAGGAGACGGAGATCGCAATGGCGATTGGAATGCGCATCGCAAACGATCCGGCAATGCCGCGCTTTAACCCTGGCGATGAATTTGCAAAGAAGAAGTAAATCGTAAATAGTAAATCGTGAATGGAGAGACCGCTCTTAACCCACCGCTTATGGAGAATCAAAAATGCGTCCCCATGAAAAGCTGGATGTTTGGAAGAAAGCAATTGACTTTGTAGTGGCGGTTTATAGAGCGACGGATGATTTCCCGAAGGATGAAAGATTTGGCCTGATTTCCCAACTACGTCGGGCAGCAGTTTCAATCCCAGCAAATATTGCTGAGGGCGCTGGCCGTAAATCCTCCAAGGAGTTCGCACACTTTCTTTCGACTTCGCAGGGATCTGCTAGCGAGGTTGATACAGAGTTTCTGATTGCAAGCCGGCTCGGTTACTTTGAGAGTTCTCGATATTCGGAGCTCCGTGCTTACCTCGATGAAATCGGTCGCATGTTAACTGGACTCTGCCAGCACGTGCAGCGAAGAAGCCGCTAAAGTACGTCAGGAGTTCAGCCCAAGCTGGAGTTTTCTTTTAGAATAGCCGTTCGCTAAAGTCCACATTAGTGGTAGAGGCGGCGTACGGTAGTGTGCGTGTCGAAACGGAACGAAGGACCTTTAACTATTTACGATTTACTATTCACGATTTACTAAATGAAAACTTTCTACGTCACCACCCCCATCTACTACGCCAACAGCCTGCCGCATCTTGGTCATCTCTACACAATGATCGTGGCTGACACGATTGCGCGTCACGAGCGGCAGCAGGGAATCGAAACGTTTTTCTTAACCGGCACGGACGAGCACGGGATTAACATCGAACGTGCTGCACAGCGTAGCGGCCGCACTCCAAAAGAACAGGCGGACTATGTTGTCAACTATTTCAAAAAGATGACTGCAGAGTTTCGTCTGGACACCGGCCACGGTGGCTACGACATGTTCATGCGCACCACCGAGCCGTTTCACTATCAGGGTGTCAGCGAACTCTGGCGGCGCATTGCAAAGGCGAAAACGCCGAAGGGCAATTCTGCGATTTACAAGGGGCATTACGAGGGCTGGTTCTGCGCGGCCTGCGCGGCTTACAAGACCGAAGATGAATACGCGAAGCCCGTGAACGAGGGCGACCCGCCTACCTGCCTGATTCACGAGACTCTGCTCGATCGCGTTTCGGAAGACAGTTACTTCTTTCGTCTCTCTGACTACGCCGATGAACTACTAGCGCTTTACAAATCCCGGCCAGGGTTCGTACAACCCGAGTCAAGAAAGAATGAAGTAACGAGTTTCGTGGCCGGCGGGCTCCAGGATCTTTCAGTTAGCCGCTTGCGAACCTCTGTAAGTTGGGGCGTCCCCGTGCCTGACGATCCCGAACACACAATGTACGTTTGGTTTGACGCCCTCACTAATTACATAACCGCGATTGGCTTTGGTAACGAGGAGCGAGAACGCGCGGTAGGCTTTGAAAAGTTTTGGCCGGCGCTGCACCTCGTCGGCAAAGACATTCTGCGATTCCACGCCGTTTACTGGCCGGCGTTTCTGCTGGCTGCGGACCTGGAGCAACCACGTGCGATTGTTGCCCACGGTATGTGGCTCGACCCGGTCGGCAAAAAAATGTCGAAGACCCTGGGTAACACGATTGAGTTGGATGTCCTGGACCGCCACTTCCCGATCGATGCGATCCGTTACTTCTGTCTTCGTGAAATGGTTTTTGGCCAGGACGGTCGCTTTGGTTATGAGGCACTAATCGATCGCACCAATAGCGACCTCGCCAGCGGTTTAGGTAATCTCTCCAGCCGCACCTTAACGATGATTGCGCGCTACAACGATGGACGCATTCCTTCCGGCTTTATTTCCGATGAGAAGTTGTTATTAGCAAAGCGCGCTGGACTGGAGACTGACGAAACGGCGATTTCTGGTTTTGTCGAACACGCGCGCGATCAGTCTCTCCAACACCTCGAAACGTTTGCATTCAGCAAGGCCCTGGAGAGCGCGTGGTCTGTCGTCGCTCGTGTCGATAAGATGATTTCCGACGCAAAGCCGTGGGACCTGGCTAAGGACGAGAACCAGAAGCAAACGTTGAATGCGGTGCTCTATCGCGCGGCCGAAACTCTTCGCTGGCTTTGCGTGTTGCTTTATCCAGTGATGCCCAGCGCGACGTCGGAGATTTGGAGTCAACTCGGACTGGGGGGTTCAACTGGTTCGCAAACTCCGGCGGGAATCGATCCGGCTAAACTAAAATGGGGAGAGCTCAGCGAAGGTACGATCATCGGCGAGGTGAAACCATTGTTTCCAAGACTGGACAAGACAAAAACTATGAAGGAAATCAATGAACGGGGGCAGGGGGAACCGGGGCAGGAGGCAGGAGCAGGAGGCAGGACTGACGCGCGGGCTTCTACTTCCGATGTTGAGCGTCAAGCTCTTACTGGGAGCGCGGGCGTCTCGCCCGCAGTGAGCGCACAGCGCGAACCGGGTTCTGGCCAGCATGCAACTGAAGCGGATGCCGGCGCCGTCGGAGTTACAAGCTTCATCGACATCACTGACTTTACTAAGGTGGACCTGCGAGTGGGCGAAGTGCTCACGGCGGAACGCATACCCAAAGCAGACAAGCTTCTGCTGTTGACGGTAGACGTCGGTGAAGAGAAGCCGCGTCAAATTCTCGCGGGCATCGCGCAATACTACAGCCCGGAGCAGTTAGTCGGCCGCAAGATCGCCGTTGTCGCGAATCTGAAGCCGCGCAAGCTGCGGGGCCATGAATCTCAGGGAATGTTGCTCGCTGCCTCCGTCGGCGACGAGGGTAAGCCCGTCATTGCGACGTTTACGGAAGACGTGCCCAATGGCGCGCGGCTGAAATAGTCCGGGCCAAGGTCCCGCGTAGCCATCGGAATAAATGCTTGAATCTGCGGGGACGTCCCGTATACTCTGTGAGTAAGATCAAATTTGTCCAATTTCAACTTGCCTATTTTCTCCGATAACAAATCCCAGGGAACGGTTGAGTCTTCACGCACGTTAGTAGGATCTCGCCCATGAACGAAACGAAGGGAATCCAGGGCAACTTATCAACAATGAGTGTCTCCGACCTGCTGCAATTCCTGGCAGTGAGTCGGAAGACTGGCAAGCTGAGATTCGATCGGGCGAAGATCGTCAAGGAAGTCTACCTCGAGAGTGGACTGATTATCGGCGCTACATCCAACGACCCGAAAGAGTATCTGGGTCAGCTCCTGATTCATTACGGCAAACTCGATGAGCCTCAACTCCGAGCAGCGCTGCAAGTCCAGAGAGAAGGCGGCGGCAGGCTGGGCGAGATTCTGGTTACTACTGGAGTCCTCCCCAGGGAAGATGTGCTGCAGGTTCTACGTATTCGAACTCTGGACATAATCTACGAGCTGTTCCTCTGGGAAGATGCTCATTTCGAACTTCACGATAACGAACCGCCGCCTGATTATTTCGTACGCATCGAAGTTCCAACGACGAAAGTCATAATGGATGGCGCCTATCGAATTGATGAGTGGAAGCGTTTCCGCGGATTAATTCCGTCCGACCGCGCGTTGTTGGAACTAGGACCTGGATGGACGTCACAGTTAAATGCGAGCAAAGAGGTTCGTCAAATACTCTTCTTCGTTGAAAAGCGAATGTCGGTGGCTGAAATCAGCTATAACATGCACGCTTCTCCGTTTCACGTTTACGGGCTGCTCTATGATTTAGTGAGTCAGGGAATTGCGCGAGTGTCCGGCGAAGCGCCCGAGAGTTTTCAGGCTCCCCAGGTTCCACCCGACATCCAGGAAACAATTCCGAATCTACTGGCCGCGGCGCGTACCCAAATTGCCGCAGGCGAAGGGGAAGCAGCGCTGTCGACCGTTCAGATCATCCTGGAGAGAGAAGCTAACAACGCTGAGGCTCGAACGCTGCTGTTCACTGCGGAAGAGTCTGTTATCATGCAACTTTACTCGGCTCCGTTGTTGCCTAACGCAGTTCCAAAACTCCTTATGTCGGAAGCGGGTCTAACAAAACAAACGCTGGAGCCGCACGAAGCTTTTGTACTCTCGCGGATCAACGGCGAATGGGACGTAAAATCGATCTTGTCTATTTGTCCCTTCAAGGAAGTTGATAGCCTGCGAATGATAAAGACCTTGCTTGAGCGAGAGATCATCAGTTTTTGACGGCGTATTCCCGCTCACTGAAACTCAGCGAAGGAGGTGCCGGACAGTGCGACTTCTCGTTCTCGCTGCAGTCCTGATCCTGACTGCCCTAAACGCTGCAGCCCAAACGCAGCGTCAATCACCAGGGCCTGCCGTCGCAAGCCAATCAGTTGCTAAAAGCGGGAAAAAACAAATTGAGAAGAGGCTTTCGCTGGTATGCGGGCTGTGGGCAAAGTATTGGAAGCAAAAGCAACTCGACGATGTCATTGCGTTGTACGCGCCAGAGGCTGTGTTTCTGACCGGGACAGGTGATCGGATTAGCGGCCGTTCTGCGATTCGCACTCTATTCAAAACAGCTATGGAAGGTCACACTTCCGACCTCACGCCGCGGAGCCTTGTCACCGAGGTCTCTGGAAATCTGGCCTATGACAGTGGAGACTATCTGGAAACGATCGTCCCGGCTTCAGGTGTTGCCACAACAGAGTTGAAGGGAAATTACGTTATCGTTTTCAAGCGTCAGCAGAATGGAAAATGGTTAATCATTGAACATGTGTGGACAGACAAGCCGGCCCAGTAGTTGTTTCCGCAGCCCTCCAGATGTTTGTTGATTCGCATGCGCACATAGACGGTACGGAGTTTGACGGCGATCGCGAGGAAGTTATTCAGCGTGCGCGCGATGCCGGCGTGTCGGCCATCCTCAACATCGGCACTGGCGATCCACATAGCGGCGCATTGGAACGCGCCGTGAAGTTAGCCGAACAGCATGCCGATATCTACACGGCGATTGGTACTCACCCGCACGACGCCCGTCTGTTTGACGACACTGCCGAACAAGTGATTCTTAAGCTCCTAACCGAAAGCACGCGCGTTATTGCCTGGGGTGAAATTGGACTCGATTTCCACTACGACAATTCACCGCGCGATGTGCAGATGAAAGTCTTCCAACGCCAGCTTCAACTGGCCCGAGAAGCTAAGCTGCCGGTGATCATTCATACCCGGGAAGCGGAAGCTGAGACTGTCGAGATACTGAAATCCCAGGGTGCGCGCGCTGGCCTGACCGGAATCATGCACTGTTTTAGCGGCAGTGGCTGGCTGGCGCAGCAGGCGATTGATCTGGGTTTTTATGTTTCGTTTTCCGGCATCGTCACTTTCAAGAAGGCGGAGGAGTTGCGGACAATCGCGACGCAAGTGCCCCTGGATAAATTGCTCATCGAAACGGACTGCCCGTTTCTGGCGCCGGTGCCGTTTCGCGGCAAGCGAAATGAACCCGGCTATGTCGTCGAAGTTGCCCGCTGCCTGGGGGCTCTTCACGAAAAGACTGTCGAAGAGATGGGGCAGATTACGAGCAGAAACTTCGCGAGGCTGTTCAAGTCGGTCAAGTGATTTGCTGGGACCGCGGGCGTCCCGCCCGCAAATGAGCGCGAAGCGCGAACAATGATCGGAGGAAGTG
>JBOGOP010000131.1:0-14324 GCA_050747225.1 Pyrinomonadaceae bacterium
GCAAGCAAGACATAACGCGCCTTTGTCTCGTTCGAGAGTAATCCAGGCTTGTCTTCCCAGCTCTTCGCCACACTCATCGCACTTCGAATCGCGGTGAGAGATGAAGACCTTGATTTGATCGGGCTTGTCCATGGTGGCTTTGAAATTCAGCCGCAGATTAACGCAGATTTGCGCGGATATGGAAGCAGAAATAAGCGGGGGCCGATAGGCGGGACGTTGGTCACAGCTGATCGAGTAGGGCTACGTCAGAAGAAGGCGGCGCCAGGCCGCCGCGGGCCAAAGCGGCGACAGGTCGCCGCACTCCAAGGAGTTGACGCTGGCGACCTGCAAGTAAAAGGAAAAGCGTCCAGTCTCGACGGGCGAAACTGGACGCTGGTTAGTTGCTCACAATAGTGAGCGGGTGGTTAGTTGACCAGTTGGAGATTCAGGATCGCCTCCAGGATAGTGCCGAGGATGTTCGCGCTTCCGTTTGAATAACGCCCGTACTGATTCCGACTGTAGTAGCCGTCCTCGTAACCGCGTTCGAAGCCCTGGCGGAAGTAGTACTGATACTCGCTCTGGTCTACGTAATAACCATCGTAGCCGTAGCTCGCATCTTGATAGCCGATGGCGTCCTGCGGGCTGAAGCCCCAACCATCTTCGCGATCAGCCTGGCCGGCGCGGAAGCCTTCTTCGTAACCATCGTTGATCGCTCGTCGCAGCATTTCGGCGCCATACTGATTGGTTTCGTAATAACTGCCGCCACGCGAATAGCGATAGTTGTACGGCCCGTAATCGTTGTAGCTCCAGCTCTGCAGACGCAGTTGATCCTGGCGCAAGCGCTCGATATAACTTTGCTGATAGCGCAACTGCGCGCGGCGTCGTTGCTGCTCGAGCAGGCGCTGTCGCTGCGAGGCCCAACTCTGCCGTCGAGACCATTCCTGACGATACTGGTTAGCACGTTGTTCCTGGTTCCTGCGCCAATCGCGCTGGTTGTTTGACTGGTTGTTGCGCCGGTCGCGGTTCTGGTTGCCGGACCGGTTGGATTGGTCGCGCCAACGGTCAGACTGCTGTCGACGCAAGTCTTGCTGTTGCTGTTCCTGCTGGCGTCGCTGCCAATCCGAGTTCTGGTCCCGTTGCCGACGCTGCGAGTCGGAGTTCTGTTGTTGCTGCTGGCGGCGTTGCAGTTCCAACTGCCGCTGCTGTTCCGCGCGCTGTTGTTCTTCACTGCGGCGACGGGCGTCGGCGCCTCGTTCACGCTGACGATTCTGCTCCCAGCGCTGTTGCTGCACGGCGCGTTGTTGATCCTGATTCTGCCGAACGCGCTGCTGGTTCTGTTCCCACCGACGTCGCTGTTCTTCCTGATTCTGATCTACGCGCTGGCGATTCTGTTGCCATCGCTCTTGCTGTTGCGCGCGCTGTTGCTGCTGTTGAGCGGCGCGTTGCTGTGCAGCTTGCTGCTGCTCGGCTTGGCGTTGCTGTTGCGCCTGATTGTTTTGTTGTTGTCGCGCGGCGCGCCGCTGTTCCTGTTCCGCCTGGCGTTGCGCTCCACGATCCTGATTAGCCTGATTGGCCTGATTTGACTGTTCCTGATTTTGCTGATTTTCCTGGCTGCGCTCCTGCCCGCGTCCACGGCGGCCTTGCGCGCTCGTGACATCGCTGGCGCCGATTAGCACTGCGAGAGCAAGCGCTGCCGACGTTGCGAGGCCCTTGTAATTAACTTTCATTGGTGTACCCCTTTGATCCTTGTTGCTCCCTCGAGACTTCTCCGTGATCAAACTTTGGCAAGTACTGTTCCAACGAGGAAGAGCGTCGCCCCGTGCCGATTGGGATCACAATTAGCAACCATATGATTCACGCGTAAACGTAATGGGGCAGCGACCGCGATTAAGGCCTCTCCTTGGAGTGCGCCGACCTGTCGGCGCTTTGGCCCTGCTGCGACTTGGCTCAGGTTGAATGGAGGGTTGAATCCGCGGCGACATCGTGGCGCCAGGCCGCCACGGGCCAAAGCGGTGACAGGTCACCGCACTCCAAGGAGTTGACCCAGGCCAAGGAGTTGAGGCAAGCCCCGAAGTTGACGCAATCCAAGAGTTGACTCAGAAGAGGTGTCAGTTGTCCCAGAAGTTATACCAGACCTCACGCCCTGGTGTGTTGTCGAGATCGTTCAACTCACGGGCTGTACTTGCGTGTAGATGTTTTGAGGAATTGATCGAGTGCCGGCGCGTTAGGGTAACCTCGCGCGATGAAGTGATAGTGGTTGACGAACACTGCCCACGCCTCCAGATGCCAGTCATAACGTTTCGCAAGCGAAAGTAAATCACGTTCGAGCAATCCCAACTGCTCGTCTGTTTGAAAGAAATGGCATTTGTGTAGCGTGGCTCCAGTAATCATATAAATGCCAGCGGAATCGAGTCGGTGAATTGGAGCGTGAGGCCAGTCTTTTGTTGGTTGCATGGAGCGCTCCTTAGTTGGGCAATCGCCGAGCGTTTGCGATTGAATGTTGCGAACGGTAAGGAGTCAAGGCGGAGCGCGCCAGCCACTTGATACGAGTAATGCAAGGAGTTGAGCATCTCGCGTGGCGTTAGGAGGCTGACGGGCAGTTGAAGCCTCTCCTTGGAGTGCGCCGACCTGTCGGCGCTTTGGCCCTGCTGCGACCCGTCGCAGACTGCTGCAATGGGAGGTTAGAGGTGAATCCGTAGCGACATCGTGGCGCCAGGCCGCCACGGGCCAAAGCGGTGACAGGTCACCGCACTCCAAGGAGTTGACCCAGGCCAAGGAGTTGAGGCAATGAAGTGATGAGTGATGAGTTAGGCTCTCTCAAGACCCGCGTACTTCTCGATGAGTTTCTTCTGACCGTAACCGGGGAATGTGACGGTTAGTTTCAGTGAATCACCGACGCCTTCGCGACGGAGGACGAGCCCGCGGCCGTACTTGGCGTGGCGCACGTAGGAGCCGGGTACGAACTGTGATGACGATGGTGGACCGGAAGATGGTTCGGGAGTTTCGGATTTCGGGCCTCGAGCTTCGAGTTTCGGACTTTGCACTCTGGACTTTGGACTTTGGACTTGGCGAGGAAAACTGCCGCTGGTGTTGCCGAGCTGCGTCGCGCGCTGCTTGAAGAATTCGGCGATGGAGTCGACGCTGTCGTAAGTCTTACCCGCGTACTTGCCTCTCTCTTTACGATGACCGCTTGGATCATCACCGGCGGAAGCTGCGCGCCGGTATTCGCCGTGTTCGTAATCAATCTGGGTTGAACCGCGGGCGAATGAGAGCCAGGAGTTTCCGCGCGAAAGATCTTCCATCAGTTCCAGCGGCATTTCGTTTAGAAACTGCGACGGCTCGGATGCAAGCTCTTCGCCGTAAACTCGGCGCTTCATCGCGTGGGTCACGTACAGGAATCTTTCCGCGCGCGTCATCGCTACGTAGCAAAGCCGTCGCTCTTCTTCCAACTGAGCCAGGTCAGGTGCCTTCAACGCGCGAGAGTGGGGAAAAAGGCGGTCTTCCAAACCAACGACAAAGACCAAAGGAAACTCTAGTCCTTTAGCGGAGTGAGCAGTCATGAGTGTAACTGGCGCATCCTCTTTGTACTGGTCGGTGTCAGAAACAAGCGCGGAGTGATCGATAAACTCGCGCAAGCCATCGGGTTTCTCATCGTAGTCGACTGCGGCGTTCACCAGTTCCTGCAGGTTCTCGATCCTTGCGTCCGCTTCATCGGTCCTCTCGCCCTTAAGCGCGTTTTCGTAGCCAGTCTCCTGAACCGCGGCTTTGACGATGTCGGAAACGGGCGAATCTGAAGAAGACGCGGGGACGCGGGGACGGGGAGACTCGGGGACATCGTCGTCTTCTCCGCGTCTCCCTGTCTCCGCGTCTCCGTGTCCTTCGTTTGCAGCCATTTTCCCGAGGTGACGGACAATCTTGCGGAAACTCTTCAGCGCCGACACCGCGCGCGTACTTAGTCCCTCCGGCTTTTCGATCACCAGCTCCATCGTTTCCCACAGCGACAGACCATAGTCGTTTGCACGGCGTGAAAGCTCGTCGAGCGTGTGCTTGCCGATGCCCCGCGGCGGACTGTTGATAACGCGTTGCAGGGCGATAGAGTCGGTTGGATTTAGCGCCAGCTTGAGATAGGCAATGATGTCGCGCACTTCCATGCGCTCGTAAAACGAGAAGCCGCCGACGATGTTGTACTGCAGGCTGGAGCGACGCATCGCCTCTTCAAACACACGCGACTGTGAATTCGTGCGATAAAGCACGGCGGCGCGCAGGTCGTACTCATCCTGGCGATGTTCCAATATTTTTGACGCGACGAAACGCGCTTCTGATTCAGCGTCGAATGCCTGGAAATACCGCACACGATCGCCGCGCGGGTTCGAAGTCCAGAGGGTCTTTCCCTTGCGCTCGACGTTGTGCTTAACCACCGCGCCGGCGACGTCAAGAATTGTTTGCGTCGAACGATAATTTTGCTCGAGCCTGATTGTCTTCGTGCTGGGGAAGTGGTGCTCAAAGTTCAGAATGTTGCTGATGTCAGCGCCGCGCCATTTGTAGATCGACTGATCCTCATCGCCAACCACCGCGATGTTTTGTTGTTTCTCCGTCAGCAAACTAATCAACGAAAACTGCAGCGAGTTTGTATCCTGATACTCATCGACCAGGATGTAGCGAAACTTGTTGTTGTACTTCTCACGCACCTCAGGAACACCTCGCAGCAGACGCACGGTCTTGATGATTAGATCGTCAAAATCGAGCGCGTTGTTGGCGTGCAGGCGCTCTTCGTAGACTTCGAAAACGCGGGCAATCGACGCGCGGCGCTCGTCGACGTACTCGGCACTCGCAGCAAAAGCTGCGACATCTTCGCCCCGGTTCTTTGCCGAGCTGATGGTGGATTGAGTGGCGCGCAGGCCGAGCTGCTTTTCGTCGTAACCCAGATCCTTGACGCAGTTTTTTATGAGTCGCAGCGAATCGTCCTGATCATAGATGGTGAACGTGCGCGTGTATTTGTCGGCAAGCTTTTCGATGTCCTGACGAAGTATGCGCACACAGAGACTGTGGAACGTGGAGACCAGGGGCCAACTAGATAGTTCCTCGTCGCGCAGCAGGCGCTGGACGCGCTGGCGCATTTCCTGCGCAGCCTTGTTGGTGAAAGTGACCGCGAGAATATTCCACGGCGCGACGTCTTTTTCGGCAATCAGGTAAGCGATGCGATGAGCGATAACGCGCGTTTTGCCGGAGCCGGCGCCGGCCAGGATCAGTAGCGGGCCTTCGGTGTTCTCAACGGCGGTGCGTTGTTCAGGATTTAGCGAACTCAGGAAATCGGTCATTGAATTGGAGCTGACTTACTAAGATTTCATTTAACCACACGAATGTGCGCTGACAAAACGTTAAGTTAGAACCTTAATCCACAGATTACGCTGATTTCGCAGATTCAACTCAGACACTATTCAAACCTGGCAACAACCTCAAGAATCTGTGCAATCTGCGAAATCTGTGGACTGAGTTTGACCACAAGAATCGGATAGAACCGATGCAAGAAACTCGTTAACATGCGCCCTGGTTATGAATGAAGCAAACTTGATGAGGTGATATCATGAGCGCATTGATGAAAGAACAGATGAATTTGCTGCCGGACGATCACGAAGCACAGTGGCAGGCCGTGTTAACAAGAGACGCGCGCTTCGACGGGCAATTTGTTTTCGCTGTCAGTTCGACCGGTATTTACTGTCGACCGTCTTGTCCTTCGCGACGGGCACATCGTGAGCGCGTTTCGTTTTTCCAATTGCCGGAACAGGCCGAGCAGGCAGGTTATCGCGCGTGCCTTCGCTGCCATCCACGCGACGCACGTGTCCGCGATCCACAGATTCAAATGGCGCAGGAGGTTTGCCGTTTGATTGATGCGAACGGTGGCGAGCCAGTCACGCTTTCAACCTTGAGCGAGCGGCTTGGGGTCAGTTCTTTTCATCTGCAGCGAACTTTCAAAAGCATCATGGGAATCACGCCGAAAGACTATGCCGAAGCTTCGCGGGTGAACCGATTCAAGCAGGGTGTTCGCAAGGGCGAGGCCATTACGAGTGCAATTTACGACGCGGGATTCGGTTCCAGCAGCCGCTTATACGAAAGCGCGTCTGCTCAACTTGGGATGACGCCTGCGACCTACGGCAAGGGTGGGCGCGGGGCTGTGATCAGGTACGCGATAGTTGAAACTCCCCTGGGTCGGCTGCTTGTAGCCGCTACGGAGAAGGGTGTGTGTTCGGTGATGCTCGGCGACTCGGATGCTTCACTCGAAGCGGATTTGTCGCGCGAGTTTCCGGCGGCGGAGATTCACCGCGATGAGAAGCCGCTTCGTCCGTCGCTTAACGCGATAGTCGAACACCTGAAGAACAAGAGTCCACACATCGACCTGCCACTCGACATACGGGCGACGGCATTTCAACGGCAGGTGTGGGAACAGTTGCGCGCGATTCCTTACGGCGAAACGCACTCGTACAGCGAAGTTGCGAAGGCGATTGGACAGCAGAAAGCGGTACGCGCGGTGGCTCGCGCCTGTGCTACGAATCCGGTGGCGTTGGTGATTCCGTGTCATCGCGTTATTCGCGAAGACAAGAGTCTCGGTGGTTATCGCTGGGGACTGGAGCGGAAGAAGAGGCTGCTGGAACGGGAGAAAGAGACCATCCCGGGAAAGGCAGTGAAGTAAAGGTATTTGGCGTCTTCTGTTTCCCAGCGCCAAAGGCGCGAAATGCAAAAGCCTGGGGCAACGTCCCAGGTTTGGACCGCAAATCTCCGAAGCGCTGAAGGCGCGCACCTTCATTGAGCAAACATCAATCTCTGGCTTCGGAATCAGCCCACCATTTCGCGCCTTCAGCGCTTCATACAAACATCTAAGTTGCCTGGGGCGTTGCCCCAGGCTCTTACATTTCGCGCCCTTGGCGCTTGGAACAGGAGTTTTTCACACTTTCTTTAGGCTGAGATTCTCCAGTCGGCTGAGCCAGTTGGACCTTTTTGCCTTCTGACTGCGCGTTAGTAAGTAGAGATAATTCATTAACAAAGCTCGGCAGGAAGGGTTCAGAGGCAGGTTATGCATAAACTACTAAGTATCACGATAGTCATTATGGCCGCGATGGTTTCGGTTTCAGCACAAAGCAGGCAGGGTGGGATACGGTTCGCTGAAGACAACGGTGCCACCTGGAAATTAGGCACAACTGAAACAGAAGGTTTTTTCCCCGGCACTTCTTATAATTATCAGGTCGAGAATTTTAAGCCCGGCGTTGTTCAGGTCGGCCCGCGTACCACTTATCTTAAAGAGGGACTGCGAACCGACGAGGTGGTTCGGCTGTTGGGCAAACCTGCGAGCATTTCGGAGCGAAGCGAGAACGACGTTGTGATCACGACTTACGTGTTTCAACGAGGCGAAGGCCGAACGCTGATCGCCGAGTTTGTGAACGGCGTGTTAGTGAGTTCTCGGTTGGAGACGCGTGTTGAGAATCCGGCGCAGGCGGATCGTTAAGACTTCGTTTTGGAAAGGTATGTTTGAAGAAGGTAGTGCTCGCAGGAGGCGAGCCAAACGAGATGAAACGCGTATTAGAATTGTTGTTGTTCGTAGTCTTAGTCGCAACCTTTAGCACAAGTGTTACTGCGCAGAATGCTTCGAGCGTCGCGCAAACAGTTGAGACACTGCGCCTTCAGTTGCTCGACGCTCAAGCCAAAGAGGCGGAGCTACAGGCGCGCGAGAAGCAGCTTGACGAAGATCTGAAACCGGAAAACATCGAGCGCTCACTGGCGGGCATTGGCTCAACCAAACCTGAAGAACTGCGCGAGTCGCGTCGCCGCCAACTCAGTATCGAAAGAGATGGAGTGCGTGCCCAACTGAAACTGGTCACGACCAGCCGAGAGCGTTTGGAATCAGTAATCCGCACGGCGGAAACGCGAGCTTATCAACAGAGCGCCTCGGAAAGCTCGCCACTTCTCAACCAGGCGACTTTAGGGAAACAGTCTTGGAGTCTTGGCTGGATCGTCGGAATAGTGGTAGCGGTTGGCGAGATTCTGGGGCTGGTATTGTTGGTGATTTTAGCCATGCGCCGCCTCAGGAGAACGTGACGTGTTTTGATTACTGCAACCCGCCCAACACGAATACGAAGCGCGTCAGATGGCGCGCTTCTTGTTTTTGGTCCTTGCGTCTTAGGTTGTGGGCAACCTTCGCAGTAGTATTCTCTCCTAAGCTGTCGGAATTATCCTGAAACGAAAACTGTTAGTTCCGCTGCTGCAGTAATCGGCAACCGTTTATCGTCCCTTACCGTAACGCTCATCAAACAGCGTTTGCGTTACCCTTACCTTCGGTGAAGTTGGAGGTTTTCTGATGCGTCGATCAATCATCCCGCTCCTCTTCCTGACACTCCCGTGCCTTTTGCCGGTTGGGCCCGCCCAGGCTCAGGGCACAAGCACCTCGCTCCAGCCCGGGGTTACCATCGAGAATGCGCTGGCTTTGGGTCAGAGCCATAGCTTCAGTATTAACCTGGACGAGGATCAGTTTTTACAACTCGTGGTGGATCAGCACGGCATCGATGTAATCGTCCGCGCTTTTTCTGCGGAGGGTAAGAGCCTGGGAGAATTTGATACTCCGAACGGTACCGAAGGCCCTGAGAATGTATCGCTGATTTCAGTTACCGCCGGAGTCTATCGCATTGAAGTAGCGCCTCTCGGGCAAACCCCTAATGCGCCTCCCGGTCGTTATGAAATTAGAATTCTTGAATTGCGTCACGCCACCGACGACGAGTTGCAGGCCGGCAAGAATCAGGAGGTACTAAAAGCCCGCGGGCTGGCTCTGCTGGCTGAAACGGCAGAGGGTCTTGGTCAGATTCGTTTGCCTCAAACCAGGGTGAGAGCTCAGCTACAAACGGCGCAGTTGCTTTGGCCAAGCAACGAAAAGCTGGCCGCGAAACTGGCTGCGGATGCAGTTGAAGCCGTGAAGGAATACATGGCCGGCGCAGAGACAAGTGATCGGGATTACTACCAGACGTATTCTCTGGCTATGCAGTTGCGGCAGGAGACCGTATTGGTTTTGGGCCAGCATGATCCGGAGTCGGCACTAAGCTTTCTTCGTGCCACACGCACTCTCGCCAACCCGAGTGGACAATCCAACCAGCCGGATCAGGAGCTACAGCTTGAACTTTCGCTGGCAAGCCAGATTGCAGCCGCGGATCCAAAAGGTGCGATGCGGATCGGGCAGGAAACTCTTAAGAGAGGATATTCGTCAACGCTAATCGAGCTTATCTTCAGACTACGATCCACTGACCCGGAACTGGCGACCCAGCTTGCGAAAGAGGCCGTCGCCAAGCTCATGGGTGAGAACCTGCTGGGAAACCAGGAGGCGTCTCAGCTGGCGGTCAATCTGTTACGCCTCGCGCACAGTCCGGCTTGGCGGAATCAGCGTTCTCCCGGCGCTCCAGCGCAACAAAAGTCGGAGGCGCAACTGCTGTCTGATCAGGAGTACAAGGACCTTTTTGAGAAGGCGCTGAGCGAAGCACTGGCCTACAAGGTGCCGGCCGTAAACCAGTACTCGACGGAACGGAACGCAGCCCAAAATATTTTGAGCACGCTGAATTCAATGAAAGACGAGCTCAAGACGTATGCGCCCGAGCGGCTCGTTATGGCGGAGAAGAGAATTAAGGAGCTGAATCCTTCAAATTCGCGGTGGCAAAAATACCAGGAGGCGATCAACTCCGGTTCTGTCGATGCTGTACTCGAAGAAGTTGGTCGAGCACCGCAGGATATGCGGGAATCGCTTTACCAGATGATTGCGCAAAAAATTGCGAGCACGGGAGATGTCGCTCGCGCCAAACAGATTGTGAAGGACGGCATTGCGAATCCTCAGCAGCGCCTCAATGTGTTATCAAACATTGAGCAACAAGCAATTCAGATGGAGATCTCGAAAGGCAAAATTGAAGCGGCGCTGCGCAGTGTCAGTAATATGCGCACACCCCGCGAGAGAGCCATGATGCTCACCCAAATAGCGGGTCAGATTGGCCCCGGCCTAAAAAGAGCGCAAGCGCTGGAACTGCTGGAGCAAGCTCGAAGCATGCTTGGCGCTTCTGCGTACGTCGAGAATCAGGAACAGATGGGCGCGCTGCTGGAGATTGCCCGCGCTTTCGCCCGCTACGATTCCAAACGCGCATTTGAAATAGTTGAGCCGCTTCTGGATCAATTCAATGAAATAAGTGTGGCTGCCCTGGTCATGAACGGTTTCGGCCAAGAGTCTTATCAGGATGGCGAGCTACAGATGCAAAACGGAAGCCCGGTGTCGAATGTTGCCAACCAGCTAGTCCGGGCTTTGGGTACTCTGACGACGGCGAATTTTGATCGAGCCAAGGCAGGAGCGGACAGGCTTGAACGTCAGGAGGTTCGTATCACCGCTTATTTGGCAATTGCACAACAAGCAATTGGTGCGAACGAGAACAGAGCAGCAAGAGGAAGGGTCGGCTCAAGAACCATCATCAGACAGTGAACCTGCCCGGCGGATTTCCAGAGTCCTATTCGATGAATTGTTGGTGGGCGTGATCGGAGGCTCTGTTACTCCACCGTCACTGACTTCGCCAGGTTCCTCGGCTGGTCGACATCGCAGCCGCGTCTCACGGCGATGTGATAGGCCAATAGCTGCAGCGGGATGATAGACAGGATCGGCGACAAGAGATCGCTTGATGGTGGGATGTTGATGACGTGGTCAGACATGGTGGCCGACATCGTATCGCCTTCAGTCAAAACTGAGATCACAATGCCTTCGCGTGCTTTCACTTCCACGATGTTTGAATGCGTCTTTTCATAACGCAATTCAGACGAGCGATTTCCTTCTTCACGCGTATTGATAAACAGCACCGGCAGACGTTCGTCAATCAGAGCGTTCGGACCGTGCTTCATCTCGCCCGCCGGATAGCCTTCAGCGTGGATGTAAGAAATCTCTTTTAGTTTCAAGGCGCCTTCGAGGGCTACAGGAAAGTTTATGCCGCGGCCGAGGTAGAGAAAGTCCGTCGATCTAAAAAACTCCTTGGACAGCTCCTCGATGTCATCCGAATCGCTGAGCAGGTGTTCGAGTTTCACCGGCAACTCGGCGAGTTGTTGCGCATGATGCTTTGCCTCTTCCGCTGACAGGGCTCCGCGTAGATTGCCGAGATAGAGACCAAGCAAATAAAGGGCGACCATCTGCGAAGTAAAAGCCTTGGTTGAAGCGACGCCAATCTCAGGTCCAGCGTGCGTCAGAATCGTTCCGTCAGCCTCGCGAGTAATCATCGAGCCATTGACGTTGCAGATGGCCAAAACCTTGGAACCGATCTCCTTGGCTTCTCTAAGGGCTGCGATGGTGTCCGCAGTTTCGCCCGACTGTGTAATAACCAGCAGCAGGGTGTTCTCATCCATCACCGGATCGCGATAACGAAACTCTGAGGCATAGTCAACATCGACCTGAATGCGTGCGAGCTGTTCGATCATGTACTTGCCTGCCAGTCCCGCATGCCAGGAAGTGCCGCAGGCAGCAATCTTGATCGAGGTGAAACGCTTAAAGTCGGCCTCGGTGATGTGCTTCATCTCGTCGAGAAAAACACGGCCGGTGTCCAGCGAAATACGGCCTTGCATTGTGTCGCGCACCGAACGCGGCTGCTCGTAAATCTCCTTGAGCATGAAATGCTTGAAGCCGCCCTTCTCCGCCATGATCGGGTCCCAGGTAATTCGCTGAATCGTGGGCTGAACCGAGTTTGCTTCGAAATCTGTGACCCGCACTGCGTCTTTGTTAATGATGGCCATCTCGCCATCACCGAGAAAGAAAACGTCGCGCGTGTGCTGCAGAATTGGTGGAATATCGGAAGCCACAAAAAACTCGCGATCGCCCAAACCGATGACGACCGGAGGCCCCTGCCTGACGGCAATAATTACGTCCGGCTCGTCAGCATTAATAATTGAGAGCGCGAAGATGCCCTTGAGATCAAGCATTGCGCGTCGTACTGCCTGCTCGAAATTGTGATCGGATTTTAGATACTCTTCGATTAAGTGGGCGATGATCTCGGTGTCGGTTTCAGTAACAAACTGATGGTCGGTCTTGCGCAGTTGTTCCTTGAGTTGTAGGTAATTCTCGATGATTCCGTTATGAACTACGACAATGCGCCCGGTGCAATCGCGGTGGGGATGGGCGTTTTCTTCAGTAGGCCGGCCGTGAGTGGCCCAGCGGGTGTGACCAATTCCGTAGGTGCCGTCGAGCGGACTGAGCCGGATAACTTCCTCGAGGTTGCGAAGCTTTCCCTCAGCGCGACGTACTTCGAGCAAGTGGCCTTCGTTGACCACAGCGATCCCAGCGGAATCGTAACCGCGATACTCGAGTTTGCGCAGACCATCAATGATCAGCGGCACAACCTGCTTGTTTCCAACGTAGCCAACAATTCCGCACATATTGTTCCTTAGTAAAAAGTGAACAGTGAAAAGTGAAGAGTCAAAGAAGGCGAAAGCAATTCGTCTTGCTTTTCACCTATCACTCTTCACTGGCTTTCAGCCTTTTTTTTGCGACCGCCGGAACGCCGGCGACGAGCGTGTCGGGTGGCACATCCTCCGTTACCACTGAGCCGGCGGCTGTCACTGAACCTTTGCCGACCCTAACCGGCGCCACCAACATTGTATCTGAACCTATTCGCACATCGTCTTCGATAATCGTCGGGTGCTTGTCTTTACCGTCGTAGTTACAGGTCACCGTGCCCGCGCCGATATTCGTGTTCTCGCCTATCGTCGCATCACCAAGATAGGTGAGATGCATCGCCTTTGATCGACGGCCCAACCGTGACTTCTTCACTTCAACGAAATTACCAACGACCGAACCCGTTTCAAGAATCGTGTTCATCCGCAAGTGCGCAAATGGCCCGACGGCACAGTTTGACTCAATCTCGGAATCGATTACCACGCAATGATCTTTGACGACAACATTATTTCCCAGACGGGAATTGGTAATGCGTGTGTCGGATCTAATCTCACAGGCGTCGCCGATCACGGACTTGCCTTCGATTGAAACGCCGGGATAGATAATGCAATCGCGGCCGACCTCAGCCTCGGCGCTAACGTAGGCATGGGAAGGATCGAGGAAAGTTACCCCGTCGTCCACCATCAGTTTGCGAATGGTGTTGCGACGCATTAGATTTTCGAACTCCGCCAGTTCAGCCCGGGTGTTGATCCCGGAAACTTCCCGAGCATTACCATGCTGATAGACGTTTACTTCCTCGCCATCGGACAACAGTATTTGCGGAACGTCAGTCAGATAGTATTCGCCCTGCTGGTTCGACGGCTCTACGCGTTTGAGGGCCGCGAACAGCTTGCGAGCGTTGAAACAATATATTCCGGAGTTGATCTCCTTCAATGTCAGCTCCTCCGGACTCGCGTCTTTCTGTTCGACGATGCGCAAGAAGCGATCGCTTTCATCACGAACAATACGGCCATATCCGGTCGGGCTTTCAAGCCTGACGCTTAGGATTGAACAAGCTGCTCCGCTGGCCCGGTGTTGGCTGGCCAAGGCTTCCAACGTTGCCCGACGAATCGACGGCACATCTCCGGAAAGGACGAGCACGAGCGAGTCACTGTTTTCAAGGTGTGACTGCGCAGCCATGACCGCATCACCCGTTCCACGTTGTTCAGTTTGCGTTACGAAGACTGCCCGGTCGCCGACTTCATTCAGAACCGCCTGTTGGACTTCGTTGGCCTGATGGCCAACTACCACATAAATCTTTTCCGGGCCCAGCGACTGGGCGGCGCGACAAACGTAAGTAATCAAAGGCAGACCGCCAAGTTCGTGCAGGACCTTGGCCCGCGCGGATTTCATTCTGGTTCCTAATCCGGCGGCGAGAACGAGAACTACAGGCGACTGGTCGGGTTGGCGGGGCGGCAAAGGTTTCTCGATGGGCTCCATGAGTTATGCGGGAACAGCGGGCCGTAAGGAGTCTTGTTGTTTGCAGGCGAGCACGACACGAGCCAAAAGCGTGGAGTCGTGTCGCACCTTCTCACCGTCTTCAAGAAGGTTGGTGCGAATGACTCGCGTTGATTGGTCCAGCACCGCATCGATAGGGTCGTCGTCAATTCCTATTTGATATGCACCCTCCTGCGCGTAACGCTGTGCTTGTTCTTTGGTTATGCGCCGGTCGTTGACGATTACAAAATCGAAATGAATCTCAGGCGCGTAGCTCTTGGTAGTTTCCAGATGCTGGCGCGCGGAGTAATTGTCTGTTTCACCGGGCTGAGTCATTAAGTTGCAGATGAATATTTTTGTAGCCTGGCTTTCACCGATGGCGGCCGCCACTCTGGATACGAGCAGATTGGGCAGGATGCTGGTGTAGAGA
>JBOGOP010000132.1:0-14032 GCA_050747225.1 Pyrinomonadaceae bacterium
GTTCTATGCCGATGCCGATATCGTGGCAATCCCTTCATTGAAAGAAGCGACCAGTATTGCCGGGCTGGAGGCGATGGCCTCGGCGCGTGCAGTAGTAGCGACGAATGTAGGTGGCTTGCCTGAAATCATCGAAGACGAAGTGAGCGGCTTGCTGGTGCCACCTCGCGATCCGGAAGCATTGGCAGTTGCGATTACGCGTTTGCTTGAAACACCCGAATTACGAAAGCAGTTGGGTTTGGCCGCGCGCGCGTGCGTTGAGAGAAAGTTTACCTGGGACCAGGTGGCGAACGAGACGATGAGAGCCTATGAACGCGCCATCGCGGTTTGGCACCGGCGTCCCCTGCCGCTACTTGCAGAAGCATGAAAGTACTCACCGTAATTGGCACGCGCCCGGAGGTCATCAAGCTGGCGCCGGTTGTTCGCGAGCTTGGCAAGCGCCGCGAGCTACAAAACGTCGTCTGCGTGACGGCGCAGCATCGGCAGATGTTGGATTCGGCTCTCGAGCTCTTCAAAATCAGTCCCGATTACGATCTCGACGTGATGGCTGAGAATCAAACGCCGGCGCAAGTGGCGTCCGCCATCCTGGCAAAGCTCGATCCAATTCTGCGTGACGAACAACCTGATTGGGTTCTGGTGCAGGGCGACACGACTACCACGGCCGCGGCGGCGCTAGGAGCGTTTTATCGACGCATCAAAGTGGGCCATGTTGAAGCGGGGTTACGCACGTTCGACAAGTGGCATCCGTTTCCGGAAGAGATCAATCGTCGCGTTACGAGTGCTATCGGAGACTTGCACTTCGCGCCCACCGCGCGCACGAGACGAAATCTAATGCGTGAGGGCGTTTCGGAGGAGAGCATCGCGGTCACGGGTAATCCAGTGATAGACGCCCTCGAATGGGTTGCGCAACTAGCGCCCACTCCCGCGGCTGACGAGTTGTTGACTCGGTTGGACCTGCATAAGCGACGGTTGATCCTGGTTACTGCCCACCGTCGCGAAAACTGGGGCTTGCCGTTGGAGAATATTTGCCTCGCGTTGCGAGAAATCGCCGCAGCCCGGCCCGACGTTATCATCGTTTATCCAGTCCACCTGAATCCAAACGTTAACGAACCGGTTCATCGCTTACTGGGCGGAGTTCCAAACATCGTTCTGCTTCCGCCAGCAGATTATTTGATTACAGTGCATCTGATGCGGAAGGCGCACATTGTGGTTACTGATTCAGGCGGCATCCAGGAAGAGGCGCCTTCGTTGGGCAAGCCCGTGCTGGTGCTTCGCCAGGTCACCGAACGTCCCGAAGCAGTCGAAGCGGGCGCGGTAAAAGTAATTGGGACCGAACGGGAAGTTATCGTAAACGAAGTCTCAGGACTGCTGGACGATTCGACGGAATACCAGCGCATGGCGCACGCAGTGAACCCTTATGGCGATGGCCGTGCAAGTGGACGCATCGTCGCTGCAATTCTTGGTGAACCATTTTTGCCTTTCGAGAGTGTTGACGAGATTGCACTGGTTAGTGAAACACAAGACCAGACGGTTTGTGACTCGATCGTTTAGGCGATTGACTCGAAGGTTTACCGCACAATGCAATCGATTCAAACAGCGCCGCCATTAACCGCCAGCTACAGGCCGACGATGTTCCGCGTGAGGATGCGCAAAGCTCTGCTTAGGCTGGCCCTGGTTGTGCTCGGAATTGGCCTTGGCCTGGTGGTCTCCGAAATGCTCATGCGAGCTTTTCAGTTGGGCCATGCGCGGTCGGTCATACTCTATAACAACAAGATTTTCAAACTCCCACCTCATGCGAGTTTTATGAATCTCGATGAAAACAGAAACCTCATGGAGACTAACAATCTGGGGTTTCATGATCGCGAGCGTCAGGCGGCGAACAGCAACTACCGGATACTTTTCGTAGGAGATTCTTTCCTGGAAGGTCGTCAGGTAGACACGCAAAGTCTGTTTACTATGCGTTTGGAGAAGAAGTTTGCCGGCGACGGCCAGGAAATAGAGGTCCTCAACGGAGGGGTTCCCGGCACCGGTACAGCCTACCAGTATTCCCTTTGGAAGGAGTTTTTTGAACCGACCGTTAAAGTCAATCATTTGGTTCTATGTTTTTTTATGGGGAATGATTTGGTTGACAACAGCACCGACCTCAAGCTCGCGACTTTTGGGGAAACCGACCATTCGTTCTTTCTTGATAGCGAGGGCAATATCCTGGCGACTCGGAAACAACCTGGTCTGGCGAAGTCCACAGTCAACTACGTGCGGGATCATTCTTTGCTGGCAGACCGTCTGTACGAAATCGCGTTTCGAGTGAAGCGGAACCTCCAGGCAGAATCGGGAGGCAGCGTTGGTGACGACGGTGAACGAGTAGACAGGTCCGGCGCCTGGCAAGCCTCTGAACAGGGAACAATCGCCCTAATCAAGAGATGGCGGTCGGAACTCAACGAGAAAAAGATTTCGTTTGATGTCGTAGTCATTGACCGGCCCGGGAAGGTCTATAACAAATTTGAGTTGGAGTTTGCCGATAGATTGCTAACCACTTGTGCTCAGGAGCGGATTGATTGCCTGCGGCTAAAGCTTACTGAGGATCCCTTTGAATCGTACTCGTTCGACGGAACAAATCTCGGTCATTTCAATTACAAGGGACACGAGCTGGCGGCTGCGGAGCTTTACGACTATTTCAGAACGCGGGTGCCACCCGCTCCGCGGGTTTTGAACGGCGCACCGAGATGAAACTTAACCCTTACCTGACAAGTGTCACGACATCGTTTACACCGAAAAGTGCCATGACATCGTTTACAGATGCTTTGTTAGTTTCAGGTTCTTTGGCTGCGCAAGGAGCCCGGAGGGCGACTGGAGCAGTCAAAGAACACGCCGACCAGACATCATCTGAGCCTGTAGTCGTGTTCGTCAATGATGACCTCATTGATTGCGATGCTGAGTTTTTGTCGAGCCACGTCGATGGTTGCGATCACATATTCATAAACGACTTCTGGCGGCATTCTGAACTTTTCGCCAAAGACATCCAACACAGCATCACTACGGATGAAACGCACCAAGTGGTAGCGACCGCTCTCTGGCTTAGGCAACGGATGCTGCGGCGCAGTGGGCGATTCCGGCAGCCGAATCTGGGTACGCCCCAAGGCCATCTGCGGTGTGCGGCCTTGCAACTTAGTGTAGCGATACCGCGTGTTATGTTTTGCTTCAAAGACCAACGACTCTCGATACAAGTCCTCGGCTCCCTGCATAATCACGCGGCGCAGGAAGCCACCGCGGTAATGGTCATTAAACTTTTCCACGACACCGTTCCGCCAGGGTTCAGCCATCGGAATAAACCAAAGCTCTACGCCCAGGGCCAGGCAAAGGCGAATCAAACAACCCATCCCGCGCGGGTGTCGATGGCTGCCGTAGAAAACCAACTCATTGTCTACCTGCTGATGCTTTGGTATTCCCAAACGCCACCAGTTACCCCAGATAGCGTCGATCGCCGATTGCGCGGCTTTGTTGAAAACCGGCGTCACCGCACACCGACCAGTAGCGAGGTCCACGCTGTTCATGCTGTAAAAGCGCAGCGGCCCGCTCAAGTAACAAGGCCCCACATAGTCGCTCTGATGTACGTCATTAGCCTGCTGGCCTATCAGCTTAGGATAAGGTCTGCCCTTCGGTTCATAGCGCCCGGTGCGGCGATGGGTCAGTCCTTCGCGACTAACTATTCGGCTGATGGTTCGCAGGCTCGGCAAGGGCGAAACTTGCAACCCTTCCAGTTCCCAACTGATCGCCTGCGCGCCACAAAACAAACCCTGATTGTAAAGATGCAGCCGCGCCAGCTTGACTGCTTCAACCACTGCCCCAGGCAATTGCCGCGGGTTGCTATGCGGACATCTGGTTTGATCTTCTTGCCAATGGTTTGCTTCGCCGCTGGCTCGATATCGCTCAATCCACTTATAAACCCACGGCCGCGAGCGACCGAGCTTCTGGGCAATCGTCGTTATCGATTCACCTTTCAAGTAAGACTTGATCGCATGTTCTCGGTCGCGCTGTTGCTTCTTCATGCCTTCCTCCCTACAGAGAAAGGCCCAGATGATGTAACAACTCCGCTTCACCAGAGCGGCAAACTAGTTTTTCAAAGAACTGTAAACAATGTCATGGCACATCGCCCCGTAAACGATGTCGTGACACTTGTCACCTAGCAGCTAGAAGTGCCTCAGCATCCTTTAGTCGCTCACGCGCAATTCTCCGGAGATCAGTTCGGTCAATCATTAGCTACTGCCCCTCCTAACGAGGGATTCCAATCGTGCTGCTTAATCTACCGCAAGCTCGTTGACTAAGTATCTATTTGTCGACAAGCATTTCAAAGTTCCGACGCTTAACAATCAACGTCATGAACATGCAAGGCTTCTGTCAAGTTGTAACTGGACTAGTGTTTGAAATGCCGAACGCCGGTGAAGACCATTGCGAGCCCATGTTCGTCCGCCGCTGCGATCACTTCCGCGTCGCGTACTGAACCACCGGGTTGAATCACAGCGGTGATGCCATGCTTCGCTGCTTCGTCGAGACCGTCGCGGAAAGGGAAGAAAGCGTCAGAAGCCAAAACGGATCCGGCAATGGGCAACTGTGCGCGCATGGCACCAAGCTTCACCGAGTCCACGCGCGACATCTGCCCGGCGCCGACGCCGACAGCCTGCTTGTCCCTGACATAAACGATGGCGTTTGATTTTGTATGCTTGCAGACCGTCCAGGCGAACAACAGATCGCTCATCTCGCTTTCGGTGGGTTCGCGTTTAGTGACAACCTTCAGGTCTTCTCGTTTCAGTGGATGCGTGTCACGCGTTTGCAGCAGCATGCCGCCCGAAACCTGTTTGTACTCGAGGTTACCGAGCATTGATTGATGTTCCTGTGAGTTGTCTGGAAGGGGAACACGCAGCACACGCAAATTCTTTTTTGTTCGCAGCACTTCCAGTGCAGACGCCTCGTAGCCACGCGCAATTATCACTTCGGTGAATATCTCTACGATCGCGCGCGCCGCGGCCTCGTCAACAGTACGATTGAAGGCCACAACTCCGCCGAACGCCGACAGCGGATCGGTGGCCAGCGCGCGGCGATAGGCTTCTTCCGCTGATGCGCCCAGCGCGACACCCGCCGGATTCGTGTGCTTGATGATCGCGCAGGCGAGTTCGCCAAAATCAGAGACAAGCTGCCAGGCAGCGTCGGCATCAACGTAGTTGTTGAAGGACATCTCCTTGCCGGAGAGCAACTCTGCGGAAGTCACTCCACCGATTTCGCCGGTGTCGTAAAGCGCGGCTGATTGATGTGGGTTCTCGCCGTAACGCAGATCGGTGATCTTGGTTATATTCCCACGAATTACCTCCGGCAACTCTTCTGCTGAGCGTCCGGTCTGGATTTCTCTGCCTTTCGCTATCGGGTATGCCTCACGCACAAACATCTGCGCCTGCCGCATGTTGAAAAAATCATGAATTATGCTGTCGTAGGCTGCGGTTTCCAGGAAGGCGCAAGCAGCTAGTTCTTCCCGCACATCCATAGACAGGGAGCCATCCAGTCGAACCAGGTTGCTTATCAACCACTCGTAGCTCGCGGGTGCGACGACGACCGCCACATCTCTATAATTTTTCGCCGCCGAGCGAATCATGGCCGGGCCGCCGATGTCGATTTGTTCGACCGCCTCCTCCATCATGACGCCTGCGCGCGCGATGGTTTCTGCAAACGGATACAGGTTGATGACAACCATGTCGATCGGCTCGATACCGTGCTCTTGCATTGCAGCCTGGTGATCGGGATTGTTGCGAACGCTAAGCAAGCCGCCGTGAATCTTCGGATGGAGAGTCTTAATACGCCCGTCCATCATTTCCGGAAAGCCCGTCACCTCGGAGACATCGCGCACTTCAATGCCTCCATGGCGCAACGCCTTGGCGGTGCCGCCCGTGCTGATTATCTCGACGCCAAGGCGCGTGAGTTCGCGTGCGAAGTCAACGATCCCGGTTTTATCCGAGACACTGATAAGCGCACGGCGGATTTTTCGTAAACCCTGTTCCTCGTTTTGGGTCATGTTTAGGATTGCGGAAGATGAGTTCGAAACTTTGCCCAAATTTAGAAGGTTACTGTTTACCGAATCAGTTGGTCAGAAGCAAGTCAAGTTGTCCAGTTTCCGAGTGTACTGATGACCGAAGTTGAGTGGAAGCATTCAACCAGCCTGCGAAGCTGGCGAAGAGAGTGATAGCCCCAGGCGATGGCTTTGCGAGCCTGGGGAACCGCAAGCAAGCAGGAACCGAGCCCACGAAGTGGGCGACAGAGGAAACATGCAAGAAATGGAACTGGATTGACCGTAATGATCTTGCTCGGCGACCAGCCATCTGTCGCCTGCTTCGCAGGCTTAGTTGGAATTGGCCTTGGGACCCCAGGCTCGGCTGCGCCATCACCTGGGGCTAGCGATAAGGCCTACTGTCGGATTCACTTCGCAACCCCTTGGTCATGGTTCGGCATATTGACGTAAAATTCGTGCGTCCGATTGTAGCCATTATTCCATACTTGATACTCGACGCCCTTGGGCATGCTCACCTTAAAGCGATGATTGCGTCCATCACGCGAGGCCTCGCCTGCATAGAAGCCGAGCAGGTATTGACTCCGCAAGTCCTCTTCAATTGCCTGGAAGATTGGCGTCAGGTCGTTGCTTGAGCGATTCTCAGGCAGCGCGACGGCCGAACTCGCGTTGCCGACAAGGAAATACTTGCCGCCGGTTTTTTCGGCGAGTTCGCGAAAGCCTTTAGCCGGTGGGCGCACGGCCAGGCGTCCGTCGCGCGGCGCAAACAACGGCAAATGAATTACATAAAACGAAATCTGTTTTTCTAATGCGGCCTTGATTGAGGCGCCGGCTTTTGTTGTGCTCGCATTGTCGAGCCCGTCGCTTATTAGGATCACGATGCGGCGTTCGGACCGAAAACGCGGAAGCTCGTCAAACGCGCGGACCGCCGCAGCCGCGGCGTCGAATATCGCAGTGTGTTGATTTGCCCTGACTGAAAATCTAAAAGCTTCGCTTGCCGTAGAGATGTCTCTGCCAAAGCGCGCGACCAAAAAAGGTTTCTCCGCAAAACGCAGCACCGCGACGTGCGACCGTTTGCCAAACCGGCCAAACAATGCCAACGCTGCTTCGCGCTGCTGGGAAACGATCTCGCGCAGACTACCGGACTCGTCGAGAGCAAACACCAGCGCAACTCGGTCAGCCCCTGGGTAGAGATACAGGCCTGCCGTAACGTGATCTGCGTCGTTCAATGTCAGATCGCGTTCAGTCAACAAACTCCCGGCAGGCTTGCGTTTGTCTCTAACGCGAATCGGATAAACGAGCAGGTCAGTGCTGACTTTCACTACTTCGTCGTCATCGGTTGTTGGTTCCTGAGCCTGAAGCTCGCTCGGGAGCGGCCCGATTAAGACGACAGCGACGCACACGATTCGAAGTAAAAATCGCGCAGCTACGCGCACAAATCCCGCATTCTTGGTTGAAAGGTGTGTTTTTGACCTTGCGGCAGGCAGAAGCATGCAGCCGTTCGGACTCAGGTAAAGAACCGGCCGAAAAGCAGAATGGTCAGAATCACAATTATTGTGATGACGATGATCTTGACTAAACTCATGACTAATCCCTCAAGGTTAGGGAGACAACAAGGGGACGAAAACTGGCTGTATTCTAGAATTGCTTCGGCAAAGTGTCAACGAAGCTACGGGAACTTAACCGGATAATCCGGTCAAGTTTCCCTTCAGTGCTTCGTTAAGTCATACGCCCGAGGCGACGTGCAGGTTCCCCACTTATTTGAACCTCAGGGCAAGCCGCCCGCTGAACATCCTCGGATAGCCCACATGCGTGCCGCTGAAAATGGACTCGAAGTTGTAGAGAAACAGTTCGTTCGTCAGATTCTGGACGTCAAACTGCAGATTCATTGAAACGCGTTCATTCCGACGCAAGTCCGCGCCAACCGAAAAATCCAGGACCGTTCGAGGGCGGACCCGGCCCCTTTGAAAGTCGAGTTCATTGTAAAGCCGGGGGTCAAAGCCCTTTGCGACAAAGTCGGCCAGGGTGGTCCCCGGCTCGACATCAGCGGGAACGCCGGAGTCGTAACGACCATTTAGGATCGCATACATACCGGATCCACGATGGTTATAACCCAGTTGGAATTGTGCTTCGTTACGCTGATCGTGATCGTTTGCAAATTTGAACCCTGGCACAAACAGGTCCTGTGGATCTTCACCGAGGAACAGACCACCGTTAATCGGCGTCACGCCGAACGCCCGCGCGTTAGCGTATGACGCAAATCCGTGGAAGCCGTGAATGTCAGTCGATTCAATTCGCAGTTCTTCACCGGTAACCCGTCCCTGCGAAATTGAGATCGGGAAAATGACTCCCGTTTCAATGAACTGATCCTTATCGGAAAAGTTTTGAATCCTTTTCTGATAAACGGTAAGGCTGGCGCGAAGGTACTGCGATAAGAGCTGCTGCACTCCGATTTCAAATGCATGTTCCTTGTCGGGCAGTATCGGGCTAACCGTTGTCACGCCCCGCAGTACAGCCAGTGGAGAAATTGCGGCCGCCGCAGCCGAACTTGCGAGCAGTAGGTTCTCCGCCGGCGGCGGCTGGAATAACCGATTATAGGAAGCACGCAACGTTGTCTTCGTTTGTGGGATGTGATACGCAACTGCAAGCCTGGGGCTTAATGCCTGTTCCTGGATCAGCAACTTGTAGCTGTCATAACGGATGCCTGCGTCAAGTGTGAAGTTCTTGAAGACGGTAAAGCGATCCTGGGCGTAGGCGCTCAGCGAGCGGCCGGTTTTGGCGCCTGTAAAAGTAAACGGATTGGCCGAGTTGAAGTTATTGATTGGGTTCGGAAAGACCGTTCCGTTCTCGTCTACAAGATCGTCGAAAGGAACTGTCGGGTAGAAGCTAAAATGCTCATCGATGGGAGTGACAGTTATTTGGCCACCCAACTTAATGTTGTGACTGCCTCTGGTAAGCGATAGCGAACCCAGTCCGCCATAGTTGTTTAGCGTGCGGTCCTGGGAAGCAACCACCGGCGTTGACAATGAATTGCTATCCAGAATGGCGTGGCTACCTCGATGAAAAAATGAAAGCTGCGCCAGCGTATTTGGAGAGAAAATATGCTGATAGCTGATGTTCTCAGAATTGTCGCGAAGTCGCTGGCGTTGATCCTGACCGGCAATTTGCTGCGCGAGTTTATTCGGCACCTCGAAGTTTGAACCGCCAAGCGTAAACACTCCGCGCAATGTATTGTTGGTATCAAACTGGTAATCCAGGCGGGCAAAACCTTTGCCTGTTCGACCGAGGTTGTGGAAGTTGTCGATCGTTGGTGAATCCAGATAGCGTCGAGAAGTGGTTGTCGATAAGTTGGTAAGAATCCCAAATTTCCTGGTGTGGGTCGCAAAATCAGCTGCAACCTCGCCGGTCGAAAAGCTCCCGCCAGAAAAGGACAACCCACCTTGCGTCGGACCTTCAAGACCGGATTTAGTATTGACGTTAATAACCCCGGCAAGCTTGTCGCCAAACTCTGCTGGAATGCCGCCCGTCAACACCTCAACCGTGCGGAGAGTTCGCGCGTCAAGACTGGTGGAAAAAATAGCGGACAGATTGTCCGTTACGGGGACACCGTCTACCACGTATTGCACTTGAGACTCAGAACCGCGAGGGTGCATGCGACCATTGTCATCAGTGACAAATCCCGGTGTGGAAGCGACCATAGATTCAATCGCGCGTGAGGGTGTGGCTCCCAGGGGACGCTCGAGAATCGTTTGGTTAATGTCGGTGTCAGATGAAGTGCGATCCGTTTCGAGCATTGCCGAATTGTCCGTCGTCACTGTAACCGCAGCGGTAGCGCCAGCCAGCGAGAGGGAAAAATCGACCTGACTTGGAATGGTGCTTTCAAGATCGATAGATTGTTCTGCAGGCTGAAAGTCCGGCGCCTCGGCGCGAATTTTATAGGTATTGAACGGAACGTTAACTAACTTGAAAAAGCCTTGCTGATCAGTTTGCGTGGTCTGCGTGTAGCCAGTGACCGGCTGCGTGACTGTCACTTTCGCATTCGGTACCAGCGCTCCGGTCGGATCTTTTACAGAGCCCTGAATGGTTCCGATCCGCGATTGAGCAAAGTTAGATTGGAAGAGAAATAAGCTAATTAAGAGTGCTACTGAGAACCTGAAAGAGTTCTTAAGAATCATTGCTAAGCCTCCTGGTTTATCGCCTGAAACTATGCGACTTCGTCCAATTTCGATCTCAACTCCTGGAGTCGAAGATTGGCGCGGTTTCGCTTGGCCTTCGGTGCGGTTGGTGAACCGCTACCCGAAAGAGGGCGTTTACAAGGTGGCTTTAGGAGGAGCTCGACCGGTTCGTGGCGTACTCGTTTGAGAATGAACCGATACTGTTGTTGGGTTGAAAAAGCTGGACCCGAGACTTGATGGCGTTATGCCAGGCGGAACAGATATCAGAGTCGCAGAAAAGTTCTGATGTAACTGACAAATGAGACACTCGCCGCAGCCGGTCAGCCTGGTTGTCGTCTTGGTGTCCGTTGCGGGATCCGAAAAGTTGGAAGCGCCAACGATCGTTTTCGCCGCCCCAAGATTTCCATGCGTGTGCGCGGCTTCAACCGTCGTTCCGTAGACAATGAAACCGAGCAGCAAGAGTGACAGCACGCGAGTAAACGCGTGATGCCGTCTGACTAACTGTGAAGGCCGTTCTCTTGTCACTGTTTTTCTTGCGGGCTATGTTAGAGTCCTGACCCGCAGTATAAAGATGCCTACCAGCACTGTCAAAGATGTTTTTGTGCTACCTGGACCGCCACAAATCACGTCGAGTTGGGATCCTGCCTTTCGTCCGTTTACGAAATTGTGTCGAAACTTGGCTCGTTTGGCTCCCACCGGCAAAACGCTTTTCGCCATCTGCGCGCTCATGAGTTTAGCAACTTGGACCAACCTTAACGCGCAAACGCTCGACGCTCGAATCAGTATTACTTCAATCGCGCCCGCCAGGATCAAAATTGACGCGCGTTTGCCTAATGCCACCAGCAGGCTGTCGTTTCGCAATACTTATGCTGGCGTCATTGGGCTCGGTGAACGAATTGAAACGGTTGCAGGAGCTCTGGATAGCGGCGAGCGGGTTGAACTTAAAAGGCTGGCGCCTGGTGAGTTCCAATCCGTCGAAAGGCTTTCGCGATTCACTTACGAGGTGAGTCTTACAGAACCCCCTCATCTTGCCGACCTCTCTCATGTTTCATCGCTCGATTCCGATCGGGGCGTGTTGATGATGGCGGACTTACTGCCGCAATCAAGCGCAGGTGCGCGCTTCACATTTGCGGTGATGAAGGTTGATGTGCCCGGTGGCTGGACTGTCGTTTCCAATGTCAGAAACGAAGGCTCGCAGTTCTCAACGGACGATCCGGATACAGCTGTATTTCTGATCGGGCCTTCATTGCGCGAAAAACGTCAGCGATATACCACGACTAACTTTTCAGTAGTCAAGTCAGGTCAATGGCCCATATCGGATAGCGATGCGACAAAGATTGCCGGAAAGATTCTGGAGGAGTACTCGCGAGTTACCCGGTTTGAACTTAAGCGCAACGTAATGCTGATGCTGATCCCGTACCCGGGGGATGCGGGTCCCGAAAGTTGGAGCGCCGAAACGAGGGGCAACGTAGTTGTTTTGTTGTTAGGACGGAATGCGAGGCGCAAAAGTGTTCTGTCGCGGCTGGGAATCGTGCTCAGCCACGAACTCTTTCACCTTTGGGTCCCCAACGCCCTGAAGCTTGAGGGCGATTACGATTGGTTTTTTGAAGGCTTCACGCTTTACCAGGCTTTGCGTATGGATCTTCGCCTTGGATTGATCTCCTTTGACGACTATCTGGAGACTATTGCTCGTGTCTATGATTCGTACCGGTCCGCCGCCGGCGAACGCTTGTCGTTGATTGAGGCATCGGAGCGTCGTTGGACGACGTCTGGTGCGCAGGTGTACGAAAAAGGAATGCTGGTTGCTCTTATCTATGATTTGTCACTTAGGAAACTTAGCGATTGTGGGGCATCACTCGATGACGTATACGCTGAACTCTTTAGGTTGCCGGCGACAGGACAGAGAAGCGCGAACGAGACTATAATTAGCCTGTTAAGCGAACGCGAGGGATTGAAAACGTTTGCTCGGGATTATGTGGAGAGTGTCGCAGAGATCGATCTGGAGACAATTCTGCCGGCTTACGGGATTCAAGTGGGCCCTTCCGGATCTGGAGCTACGCAGTTAATTCCGCGCCGCGATCTTAGTAAAACGCAACGAAACCTACTCGGCTGTATTGGTTATCGAAGGTAGTTTATGCAGGCGCAAGTTTTGAAGAGCTAATCATGGCAATAATGCACATTAAGTTGGGCAGGTCAATTTGCAAGTGTTTGTTAATTCTGGTCGGCCTAAGTCTGGCCCAGGGTTGCAAAACACTCGCGAAGCAGAACGATACCGGTGTTGTGGTTGCGCGACGCGCCCAGATCCGAAGTTCGACAGCGGTTGTCGCCGCAGATTTGTTGGAAGTAGATCGTGGAGATGCAGTTGATATTCTTGACTTCCAGGACGTACAGGATCCCAGCGACAATACCAAGAAAGAACGTTGGCTACGCGTGCGAGCGCAGGATGAGGACAGCACCGAGGGCTGGATCGAGTCGCGGAATGTCATGCCTGACGAAGTACTTCAGGCGTCCAAAAAGCTTGCCGACGAAGACAAGGGCGTTCCGGCTCAGGCGACCGGCCAGCTTCGGGCCAGTTCAAATCTCAGACTTACGCCGGATCGGACTGGCAACGAAAACATCATGATGAGACTGGATAGCGGCTCGAGCTTCGAGATCGTGGGTTGGAAGCGAGTGCCCAAGCCAAAATCATCGGAAGTCATTGAAAGCGATGTGGCGCCGAAAGCCGGCAGCGCCCAGCAGGTAAATACCCGAGGAAACAAAGAAAATCAGGATGAGAATGAGCCGGAAGAAACTAATGAGGTTTGGTACAAGGTCCATCTAGCTTCGCTTGCTTCGCCGGCTCCAGCCGGTTGGATTTACGGAAAGCAGGTTGAGCTCACCGTACCGAGCGACATTATTTTTTATCGGACCGGACGTGAGTTCGTCGCGTGGCAAAGACTCGACGGTGATTCGTCAACCGAAGCGGACGGCTCTAAAGGCAAGGACGTTGCTAAGGAAGCAAAGCCCGGAAGCTGGGTGATACTGGAGAAGAGCAGCTCCGATCAACCACATACGATAGGTGAGCCAGACTTCGATCGCATCTACGTGCTTGGCTATGACAAACGCGATCAGGAGCACTACACCGCTTATCGCAGCCCCGACCTGAAGGGTTACTTGCCGTGCCGCGTGGAAGGTAGGCCGGACAATAAGACCTTCACCATTCGGGTGCAGGATGAGAGCGGACAGGTGAGCGACGTTCAATACAGCATCTACAAGGACGGCCGTGGCTATCTCAAGGTGAACGCGCCCAACGTTGGAAGCAAGGATAAGAAGAAGAAATAAATTCGTCTGCTGCCGCATAATTTCTGGCAACTTCCCTGAGCGGACGGGCGTCTTAAACTCCCCCAAAGCGAGATTCCGCGGTGCAGATTTCGGCAGTGCTATGGCGTTTCGAAATGGGCGGAAAGGGAAGCACGGTTTTCGATAGTTAGTGTTCTTCTCAGAGGTTTGAAATAGACGGAATCCATAGACACATAAAGGTGTCGCCTTGCTCCACTAAGTTGTGAGCAGGGCGGCACTTTTGCGTCCGGGAAAGAAACCGCAGGTTTTCCCCTGTCGGTCGCCTTATTGCCTCACGTAAAAACCCACTCCAAATGGGTATCATTGCCTCATCTAAAAACCCACTCGAAAACTGGAGGGAATATTGACGGTAGTTTGCTTCGTGGAAGCTGCTTTGTGCTAGATTATCAAGCGCCTGCACGGAGGATAGGGCAACGCTGGAGAGCGACCCGAGCGCCGGCGCAGGTGAGTATACGGATGGGCAGAGCGGCAC
>JBOGOP010000133.1:0-13998 GCA_050747225.1 Pyrinomonadaceae bacterium
GCAATGCCTCGACTAAACCTCCGCTGAGACTCGTGCCGTCACTGGTGCGCGTGATCGTTCCCGCAATCGTGCCATTGGTAATTACTGTAAAAGTGACCGCGTTGCTTGTCTGTCCATTGACCGTCACAGCGACACCGCCCGTTGTGGCTCCGGAGGGCACGGGAGCGATAATGCTCGTGGCGCTCCAACTGGTCGGCGTTGTTGTGGTCCCATTGAAGGTAACCGTGCTCGTTCCCTGAGTTGCGCCGAACGTAGTACCGCCAATAGTCACTGAAGTGCCACCTGTACCGGAGGTTGGAGAGAGACTATTTATCTTCGGCATGACTGTGAAAGTGACACCATTGCTGGCCAGACCATTGACGGTGACAACCACAGGGCCAGTGGTGGCCGCGGCAGGCACTGCCACCGCAATGCTCGTGGCACTCCAACTGGTCGGCGCGGCCGCTGTGCCGTTGAACGTAACTGTGCTCGTTCCCTGAGTGGCCCCAAAGTTTGAGCCGGTAACCGTAACCGACGTTCCGACTGGTCCCAATGTGGTTGAGAGACTGCCGATGGCCGGCGGAGGAACCGGTGTCGGGACTACGGTCAGGGAGTCATAGTTCCCATTCAGTGTGCCTTCTATGTTCAAAGCGGCATTCGTGTTTGCGGTGGCGACCGTTGTCACGTTGACCCCGACCCATACATAAAGACGATCGGTCGTTGTCATCGAAATACTTGAAGCCGTGGTTGCTGAGAAAGTGTACTTAGTAAGAGTCGTCGTAAGGGCAGTCGAACCTGTGACTGTGCAAAAAAGTGTTCCCGTTGCGTTATTAAGACGCAGCTTTGCCCTGGGAAACATCACTCCCGAAGCTGCAGTTTTGTTCATCCACAATGTGAACGTGATTGTTGACCCTGCTGTGATGACGCCCGATGCATTGGGCACGCCGCTTTGCGTATCAAACGCCTTAACTAAATACTCGCCCACCGCTAGACTCTTTAGGTTCGCAGATTGCACTGCGAGAGTAGTACCGTCTGGCCCAGCGGTTTTCAATTGAAAAAGTCCACTGGTTGAGGACGCCTCCTTATGAAGACGGTAGGTAGCGCTTTGAGCATTGGCGTAAGACGCACTTAGTAACAGAACAAAGAGGGTAAGGAAGAGTTCGCGAGTTGCGCCAGTACTCATAAGGTGTGCGCTCCTTTGGAGGACAAGAGGTAGGTAGCTGACTGAGAAATCCTGCTGAGTGCTTGGTTACGCGCTCTCACGCCAACCGTTGCTGGGTGGAGCCGCAAATCAGACAGCGATTAGAGAGAACACGATACGCTTAATCTTGCTGGTCGGGCATTTCGTTGACGTGAGCCTACGCCGGGTGAGTCGCACATTGAACGAGAATTATGAAGACGGCGAACATTACTCCATCTACCCACTTTCGTCAACAAATGTTTTCCAATGCAAGAATTCCTTTATTGGGTCCAACGGACTTGAGTATAGCTACACCGACGGAACCCTTGCCGCCAAACCCCAAAACCCCCGACACCCAATCCCATCTTGCTGAAATAAACATTGCGAGGCGATCTTTGCCACAACGACAAGCCTGAAGCTGAGGGAGTGCGTGCTCCTACCGCTAGCGCGGTCGGGCTAATTCAGGTAAGATGACCCAACCCTACGGCAGAAAACGTGAGTCCAAACACATACCGAGCTGCGCCTGTAAGCCATTGATTATAAAGGGTTTATCGCCCGCTTGGCTCAGCAACAGAGCACTCGTCTATAGGTTGCATCGATAAAGAACTTACCTCAGCCGCTTTCGTCAATTGCGGACTTATTGCGGACTTTTCCTAGGGAGTGCGCAACTTACTGTAGCTTATCGACTTACGATCATTAAGGATCGCTCACCCTACAAACAGACAATTCGGCACGCAAAAGTTGGTTCATAGATTTCCGGGTGCCTTTCTTTGGCCCAATAACCGCATTCTGATCGCTGAATACTGAGCTTCTAGCAAACGCCAGCACGAAAAACTCGGGCAAGTTGTATTTCTTCGCAACCTGCTGAATTTGTTTCGAGCAGATCTGCTGTAGATCTCTTCCCGATCGTATCTGGAAGCGAAATGAATAGCACATTTTGCGTAGCTTCCCTTTTGTCACATCTCTTCTGCTGATCGTTCGGAAGTCCTGACATCGAATCCCATCAAGCCACTATTTCGAAAGACCAGCGGGACATGCTTTCATCGCCGTGGCCCTAGTCACGCGTGCTGGGAACGTCGGTAATGTGAACCCGGTGTTTACAGGTCTCACGTTAAGCAGGGTAACGCCTATGTGACGCGGCTTTTTGCGCAAAACCGAAATCAAATAGAGTTATTTGATATACCTCACAGAGCGCTGATGGCTCTTGCTAACCTTTACCGTAACGATGAAACGTTTTAGGTTCCTTTGTCATTATGAGTTGAAGGCGCGTTCTGAATTCCTGATGAGAAGTTTCTGTCGAAGACACTACCAAATGCTATTGACATCAGGCGTCAAGGGGAGTATTTATTTTCCGCCTTACGTCAGCATCGGCTGGTTCTTTCCGCCTCTACCATTTCGTCTACCAGCCAGACTTCCAGTTTTTTAATCTATTGGTCCGCCCAATTTCCCCTTACGGGATAGCAAACCTTCAGGCAGAGGAGAGCAACAATGGATCCTACCAATCAACTGGCGCCCATTTTTGCGGCGAGCGTCGCCGTTCAACAAATTCTCGAGGTTTTCTCAGCTTTTGTTGAGAAGTACGTCGGCGAATCAAGAAAGAAGTCGGTGTTGGGGATCATCGGGTTTCTGGTGGGTATCGTATTGGCACGGACCTTCGGACTCGATGTGATGAGCTACTTCGACCTTAATAGCAGTATCCCAGGGCTCGATACGATCGTGACGGCGCTGGTTCTGAGCGCCGGTACCGAAGGAACAAATTCAATTGTTAAGTTTCTTAAGTACCTGAAAGAAGATAAGAAGGCGACCGCCGCTGACACTCTCGAACTGCTGCGCAAACGTTCCAGAGAAACAACCGGCGCAGCTCCTGCTTCAGGCGCGAAACGAACTCTCGAAAAACTGCGAAGCCGAGCCGGAACTGCTACGCCACGTGGATCCGTGGCTCCAACGGAGACAGGGGATAGCCCAGCGCGAATGCCAGCTTTCACCTATATTTCGGGAAAATGACTCACGACCAGTTCCAACGAGGTGCTCTTGATGAATGGGTTATTCAAAAACTACCTGCTTCTAACGTTGCTGAGCTTCGCGGCTTTTATCCTTGTCGCCGCCGTTCCTCCGGTTACCCGCGCACTTCAGGATAAGCCGGCGCTCACCGACGACCAGAAGAAAAAGGTCAACGCAGTAAACGATCAACTTCGCAGCGCGGATCAATCGATCGAGCTTGCCGAAGACGTGCGTCGCTCAGCAGACGGCAAAGTCACGCTAATCAATGATCGAAGCAGCTTCGACGAAGCGAACGAGATGGCGTTGCGCAAACTCGAGGAGTTGGCCGAAGCAGTGCGGTCTGTCTCAACTCTTAGCCTGGTCTCGAGTCTCGACAGCACAAAGATCCAAGTTGAGAAAGTTAAGACTGATCTGACCACCGCACGTGACGCGCTTCCGGCCGAAGCTGAGGGCCTTCCCGAGGAAATTGGAGTTGCGCGTAAGAAGGCCACCGACGCAATCGCCCGTCTGGCAAAGCAGAGCAAAGCACAGGACGATGCCAAAAAGAAGTTGCAGGACTCGCTCGCTGCTCTTCCAGACAAAGTGAAAGCGCTCGCGGAACTTTTTCCACCGCGCCTGGCCGAAATAGCCGCTGTGTCGAAAGACGCAGATGCTGCCGCGCTCATACCCGCGTTGCCCAACAATATGGCGGGGGTGATTGAGGTACAGGCGCAAAGACACATCCTGCGCAAGCGGTGGAAAGAAATCAGCGCTGCGCTAACGCAGGCCGGCAGTGAGAACGCGGAAAAGAATACGGCAGTAGTTACCGCTATCACTGCAGTCGATACCCAAGTGGTTGATAACGTACTTAAGAAACTCGACCCATGGATGAACAAACTTGCAACGCACAGTCTGGCGCAAAGTACGGCAACCAGAAACATACTGCCCGATCTGATCAAAGATCCGGTTATGAACGGTCCGGCTGCTATGACGCTCGTTAGTAGTGCATCCGGCCTTCATGACGACCTGTTACGCGTCATGAACGGCTGGACCAAACTGGCGGCACAACTTCAGGGCATCACGATCAGTGGCTTCGATCTAGCGAAAACGTCGCAGGCGGCCAAGGCGCTTACCGATGCGGACATTAACCTGAACACAACGGTCACGGTGATACAAGATGGGCTCACCGGCGACGCTTCGCAATTCGACGCTGATCAAGTCTCTCTTTTCTACTTCACCGACGTTGAACGCATCATGAAGATGCTCAATAACGCCACCTACGAGATCGGCGGCATCAAAGGCGCACACGAACGCGCGGCCCTGGAGCGACAGAAACTCACCGGTACCGAGCTCGACCTTGCGGCCGCGCAGGATCAAGTCAACACCGCGCAACAGAGAGTGATTGCACTCCAGGAAGAATTAAGGCAGTCCAAGACAAGTTTCGCGTCCGCCACGAGCGTTCTCCAAAAGGCAAGTCGGAGCCTGAAAGGCGTTCAGGAGGACCATACCGATAACGAAGCCCGCTTCAACACCGCACAGGCCGACTTCGACGCAAACCCCACCGATCCGGAAAAACGTTTGAAGCTGGATCGGGCGAGAGAAGAAAAGGATCGTTCGGCTGCACGACTCCAGGGGTACGAACAACGAAATGAAGATGCCACGCGCGAACGCGACGCTGCTAAAGAGCGCAACGATGTCTTATCTGACGAGCAGGCGGGGCTTCCAACCAAAATACAGCAAGCAAAAGATCAGCTAGACATTGCCCAGAGTGCGGTCACCCGCCAACGTCGGGCCGCTTTTCTCGCGGCGCAGGCCGAGAGCGAAGCGTTTGCTTTTGCGCGTGACAACAGGCCCTTCTGGTTCGCTCCGGCGATTGCCGCAACCAGAGACCCGGTCCATCGGGTCTTGATGTATGCCTTTTCTGACAGCAAGACGATCTTCCTCCGCGGAAAGCCTGAAGACCTTCGAGTCGTGAAAGGCATCATTGCGCGATTCGACCGTCCGGCGCCGCAAGCAAGACTAACGCTTTGGACGATGGAGCTGAGCAGTGACACTAGCCCGAAGGGAACGGAGAATTTCAACAGAGCGCTGAAAATCATTGAGGAAGAGCTGGCGAACAATCGTGCTCTGACAGCCGCGGCAATATCTTACTTCCGCGATTGTGTGAACGAGGAAGTCAATCGAGTCGCTGCGGCGCGCGCTCCCGATATCGCAAGACTCTCGGGCCTAACAAACGCAGAACGGTATCGTTTGGCGCGTTTGTATTTTTATCATCCGGAAGTGCGCGCGCGGCTCGGTTTTGACGAGCCAACTCTATTCGGTCCTAGCGACGACGATAGGCGTGATATATCGCGATTCACGCAATGGACACTACCGGATCCAGCGGGCACAACTACGCTAGGTGAGGCATTGCTAATCCTGAGTCTCGGGAACTATCACTCCCGATTCAGAGTCCTCAGCAATTTCCGCAGCGAATTAGGAGCGCGACTTCGAGGACTGGGACTCAGTGAATCGGATCCCCAAAACACGGACACTTGGAGGAACGATAGCAATCGGTTCTTCACTCTGACTAGCAGGGTGTTGGGCCTGGATTTTCAGTTGAACGCCAATTCGGACCCTCTTACCGCTTCACAATTGGAAGTCATTCATGCTCTTGAAAAACTCGCACACCAAAAAGCGCTTGATGAAGTTCGCCGAACTCAATCAGAGTTGGACGCCCTGGCAGATCGAGAAGCGAAGCTTCCCGCGCGTGCGATTCAACGGCTCCAGATAAGGGCAAAGCGAAACAATCTGGTTAGCGGCGTAATACCTCTCATCAACTGGGTGAGAACAAGGTTTGGACTTAATTCAGGTCTTCAGCAGATCACCGCCGCGAATGCCACGCAGGAAATCAGGAAGTTTGCAGAAGGCATGGAAGAGATTAATCCGTTAAGGACGGCAAACGCTCGAGTGGCAGCGGCTGATCAGATGCTGAAGGAGATGATCATTGCCGTTGAAGACGACGTCGAGCGGCACTTTGTTCAAAGAATGCTGAACCGCCTTCGTGAAAGGATCACCAAAGGGAAAATCGGTGTCGGCGTCGGAGTGATGCAAAGAACATCTGTGCTGGCGACGAATCGATTGCTGGCTCGCGTAGACCCGCGCGCTTCCGCGCAACTGGCGGTTGGGGAGGAACAAAACATCCTGCAGTCGGTTCAGCAGTTAGCGCAGATTTATCTCACAACTCAAACAGGCGGCGCGCTCGGTCTCCTCGGCGCTCTCGATAAACAGCCACGCGAAGCGCCGCCCGAAATCTACGGCATCAACACTGGAAACACATTCCAGGTCACCCCGATATTCGATCCTTCTGGACAGGCATTGAGGTTTAAGTTTGATTTTGTGGGCATGACGCGCATCCAGGAACCGAACGGGACGACCAGTCGTCAGTTGCCACGTATCGAGCGTCACACGGTTAACACAGAGGTTCAACTCAGCAACCTGGAGATTCGCGAAATTTCGCGATTCGAATCGAACTCGCGGATTGGCAGACCAACGGAGTATTCAGGAGGCTTGCCCATCGTGAAGGATATTCCAAAGATTCGTCCTTATCTTCCTCTCCTGGGATGGTTCGTCAGAAAAGGCGGCAAGGCGGCTGTGGTGCAGCAAAGCCTGATCTTCGGTCAAACCACTATGTACCCGACCATCTCGGACATCATGGATTTGTTAACCCCACCGGTAACGGCTCAATAGGAGGCACTATGGCATCAGGCACAGGCTACATTTACGATTGGATCGTCAACGATGTCGGAGGAATCATTCACGTTTGCGACGGCGACCACTTGGTCGGCGACGATGTGGCCTTTCCATTCGATGAGTGCAGGAACGATCTGCAAAAGATCCTGAAAAAGAAGGGTATTAGCGACGATGTTGATTGCCCACCACCCACCGGAGCACTAAGAGTAAAGTTCGACTTCGACATTTTTGACGGTGAGGATCTTGCGGTAAACGTTAGCCTCAATTAGACAGCGAGCTTCACGGCAGTACTACACAACAAGTTCAGAAAACCCTCACTCCAGGAACAAAACAATGAGACACATCCATTCCTACCTTCCGAAACCATGCTCGTTGCAAACGCGCTCACTGTGTTCACTTGCATTCATGATGGTCGTGCTATCCAGCATGTCGTCAACTGTCTTTGGCCAGGGTCCGATGGTCAAACCGAAACCCGCGCCCCTGAAATTCGCGTCGGAGGGGACGCCTATTCCGGAAGACGTGTTCTTCAACGCACAGGCGCGGGAAGTCTCCACCCCGACTTCGTTAACGGCGAACCAGATCAGCGCAACGAGCATCGGTAGCGTTTTGAGTCTCCTTTTCGACTCGGCAAGAGTCAGTTTGCAGAGCCAAAGAGATCCGCTTGTTGCTTCCTGGGCAGGCTCGATCACAGTGCCCACCAATATGAGCGCTAAGCCGAAAGCAAAAACGTATTTGCAGCATGTTCGCGGCTCGCTAACAAAAGACGCAGATACGCGAGTCAGCATCTTTCTACAACTTGGCGTGAGGAGTTTTCTGGCCGAGTTTCCTTATGGAATGAAGCACACCGGAGATATAAAGCGAAAGTTTGTTTCGGCTATTAAATCAGGATCATCGGCGAGTTACACCGCCTTCATTGTCATTTATGCCGAACGCCGTAGTCCAAAGAACGCGCTATTGGTTGACATTGATGCGCTCGACGTAGAGGTTCGCTGATCTAGAATCAGGCAGGCGGTGTTGATCGGCCTCGTAAACTCGCAGACCCGACAATGAAGAAGTCGGTGTTTCCGCTCCAGAGTAATCGATTCCAATGTAACGATGGAATTGGGTCATGGCTACGTGAATCTATCGCGTTCGGGTTTTGTTCCGTTACGCCATTAGCGATGCCTGGTTGGTAAACATTATTGATTGATTCTGCTCTCTAAATCCGATAGCGCTTTCACAACAGTCTCGAATGGCGGCGGCTCGTTCAAGAACATCGAGCGCATCGCACGATAGTCTTTGTCGAGCTCATCTATTCGAAATTCCGGTGGCGCAAGGCGAAACGTTCCCGGCTTCGCCAAATCATAACGCGCCCAGCTTGAGGGAAAGAATCGACTCTTCCAATCCGCGACGTGTTGTCGTAGCTCGTCGTTAGCCAAGACAGGAGCAATTTCAGCACCCTTCGCCATTGCAGCCGTGTCTGAATAGTGTCGCGAGAAACGATCGCGGATTGGTGTTGCGGCATCACGATGATATTCCGCGTGTAGAATCGTCGCCTTTTCCCAAAAGGTCCGCTCAAGTTCTAGCGCTACCAGCTCACAATGAAAATCAGCCAGTATTTCTGGAAATTCCTTTGCGACCCAAGGTCTTATAGGGTGCTTACCCGCTGGCCTTTGATCAGTCAATGACCCAAATTCCATCTTCACAGAGCGACGAAGATACTCGAACCCAGTAGGTTCGTTGGAAGGATAGTGAAAGAGCACCACAGGTGAATGGGTATCGTCGTCCACTTGAAACTCCATCCATGCTTTACCGTTTACTGGTTTACCGAACGATTCTTCGGCAATGCGTTCCAACTCTGGCGCGAAGTGTTCGCGCACCTTTTCAATGCAGGCCGTTTCTAACTCTTTCATTCGCTCGGTTCGCTTGTTGCGACTCTCCGCCTCTTCGACCCACTTCTCGTTGATGCCGACAAATTCAGGGCTAACGGACAGATCAATGTCTTCCGAGAATCTCTTGATCGCACCGAAGACTTTCGATAACGAAGTTCCGCCTTTGAAGACTAACTGCTCACCAAACTCTGGATGCGTGAACAATACCGCGAGTGTCCACGAAACCCAAAAATCTTTTTCAACCATGACTGCTGAGACGCCGCGTCGAGCAGCCACTTCGCGGATGATCGCTCCTTGATCTGCGGACGAGCGTTTGAAGAATTCCAGTTTCACGATCCACTCTCAGCCAATTCACGAAACAACGGATGCATCCACGTCGGCGCGAGTGGGAGGTCTTTCAGTAATTGACGGCGCTCTTTGGCAGGCAACGTACGCCGCAAGTGAGCGATGCGCTGCGGCGTAATGTGCTCATGGCCCAGATGCCGAAACGCCTGCATCAGTAACCCGCTCAGTCGTCCCGCTGACGCCATGTTGCGTGGTGTGGTGCGGCGCAATTGGATTTCCTGACGCCCGATCTTCACAGTCCGCGATGGACCATCGGTCAAAAACACCACCTTAGCGGGCACTTGTTCGGATAGTCCCAAAAGGTTCGTCGCATAAGCGCCTGCCGGTTGTAGACGAATCCGGTCTTTGCCCGCCAATGCCTTCGCCACCTTTTCGATGTCGGGTGATAACGTCCCTAGTTCGTGGTGTTCTCGTGGATACTCGTAAAGTCCGCGAGCCAGACGCCGAACCTCACCTCGCGCCGCCAGGCGTGACAACGCTTTGTCCACGGCGTCCCGACCGCCAAGGTCTAAAAAGTCGTTGGGGGTAAAGACCGCACCCCTCCCATGGCCGTAAATGCGGCTTTTTAGTTTGCTATCAATAGTTTGCACGGCATTGTTACTCCGAATTCTGTCAGAAAACCTGCCTATTATTTCTGACAGAAATCAGGGTTGAACGCAAGCCTTTGGCACGAATAGTTCGAGGTTTTGGCGCGAATCGCATAATCGCGCCAATAAGATGCCCGGCTAATGGCGCAATTAGCCATTAGGACACAGCAACGGCAGTCTCCGCCTTCATGTAAGCGAGCACGGCTTTCTTAAGGCAATCGGTCATGCTCCACGCTCCGCCGTAACCCCCAGCTTGCGTGATGATAGCTTCACACTCATCTTTCGGTAGTCGAGAGCATGCGTAAAGGATCGCTCGCTGTTCCCAATCGCGCCGGTCATCGAGAGCTGACTTGGCGTCCAGTAGCGAAGAACGATCTGCGATTTGGCGCAATCCTAGAATCGCTTGACGCCTGACAAAGCGGTTCTTGGCGTCGCGGGCCAGCTTTCTGATCTCTATCAAGTTGTTCCAGTTAGTTGACTTGGTAAACGGGTCAAGTAACCACATCGCTTGGAAGTCTGGAACGAAATTATCACCACCGATGTACTCAAGGATGCGTTTGCCGATAGTTGAATGTCCAGCCTCTTCAGCATCATCGAGCGCGTCAAAGAATTTAGCGACACTGTCCCCAACTGGCAATAGTCGCGGGAGATTATCTAATACAAGATCTACGAGGTCGGGACGTCGAAAGGCAGAAAGGAACGTAAGTATGAACTTGACCGCTTTTAAATCCACCAGATCTCCCTCAAGTGCATGCTCAAGGGTAGAACGTGCATCGAGCGCGTCGATCGCCGCCTTCTGTTCGGGAGTCAAAGAGTCATAATCAACCTCAACATATGGACCATCTTCCTCAAGAACTACATCCATGATTTGGGCTCGCAGATCGGCCACCGGATCATCTCGGTGCAAGACTTCTTGCGTAAATTGAGCGGAGGTTCGAATTCGCGTTTTCGCCGGATTCAAACTCAGTCCTTGTGTTTGATTCAAGCGCTCACCAAGGCGAAACAAGCCTGAAACAACCTGGGGTTCAGAAGCTGCAAATATCCAGTAATCGTCCACCCATCTGACGAATTCAATGTCACAGCTCAATAGGTACTCATCGACTTCAATTAGCAATGCCTCCGCGAGAAAGTTCGACGCGCGAGGTCCGGTCGGTATTCCGTAGGAAGTCCCATGGGACCAAGTCTCGACAAACCTCATGAGAGCTCTTGTACCTAGAGGATCTTTAGAAAGGTCAGCGATGCTATTCTCGAGCCGGTGAAGATAGACCCTAGGGAAAAAATCGACAATATCCGTTGTACCGACGTAGCTGTAGGTCGCCGACAATGTCTCAAGGCGTTCAGTTAACTTCTCCCAATCAGAAACAAAAGTGTCGCGGCTTCCAATCCCTGCTGCATTGAAATGCCACGAGAATACCCTCTCACTTTGGTACTGACTGCGCCTCGTTTCAATAGAACCAGCGAGACGAAAAGTCAGTCCGGTGTATAGCAATCCGTCGAGCGGGTCTATCAGGTGAACGGGTCGAACGAGACATCGTTGCTTAGGAGCTGTCATCTCAAAGCATTCCTTTGGTTCGTAGGAGAGAAGCTCCACACCTTCTAGTGCTGGTCGAACACGTGCCCACGAGTGGCGTATCGCGGCAACCTCAAACGGCATCGGGAAGAAATCCGAGGCACCTGTCGACTCGGTGTATGAAAGGGCGTTGTCGAGTTCGGTTCCGAATAGTTTCACAGATGAGGGCATTTTGGTTCCTTCGAATCGTTGATTAATCTAATGATGTCGTTGCCCTAGATTTTAACGTGCAATTACACAAAGACACACTTTGTCCGAGCACAAAATAAATACAGTGACAAAGCCAGAACGTGAGGCTGTTCAACTGAGGGCGTGTGAGTTGAGGAAATGCGGAGGCTATAGACTCCAAAAACTGTCACCGATTCGTCACTCGACTCGCTGCAAATCGATGAAAATCGATGCCAAAAACTGCAAAAGAAATTCCTCCTGTGACGCAACCTGTTGAGAATTGTAAGTTAATGTCGCTGAATGTCACTGCATGTAAAAGAATGCAGTGGGCCATTGAGCGCGTTCGCAATGCGGAGGCCAGGAGTTCGATACATCCTTAAATCGCGCCCGCAGAACGGGACTGTAATTCGATTCGGACCGACTTTGAAGTTTTCGGCATGCTTTACTCCTCTTTACATTTCCGGCGATCTAAGCTTCCAAGCCTCAGGGATGTCAGAAGTGATGGACGCAGCAAATTCATTTCATGACCGAACCTTTACCTTTGAAGGCAATTCTGAAACTGAGCGAGTGCTCCTACCGCTGGTGTGAGCGGGCTCGATCCTTTAATATGCCAATGTTTACAGGAGATTCCGGCTAACCCTTGGTCCAAGTATCCCTGTAACTTATTGATTATAAAAGACTTGTCGCCCGCTTGGCTCAGTGGTAGAGCACTCGCTTCACACGCGATCTGAACGCCCTCAATATTCCTAACAAAATCGCAAACGCTCAATAAAGACGCTGATTTTTTGTGTCCCTCGGTGTCACGCAGTAAGCTGCTGTGTCCTGAAAACGACGTAAAAAGGGGTACGCAAAGGGGTACAACTAACATGACTTTAGGGCAGAGAAAACGGAGAGAAACCGGATGAAAATGACGAACAAAGATACACAAGTCGGCGACCCCGATGGCTTCGATGAGGGCACCTGCAGGCTTGCGGTTTGTAATGAGTGTTTCGCAATTAGCAACAAAGTAGTTCGCACAAAAACTGATGAACATGCGCTTGCAGCGGGAGGTGCCAAATGCCAGGCGAAGTAAAAATCATCAGCCGCACGTACCGTAAGATCAAGGGCAAGTATTATGCTCGTGTCCGCTACAAGTTCGATGACGGTAAACCTCTCGACATTCTGCGTCAGGTTGAGAACAAGTCCGCGATCAAACCGAAGCAGGCAGAAATCGAAGTTGAACTACTGAAGAATGGACCAGCACAACTCGTTGCCGGTAAAGTTACATTCCGGCAGCTTGCTCAACATGCCAAAGACAACATCTATGTCTCTGCCCTTTACGACAATCAAGAGATGAAAATAAAAGGCGTACGAAGCGTTGTGCCAGCACACTCCGCTCTCAATAATCTGGTCGCCTTCTTCGGAGACGTAGATATAAGAAAGATCAATGAAAAGAAGCTGACGGAGTATCAGGTCGCACGACTGACTGGAACGATAAAGAATCTGAGGAAGGTTAGTCTTTCGACCGTTGATCGTGAGTTGTCTAAGGCCCGCCGGATCTTCAACATTGCGGTGGATGAAGGGTGGCTTCTTAGATCGCCGTTCACTAAGGCGGTGTCAAAGAATTTGATTCACGACGCCGCTGAAACTCCAGATCCGATCAAGACTCGCGAGCTTACCGACGAAGAGGCACTGCGAGTAATGAAGGCGCTCGACACTCCTCAAAGGTGTCACACGCTACCAGTGTTCATTGCAGCGATGGATACTGGAGCCAGAAAGTCCAGCTTGTTGGATTATCTTCGTTGGAAAGACATTAACTTTGGTGACGAGATCATCACGCTCACTGCCTACAAAGGCAAAGGTAGGAACATCAAGCCAAAGCGCTGGCCGGTGCAGATGACTAGCCGGTTGAAGAAGGAGTTGCTGCAACTGCAACTCCAGAGAAAAAACAAGAACGACGCTGCTCTTGTCTTTGAACACGCGAAGGTCAATTTGGGCAAGTTGTGGACTGCGGCATACGCCGAAGCAGGAGTCCCGAAAGGTACACGCCTCTTCTACTCTGTGCGTCACAACTTCGGTACTGAAATGGCTAACGAAGGCATGCCGTTACCAGCGCTTGCTAATCTGTTAGGCCACAGTGACGTGAAGATGACGATGAGATACTACAACATGAATAAGAAAACCATTGACAAGGCTCGCGACATTCTCAACAGGAGGGCTATGGTCATCTGTTTCTCCTGACCGGGGCGTGCGGGTTCGACTCCCGCTCTCGGCACCACTGTTTTCAGTATCCCACCGCGCCAATGGCGCTCACTACCCAGTTGGGTTTGACCAAACAATAGTGCGATGTGCAACTCCTCGATCATGAAGTCGCCAGGAGAAACACCTAGTCCAGTTTGCCGTTGTCCTTTCCCTTTGCCTGCCACGTTGTCCCGTTCATATCCAGGGTCTTTGCACGATTTGCTCCAGCATTTGAATCAGTTGGCGTGGTGCTTGTAGTTGCGTCCTCGCAAGTCTTTGAATCACCCCTGCCGTTCTGGACATCACCGCCTCATAGGCAGTCACCCATTCTTTGACGTACTTCGTGTTCTCGGTCCTTCCCATACT
>JBOGOP010000134.1:0-13956 GCA_050747225.1 Pyrinomonadaceae bacterium
GAATGTGTTCGTTGGTAAAGCCTTCCTCCCGCAGCGCCTCGCCGATGATTTGCAGGTCGGTCATTCCGGAGACTTTCATTTCCGGCAAGCGACCAGCGGTTCCGAACACTTCTTCAAGCATCGGAATGGTGTAGTCTTTGAACGACCCGGCGCGCGCCGTTCGCATCAGGGTTCCATCAATGTCCCAGAGGAGGATGCGAAGGTCGGCTGGTGAAGTCGCAGGTCCCGACGATGGAAAAACTGGCATCAGAAAGAAGCAGGTCAACTCGCCTAGCTAGGCGGACTTACGTGCCTTGGACGGCTTTGGAATCGCGCTAATTAGGGCACGAAGCGCAGTGTTAACGGACTCGGGAGTGGAAAAGACTTCAGAGACATCCTTGTCGAGAATAACGACCAGCCGCTCTTTGCTAACCTGCCCGGCGAAGCGATTAGGACGCGCCTGCTTGTAATCGAATTGGTATTCAGCTTGCGGGTCGTCATTGTTTGCCTGGCGGCCTCTACTTGTTGTGGGTGCCTTCTTCATAGTCTCTCCGTTCTCGCCTCGTGAGCTGACGTGCGCTAAGTATCCTAATCATCTCGGTTCGTTCACTAAAACAAACTAAAAGAAGTCGGTCAGCAATGGAGTGGCCGACTATTATCTCCCTGCGCTCCTTAGTGGAGTGATTCAAGTCGTCAAAGATAACAGCCAGCGGGTCGTCGAAGACAGTAGTCGCTTCATCAAAGCTGACACGATGTTTGCCAAGATTCAGCGTTGCTTTGCGCGCGTCCCATTCAAATCCTACACTCATTGACAAACACGCTCAACTCTCAAGCAGGTTCACTCGATTACAGCTAAGACATCCCCGGTGTTCACCGTCGCGCCCTCTTCCGCGTTAATAGAAACAACTAAGCCGGCCTTCGGCGCTTTCATTTCGTTCTGCATCTTCATAGCTTCTACAACGATGATGCCTGCGCCGGCTTCGACGTTTGTGCCCGCTGGCACCAGGACCCGCACGATCTTGCCAGGCATCGGTGAGACAATCTCAGCTGCGCCGGTGTGATGTGTGGCAGAGCTTTGCCCGCTGCGAAGGCGTTTCGGATCGATTATGGTTACGCCGTAGTTGTGCCCGCGCAGAAATACCTCAAATGATTCGCCGGCTGACGAGTCGTGTTGCTGCTCAACTCTGCATTTGTAAACGTTTTTGCCGCTTTGTAACAAATATTCACCGCGCGCCAGTTCGCGCACCTCGATATCGTAACGGCGGCCGTCGACCTCGGCGGCAACGGCGCCCGCGCTGAGATTCAGCGTTAAGTCATGATCTACCCCGGATAAATGGGCTTCTAGTTTCATATCAACCAAGACGACGCCAGCCGCGTAGCGGCCGAACGTTTATAGACTCTTGCGTCTAACAATTCGTCCTTTGCGAGAAGCGAAACGCAGCGTTTCGCTTCTCGCAAATCTGTTTGGGAGTGAAATGGATCTATAAACATTATGTGCCTGCGGCACTCGTCCGATCACCGAACTGAAATGATGTAAAACAGATTCAGTCCTCTTACCTTCTCGTCTTTTTCCCACCAACCCTCATCGAAGTTTTATGGTCAAGCGATGCCATGCGTCCTGACATCTTCCAGCGATTCTCACTATCACCCGGCGCCGGCTGTCTCGCAGACGCTTGGTTCCGCAACCTGGCGTAATGAACAGCGGCGGCAATGATTGCCATGTCTTCCTGTTGCTGATCATGCTGAACGAATCCGGCAGCGCGCGCCGCCTCGCGACGCTGGTTGAAACGCGCGATGAAACCGGTGTCGAGCCGGCCCAGCCTGAATTCTTCATCGCGAACAATCTCGCGGAAGAAGGGAAGCGTAGTCCTGATGCCACCCACTTCATACTCATCAAGCGCACGTCGCAGGCGATCGAGACTTTCGTTTCTGGTTCGCCCCCAGGCCGCGAGTTTTGAAATCAGCGGGTCGTAATAAATTGAAACCTCGGAGTTTAGTTCGACGCCGCTGTCGTCCCGTATTCCGGGCCCAAACGGGACGTGCAAATAACTTATCTTTCCCGGAGAAGGAAAGAAGTTATTTTCCGGATCTTCGGCGTAAACGCGACACTCGATGGCGTGACCAGACCAGCGGATATCTTCCTGACCAAAACTAAGCGGCGCACCAGCGGCGACCGTGATCTGTTCACGAACAAGATCGATTCCCGTTACCAGTTCGGTAACCGGGTGCTCGACCTGGAGTCGCGTGTTCATCTCCAGAAAGTAGAACTCGCGAGTTTCATCTGCTACGAGAAACTCGACCGTGCCCGCCCCCACATAGTTCACCGCGCGCGCCAGCTTAACAACAGCGGCGCCCATCGTCTCGCGCAGTTTCGAATCGTTGATTGGCGAGGGGCACTCTTCAATCACTTTTTGATGACGCCGCTGAATCGAGCACTCCCGTTCGCCGAGATGCACGACGTTGCCATGGTTGTCGGCGAAGACCTGTATCTCAATGTGTCGCGGGCGCGCGATTGCTTTTTCGAGATAGACTGAGGAATCACCAAAGGCCGACGACGCTTCCGATTGTGCGCTTTCAAGACCTGACCGCAATTCGTCAAACGATGCGACCAGCCGCATGCCCTTGCCGCCGCCGCCGGCAGAAGCTTTGAGCATGACTGGATAGCCAAACTCCTCCGCTAAAGCCTTCGCCTCAGCGAGGGAATTCAAAGGTTCAACTGTACCGGGGACGATAGGAACGCCGGCCGCGACGGCCGCACGTCGCGCGCTGGTCTTCAAACCCATGATCTCCATCGCATCAGCGCCTGGGCCGATAAACTTCAGACCCGCTTCTGTAGCCGCGCGCGCGAAGTCTGCGTTCTCGGCAAGGAAGCCATAGCCCGGATGGATCGCTTCGGAGTTTGTTGACTTTGCTGCCGCGAGGATAGCCGGGATTCGTAGATAACTTTCGAGCGAAGGCGCCGGGCCAATGCACACAGCTTCATCGCAAAGGCCGACATGAACTGACGCCGCATCGGCCTCTGAATAAACAGCGACAGGTGAAATACCAAGGTCGCGGCAGGCGCGAATTATTCGCACCGCAATCTCGCCGCGGTTAGCAATCAGAATTTTGCTGAACATGACTCATTACTCAGCACTCAGCACTCATCACTTCCTCATACAAACAACAACGCCCTGCAGAGTATACAGGGCGTCGTTCTACGCAGAAACTAACGTTAGTCGGATTGGCGCTATCGGGTCTGCGCTGCGGTCGTGGCGCCGGCAGATCCGCGATGCGGAACCTCCGCTGGATACGTCACGCCGTCGCGGACAATCAAATCGTCCTCTGTGCCCATGATTTTATCCGGACCGGGTAAGGGAAGTTCATAGTTGGTAAATGACAGCCGTTCGGCAAGCGAATCATCCGCTGTGCTCAGTGAAGCATTTCTAATAACGGCGCCTCTCAATTGCTGGGGTTGTCTATTTGGCACCACGGCAAGATCAGCGGTGGGTTTGTAGTTGGACGTATCAAGGTTCTTCAATGCTTCGGCGAGCGAGCCGTCTTCATCCGGCAGTCGCTTAAGAAGGTCTTTCGGCTCGCCGGGAAGAGAACCGACCAGCTGTCGATATTCATCGAACGCGCGATCAAGCCTGTAAATGTAAGGGTAGTCTCTTGCTTCGATGGCCCATTGCCGGTGGCGTAAACGGGTCGGCACAGTGATCCCAATCAATATCAACATCAAGAGCGGAACTGCTGCTGAAGCGAAGTAACCGTTGCGTGCATAGCGCAGACCGCAGAAACTGGACGGCGACTGCTTAATCGAGCGATAAACTCTGCGACTTCCGAAAAAGACCAATATGGTTAACGGGATAACCGCCCACTTAAAACGCCAGGCGGCCGTTTCAGATGCACGAACCCATGTCCAGAAGTCGAAGGGAATCATCGAAGAGAGCGCTAAGGGCGACGTGACAGCTCGTGACGCTTCCTGCACTAAAGCCATGACCGTCTGGATTAGGAATACAAGGACCGCAAGGGTACCGGTGACAGCCAACAGCAGCGAGCGACCATAAGACGGTAGTTCGTGTTCCGGTCGGGGCAGGGGTTCGCCCACAGAGTGTGCGCCACAAGACAAACAAGCCTCGCTGTAAACACCACTCGCAGCGTTGGCGGACTTAAAACCACAACAAGGGCATATCGTCACGTTATTAACCTCAGATACTTAAAGCAGTTCTCGATCGCATGTCGTCGGGGTCTGTCTAACCGGCTTGTGTATCAATGTCCGACGCTCACAGGCTGTTCAGTACGGCGTTCGGGCCCGGAGTTAGATGCGGCGATAGCGGGGGTTGTCTCTTGTTCTCTCGATTCAGTCTTTAGCTTCGTTAGTTCATACCATGTGTGATACATGCGGTGTGCGAAGGTCCAATAAGAACCCACGGCAAGTACCCACAGAACTGCCGGCATTCGATTAGCGAAGAAGTTTGTCGAACGCGGATGAGTGCTTAAGGCGCCAATAATAAAAAGAACCACGCGTTCGGGCCGTCGCAGAAAGCCAACGTCACACTTTTCGATAAGACTCTCAGCTCGGGCGCTCGCGTAGCTTACCATAACTGAACCCATTAGTCCTGCGCCGGCGAGAAAAACGTTAAGGGTGGAATGAAATTGAGTATCGCGAGCATAAAAAACCATTAATCCGACAAAAACGACCATGTCGGAAAGCCGGTCAAGGGAAGAATCCAGAAAACCGCCAAAACGCGTGACTCTTCCGGACAGGCGGGCCACTTGCCCATCCAGCATGTCAAAAAGGTTGGCGACTATCAGTACGATGCCGGCCCAGAAAAAGTATCCGTAACCAAAAAGCAAACCCGAGCCGACATTGATGGCGACGCCGATGACGGTCAGGAAGTTGGGATTGATATGGCCGTAGGCGAGCCAGCGCACCATCGCATCAATGATTCTCTGCGCCCCGCGGCCGATAGCACCAACAAACATCTTCGGGTTGAATTCTCCTTCGCTGCTATTATGCCGAAAAATTTTGTGACTTGACAGCTTTGCGCGACGACAAGCGGCGAATTTTAGAGAGGGGTCGTAACACTGTCAAGATTGGGTGGTTTGAGGTTGTGATGAAGTTCGGATTAGCACTCAATAAGTGGCACGAAGTCACTAGCCGCCGCGCGGTAGCAAGTGAATGAAATCCGAAAGGAAACGATCCACGAAAATACTCAAAATCACACTAACAAGATTTCGTGTCAATTCGTGTCCTTTCGTGGATCGCGTCCTTTCGCAGACTTAGGTAGGCTTTTCGATCTGATCGTGAATGGTGGTCAATCGCCTGATCTCAAAGTTACGCGCGCCGGCGGGAGTGCGCACCACCACTTCGTCGCCCTCTTCCTTCCCCATCAAACTTTTGCCCACTGGCGAAGTGGTCGAGATCAAGCCGGCCTGCGGGTCACTCTCTTCCGGACTAACCAGACGGTAAGTGACTTCTTCGTCCTTTTCAGCGTCAAACAAAACCAGCGTCGAGCCATAACCAGCTTTGTCGCGCGAGATCCTCGACAGGTCAATCGATGATATCTCGCTTATTCTTTGGCGCAATTCAACGATACGCGCCTTAACAACATTTTGCCGATCGAGCGCCGCGCGATACTCGGAATTTTCACGCAGGTCACCAAACTCGAGCGCGCGCTTAATCTCTTTCGGCAGGTGTACGCGTAACTCAGATTCGAGTTGGTCGAGTTGTGACTGAAGTTTCTCTTTGATTTCTGCTGACAACTATTCGCTCACTTTCATTCGAGCACTATCCACAGGATCAAGTCGTCGGGAGTTGTTGAAAAGCTAGCCCAGCCGCGGATTTTCGCGGATACACGCAAATCTGAAAAAGAATCACTAGAAGTTGTTTACATTCATTTCTGATCCGCGTTCGTTCGCGTAAATTCGCGGCTAAGAACTCTTTCCTTCGGCATATGTATCGCCGCAGCAGTTTACGGCTGACGATGATACCGGGCTTCATCCGGCGCGCCAAAGGAAATCCCCGTGTCGCGAGCGGTGCGCACCAGCTGACCGTTTGCCGGCACGGTCTTGATATTGGCGATGGCCTCGCTGATGGGAACGGTAATCACATCACCAGCCTGCAGCGCCACCATCACTCCGCGTTTCCCTTCCACGAGCGCGCGGACCGCGCATGATCCGTAGTTCGTTGCCAGCATACGATCGAACGCATTGGGACGACCACCTCTTTGCAGGTGTCCGAGCACCACGCAACGAGTTTCCTTGCCGGTGAGGGCCTCAAGCTCATACCGGCAGTAAGCTCCGATGCCACCAAGGCGTGGAGCGTGTTCCTGGTCGCCCTGGTCCTGGTAAATGAGATCGTGACCAGTTTCAATCGCTCCTTCAGCCGCAACGACAATGCTGAAATTAGATCCGGCAGCGTCACGCTCGCGGATTCTTTCCGCCACCGACTGCATCGTGAAGGGAATTTCCGGAATAAGAATTACGTCTGCGCCGCCGGCGATGCCCGAATGCAAAGCAATCCATCCGGTATTTCGGCCCATCACTTCGAGGATCATCACGCGTTCATGCGACTCAGCAGTAGTGTGCAGGCGATCGAGCGCGTCGGTCGCGAAATCCATTGCCGTGATGAAACCAAACGTTAGTTCCGTACAGGCCAGATCGTTGTCAATAGTTTTGGGAACACCAACGACAGGAACTCCCAGCTGGTCAAAGTCCGCGGCTATTGCCAGCGTTCCTTCGCCACCCAGCACCACCAGCGCATCGATTTCGAGGCGTCGCAGATTCGCTACTGCTTCGTCGTAGATTGCCTGCGGTTTCGTCGACACGCCTTCCGCAGTGCGCTCGACAAATTTGCCGCGATTTCGTGTACCTAAGATCGTGCCACCGCGAGGCAATAATCCGCGGACGTCAGAGATTGCCAGCGGGCGGGCGTGAGTCTCGCCCAACAGCCCTTCGAAACCGTCTTCGATTCCGATAACCTTCAGCCCGTACTGTCCGGTGGCGGTAGTTACAACTGACCGAATTACAGCGTTCAGGCCCGGCGCGTCACCGCCGCCGGTTAGTACCCCAATCGTCTTGTACATAAAAATGTTTTGCGGCCGGAGAGTCCAGAGAACTCCTGCCGTCGAATAGTTTCCTTTGGGAGCGAATGATGGTTAACGGTAGGTCTTAGAGTAATTGACGGTGGACGCTATTTCAAGCGTCTTGCCTTGATGAATCAGCCATTTCAGGCGATAAGTTGATGGTTGACCCTCCGCGGGACGCTCGCGTAGCATGGTTATGAGATTAAAAGAGCCCGCTCACGTGAGTTCTCAAGATCTTTGGATTGAGAACCGAGGCGTATGGATTGGAAATAGACGACGAAGCAAAAGAGATTGTTCGCGACATTGGCACCGCGATTAACGAGTCGGTAGAGAATTCGCCACGGGTTGCTGAGGCAATTGAACGCCTGCGCGATGCCGGTTATGAGATGGAATTGACGCTTCGACTCGAAATTGGCTTACGGCCCCATTCAAGCGACGGTGAAGGAGACGGAGAAACGAGTCTCGAACTAACCGATGAGGATGTGCAGGTGCTGCAGCGGATGAAGATCCGTATAGACCCGGAAGAAAAACCTTGACCCTGTATCAAGGGCAAAGTTCGGCCCCATTGCTTTAAGCGATGGGGCCGTTTGAATTTGAATCACAGACTTCAGATCTCAGGACTCCGATCGAAGATCACGGTCCGAAGCGTCCTTGATACTCGCCGGACGTTATGAAGGCCTTCACCATCTCGGCATTAACGAAGTTGCCGTTAAACTGATTCAGCTTGTCAAGCCAGAAGTTGTAGCCCGCGAAGTTCAGACCAGCCTCAGGCGGATCATTCGGATTCCGTCGCAGGTAGCCGAAGTATTGCATCAGCACAAAGGCCCGGTTGAACTGACGATTGTGGAAGACTGAATTCTGCGCAACCGAACTCAACACCTGCGCGCGCAAACTCGCCGAAGCAGGATTGGGAGCCAACTGCGCAACCAGCGCATCGCGCTGGCCCTGCGTTAACGCTCCAGCGCCAGGGTTAAGGGGGTCATAGGTGTTCGCATTTAACTTATCGACAAACTGCGCGGCGGTCATCGTAGTTGGATAAGCGCTGGGAGCGAGGAAGTTAAAGCGCTGAACGAAGCCGTTGAAGAACTTCACCTTGTTAGCTTCCAGTTGCGCATCGGCGCCGGGTTGGCCGATCACGACACCGCGCCCAATCTCCTGCAGGTCGGGCAGGAAGTCGCGCAGCCTCAGAAACTCGTGCGAATCAAACGCCGCCTGGTAAGTCTTGTAAACCAGATAGCCGGTTTGCTGAAATTCAATCGAGATGAAGAAGGCGGCCGAGACATTGATGCGGCGAATCTCACGGCACTGCTGTGCGTCGGTGAAACCGCCGGGCAAAGGCACGTTTTCGCACTCGTTAAGCTGGTTCTTCCAGAAATTCAGTCCGCCGGTGTCTGCTTCCCGATTGAAGAAATCGACGTAGTGCTGCCGGACGAAGAAGTCGTTATTGAAGCTGGCATTCTTGACCGGATTTGGACCATTGACCGTTTCGTTGCTGTTGATGGTGAGGGTGAAGGTGGTTTGCGAGCCGAGCGTACAGCCAACCGGGTTAGCGAGATTGACCGTAAATGTCTCGGCGCTTTCGCCAAACGAGTCGTCGACGATGAAGACAGGAACGGTCCTGGATGTTTCACCACTGGCAAACTGAAGCGTTCCGAACGCGGCCAGATAGTCTGAGCGGTCGCTCGCCGTTCCGTCCGCGCTCGCGTAATCGACCGTGGCTGGACCCGAAGTGTCGCCGGAACGAGTAACGACAAGGTCAACGTGGACCGTTGCGCCTAAAGTCTCGTTGGCGGTTTGCCCGCTCAGGCTAAACTGCACCGTGTTTGTCGGCGATGTATTAGTAATAGTCCAGCCAATGTCCTGAAGCAGCGAAGCGGTCAAATCGCGTGGGGTGGTCACGTTGTGCGAAAGATCGCCACTAATACTGGGCTCCATCAATTGATTCGGAAAGGCGCTCGTATCCCAGTGTGAAACCGAGGAACCGACCTGGACCGAATCCGGGGTAAATACCAGGGAATGTCCCTGTGAATCCGTTCCGCCGGGCACCGAATGATCCAGCAATACTGTGGCGTTAACACCCGCCCCTAGTTGGGCCTTGATGGTATTTCCGTTTGCCAGCGTAATGCTGACTGCCGGTATTGTTATCGTGACGTCCGACCCGGCCATCCCGGGAGGAGTTGCGGCGGCGACATTGTCGACAATAACAACGGCAACTGCACCGGCGTTCTGAGCGTTCTTAACTTTGGTCACGAAGGTGCAAAGGCCTCTATCAATCAGCGCGATCTGTCCGGAGACTGCCGCTCCGTTTGTCAACGTCGAACAGCCATCTGTGGTTGACGGACCGGCGCCGTCAGCCGGATCGAGAGCCTGGACGACGTTCGCAGTTTGTCCCGGCGAAGAAACCGGGGGACCAAACGCCGCGGTGCCGATGGTGTAGTTTCCGGCGATTGCTGCAGGTGAATTCACGCGCAGCCGAGGCGTCGCCAGTACGCTGGTTGTCTGGCTGGTAACAGTGGGACCATTCCAGACCAGGTTGCCGGTATTAATCGCTGAAGCCTGACGTTCTGCGTCAGTCATATTCGCCCAGATCTTGTTCGTCGTGTTATCGAAGAGAAATCGATCATAGATCGATGGAAATCCGTTTGGCTGTGTTCCGGTGCTGCTACTGGTAAAAGTCTGAAATCCAAAACCGTGTGAAAACTCATGAAGCAACACGGCCACCAGGTCCGTGTCGCTTCCATGATTATTGTCGAGTCCTAAGTAGAAGTGAATCCCATCGAGGCAGCCGGGGTTTCCCAGGTTTATGTTGAAGTCCGCATTTATTTCTGCTCTGGGCGAGTCGAGGTCAGACCCGGTGAGCGCATTGGCGAGCGCGGCGCCATACCACGTGTTGTTAAATGGAGCTCCCGAAAAATCCATCCAGATCGAATCGGCGCCCGCTCGGCCAAGCACTGCGGTGTTCGAAGTGCAGGAGAGAGCAATCCAATCGGCTTTAATGGTGATGGTTGTACTGCTAGTCAAAGTAGCGCCCCAGATGTTGGCGGCGAATTGAAAGGCATTGAGACGTTGTTGACCGAGCGTTGTCCCGGGGTTGCCGCCGACTGGCGCTACCGGTGTCGGGTCGTTGAAGCCTACGCTGGGGCTGTCATTATTTTGAATAACGATGGTGGCCGCGCCGAAAGCTGACGAAGCGAGAGAGAAGACCAGGAGCGTGGTGAGCAAGGCCAGTGAAGATTTAGCAAGGATCATTTTTCTCATCGATCCCCGCCTTTCAGTAGGTCGTTATTTGTCTTTGGCTTACCAGCGCTCTTCTTGACTCCCAGCAACTGTGGATCAATTTCAAAGAACGCCGCCGCTGATTCAGGATTGTCGATGCATGACTGAATCAGCTTGCCGTCCTCATCCAGCTTGGCGACTGCGATGTTCTGAAATCGTCCTTGCAAGTCCATCGACACTGAGCCGTCAGCGTGCCGGACAGACTGCAATCTGTCAGTCGACTGATTGACGAGTTGCTTAAGCTCTGCCGCCAATCTCTGCGCTTCCTCCTGCGTCAACGGCCTAATCTGTCCCGTCTGCTGATGAAGGGGCACCGGCGTTTGCACTTGAGAATGTAAGTTGATGCGGGGGTTGTTTGTTTGATCACCACTCGCCGGCAGCTTCGGTCGCAGCGAAACAGCCGCCGTAGCCCCTAAAGCAACAACAGCCACAATGATGCTGATCCAGATCAGACGGCTGATTTTGCCGGACGAATTCCGACTTTTTCTTTTCGCATGTCTATTCATCAGAAAAAACTCCTTATCAATTGCGGCGAATGTATTGGTGACCTACAACTTCGGTTTCCGATATGGTTTCTGCGGCGTGGGTCCTTCGGGGCGTCCTTATTGAGCTGCTGGAAAATCTATCCTCAACTCAGAAGTCTGTCAACGAATCGTTGAGCATGCAGTTTCACTTTCGCGTTCGGGCGGAGAGCAAGTAAACTGCTTATGAAATCGCGTTCATCAAAAGGGGCACGCATGGCCATACAATTTCTCTTGAGTGCAGCTTTCCTGGCCACGCTGTCGCCCTTGTCTCATCCGCCCGCGTGTGGCGCTAAGGTGGATAGCTGCCTGCCTGCCGGGATCCAATCAAGTGACGTAGTCTCCAGCGTTGTCTCCAGACAGGCAGCGAAATCTGGAGTTAGTGGCAAAGTCGTTACGGTTACGGTTGCCCAGAAACTAAAAGAGCTACGAGCGCGTTGCCGGAAAGGCCGACTGGTGGACGCCAAAGGCACCGAAATTCGCTTTTACCAATTGGTCGGGTGCTGGGGTAATCCGCCGGATGATTACCAGGAGCAGCTGGCACGTCAGACTAGAGAACTCGCGAAGCTGCGCAGGCGTTATCGCGTGATCGAGATGACGTGCGATTCTTCCGGCGAAGACAGGTTCCGCGCTGCGCCACCTCCAGCCAATCCTTAACGACCGTCTGCCTGTTGGCTGCTGCTGTAAATAACGGTCCGAAGCGTCCTTGATACTCAAGCGAGATAATGAAACCTCGACCGCCCGGTTTCAGATGCTTAATTGCGCCCTGATGGCTGCTCAGAAAGAATAGGTTATCAACACAATTGCTGGATTCGGTTGGACTACTCGCAACTAACTGTCTCGTGCTAACAATACTTAACGTTTTCCTACAACCGGGTTCGGCTGATCTTGAACTCGATGCTGCATCAGTAGCTTGGTTATACGTCCGCTTGGCGCAACTTTCGCCCTTATGTTATCTTGACTGGCTTTTAATCCTTCCCGTTTTTTCGCCTTCATTGGCAGCAAGAGGAGCAGAAAGAAAGTATGGCTACGTCCAGCGCAAATACCACTCCCACCCCCGGAGCAACCGGCCGCGTGGTGCAGATTATCGGTCCGGTAGTAGACGTCGAGTTTCCCGCGAAGCAACTGCCGCCTATCTATCAGGCATTGCGCATCGTCTCCGAGGGCTTTGATGTCCCGACGCCAATCGATCTGATAGCCGAAGTTCAACAACACCTTGGTGAAGGCCGCGTCCGAACCGTCTCGATGTTGCCAACCGACGGCATGGTGCGCGGCATGAAAGCTATCGACACCGGCGGTCCGATCACGATGCCGGTGGGCGAGGGAACTCTCGGGCGCGTGCTCAACGTGATCGGGCAACCTGTTGATAATCTTGGCGATGTGAAACACACCGAGCGGTATGCAATTCACCGTCATGCGCCGAGCTTTGACGAGCAGTCAACCGAACTGCAGATGTTTGAAACCGGCATCAAGGTTATCGACTTGATTCAGCCATTTGTGCGCGGCGGCAAGATTGGACTCTTTGGTGGGGCCGGCGTTGGCAAGACGGTTATCGTGATGGAGTTGATCAACAACATCGCGAAGGCTCGTTCAGGCTTTTCGGTTTTCGCCGGCGTTGGCGAACGAACGCGCGAAGGCAACGATTTGCTGCGCGAGATGGTTGAGTCTGAGGTCATTCAGTTTGGCGAGAACTTCAATAAGCATTTCAAAGACACCGGCGAGTTTGACATGACTAGGGTGGATATGAAGGCGATTGGGCAGTCGAAGGTGGCGCTCATCTACGGACAGATGACCGAGCCGCCGGGCGCACGTCTGCGAGTGGCGCTTTCCGGTCTGACCGTTGCCGAGTACTTCCGTGACAAGGGCCTGGACGTGCTGTTGTTCATCGACAACATTTTCCGCTTTACGCAGGCTGGTTCTGAAGTGTCCGCGCTGCTGGGCCGCATGCCTTCGGCCGTGGGTTACCAGCCAAACCTCGCCTCGGAGATGGGCGAGATGCAGGAACGCATCACCTCTACAAAGACCGGGTCGATTACTTCGATCCAGGCGGTGTACGTGCCTGCCGACGACTACACCGATCCGGCGCCGGCGACTACGTTTGCTCACCTCGACGCGGTGACGGCGCTTTCGCGCCAGATCGTCGAGTTGGGAATTTATCCGGCGGTCGATCCCTTAACATCGTCTTCTCGTATTCTGGATCCGCGCATAATCGGCGAAGAGCACTACAAGACGGCCCAGGACGTTAAGCTCGTGTTGCAGCGCTACAAAGATTTGCAGGACATCATTGCGATTCTTGGTCTCGATGAGTTGTCTGATGAAGACAAGCTGATCGTTTCGCGGGCGCGCAAAGTTCAGAGGTTCTTCTCGCAACCCTTTTTCGTGGCTGCTCAGTTCACCGGCCTTGAAGGGAAATACGTGAAGCTGGAAGATACGATCAAGGGCTTCCGCGAAATCGTTGCGGGCAAGCACGACGATTTACCGGAGCAGGCCTTCTACATGGTCGGCACAATCGAAGACGCGGTGCAAAAGGGAGCGACGATTGCTCAGTAAATAGAAGGATGAAGGATGAGGGATGAAGGATGAAGGTGAACTGAGGCTAGCCTGGCCCTTTTTCATCCTTCATCCTTCCGCCTTCATCCTTGTTAGTTATGGCTATACTCCAACTTGAAGTAGTGACACCTGAGCGTCGCGTACTTTCTGAATCGGTTGAGGCGGTGGTTGCCCCTGGTTTGGGTGGCGAGCTGGGAATATTGCCAGGCCACACGCCGCTGATCTCGCAGTTACAAACCGGCGTACTTTCCTACACGAGCGGTGGCAAGACGCTGCAACTGCATGTCTCCGGCGGCTTCATCGAAGTTAAAGACGACGTCGTTTCGGTGTTGGCTGAGGTTGCAGAACGTCCGGAAGAGATTGATGCCGCCCGAGCGCGGCTGGCGCGAGAGCATGTGGAGAAGCAGCTGACCGCGTGGAGCGGAACTGAAGAAGACTTCGAACAGGCGCGCGCGAAGCTGGAGCGTTCGGTTGTTCGGCTGCAACTTGCCGGCTCGAAGAACTAATACAACTCTTTGGAGTGCGGTGACCTGTCACCGCTTTGGTCAGTCGCGACTTGT
>JBOGOP010000135.1:0-13929 GCA_050747225.1 Pyrinomonadaceae bacterium
GGCGTAAAGATGCGCAAACGACGGAGAGCCGACGGCTGACCGCTGACGGTCGACTGCTGACTGTCTTCGGCGGTCTGCGGTCCACGGTCAGCGGTCTCAGGTTTCAAAACAAACACCGTCTCCGACAAATTCATCTCGCGCGCGATCTTCATCATCTCGTCGTCGCTGAGTCCCTCGGCCTCTGGAAACACCGCCAGCGCATTGCCGGTAAAGGGCTCTTCCGTGAATACGTCGAGTTGTACGAAGCGATATTTATTCATGTTTGGGTTCGGCCACTCGGATGAAATATTAGCAAAAGCTCCCGATACTTTTAGCCCATGATCGGGTCGTTACTGGTTAGGGTCAAGCCGGCAGCAATAGAAGAAAATCTCGTTGTCTGAAATGTTTTTGCTCCGTCTGTCATTAATAGCATAAGGAAGACGATGATGGGCGGGCGCAGAACATGACGGCGCCAAAGGGTCACCGGATTCCCAAACCAGCGGGAAGCTCAAAAACAACTCACCAACTGACGATTTGAAAGGAGACCTCACATGTTTGGACGTGAACCAGCAGTTATCCTGGGAGCGGTGCAGGCCATCCTCGCTCTGAGCCTCAGCTTTGGCCTTAGCCTGAGTTCGGGACAGGTGGGAGCGATTATGGCTACGGCAGCAGCAGTTCTGGCCGTGATTGTAAGGCAGCAAGTCTCACCAACACCAAAATAGAACTAACGGCCAGACAGGACGATGTCTGACCTTACAAAGAATCTTGCAAAAATTCTTGACAAGGCTGGGTGCTTGGAATATCGTGCGCGCGTTCTCATGATCCTCGATTAAATAGCGCACACAACTGCAATTGCTTTCAGTCAACTGCAATCGACTGTGGCGAATGCACACCACTTTTTCCTTGAAAAGCTCCGGTCACTTCGCAGGTCTAATCATTCGGTTAGTCGCATCGCGGAGTTCCAGTCGAGCCCGCCAAGTTTAGGAAATGCGTACCCCAGTTCAACTACGAATTGAAACGGAACATCATAGGAGGAATCAAGATGCAGATCATAAACAACAATCCTCTGGATCTAGCAGGAGACGATCAAGAGGAAATTACAGTCAAAGCGGTTTCCGCGAAACCAGGAGACACTGTTGCTTTCGCGCTCGATGGAGTTAAGGGAGGAATTCTTCCGAATCCGTTCACGTTCAAGTTGAACAAGGCTGCCCATGACCCGAGTGTGCTCACACTGGTCTTCACTTTCGTCGGCCAGGGCGGGGCCTTTCAAACCACAGTTACTGGAAGCAACGGCGGACCCCCGTCCGTTTTCAACCGTAAACAGTTTGGTGTCGCCTTCGGCTCCATCTCCTACACAATCGATGTGCTCTAGCAGGATCTATGTTGACATCTATGAATCACTTATAGAAACCGCACTCGAAAGAGTTGCCAGTCCGATGGAGGAAAGAAAATGCGGCTAAAAGCGATGAACGTTCTCGCGGTTACGCTTGTCCTGGTGTGTGCATCCTTTGTTTGCGCCCAGCAAGCATTTGACGAGACAACACTCACCCAGATGAAGAGTACGGTGCAGAAGCTCGAAGCCCTGGTTGGAGATGCGAACATTCCACCCGAGACCCGAGAGCAACTGAACGAACTCCTATTCGAGAAGCGAGGCGAACTCCATGCGTTGCTGCGGCAAAAACGTGATGCTCTCCGATCAAGTCTGCGTGGAAAATTGACGGCTAGGGAGTCGAACGCGGTCACGAGCACGATTCGACAACTCGATCAGCAGATGCGGCAACTGATGAAAGCGTCAACCGCCGTCTCGGCCACTGGGCAAGATGCCCACCCGCAAAGCAGTGACAGTCGGATTGAAACGATAGTTCCTTCGAACGAAGCCGCTGGTGAGGCACCCAATGAGCCGGGCAATGCCGTTGCGGCCATGCCTCTGGCAGCTGCACACGCTCCCGCCACCACAGTGCCGTTGGCTACGACGACCACTTCCGCAACCGCTGTGCTTGGACCGCGGGCTACAACGAACCCAGCTGCACCGGTTGTTGGAACCCAAGATCCAGCCTGCGCGGATCGTCCTCCGGGTATCGTCACGCCCGACGTCGAATTTCAGCGGCAGATTAGGGCAGTCGTCTGTTCAATCTATGAAGCCAAAGCGAACGTGCCGGGAAGTAATCCCAGCGAGGCCACCCTGGATTTCCGGACCTACGCTCCCTTGATGGCCCTTACGATTGCAAGGGGTCAGTTGCCAACTATCCAAAAGATTGTTGTTCCGGAGTTGACTGCTCAGGCGGAAGATGCCAGTCATGCCAAGAATGAAGGAGCATCCGAATCGAGCGGCACATCTCTGGTAGCGAAGGCGGGCATTCCTGCCATCTTGGGTTTTGGTGTAGAGAATGGCGGTCTGAAAAAAACGACTGATGGCTCAACGATGACGTTTACCGGAAATCCGGTAGGCCTTGTCCAGGCCATGGCCAGGAAGGGCTTTATCAGTGCCTTCCAGGAGCAGGATGATTTTACGAAGTTCTTGCGGAAGTTCTCATTCGGACTTTCATTTGACACGAGTCGAGGAACGCAACCAGGGACCTTTACGGGCTCCAGGCAACAACTCTCTGGCTTCTCGTTTAAGTACAACATTGTCGACCAGCGAGATCCCCGTGACGTAAAGTACACCGACAAGTGGAACGAGCTCACCAAGGTCCAAGCCACTAACCTGGCCCAGTCGCTGAATTTTTTCGTCATTGGCCTTGCTACGCCTTCGCCCGCTAACGCTAACTTTAATACATGGCTGACAAATGCAAACGCCGCATTGTCAGGAAAGACAACTGTTGCGGAAATTGAAACTACACTGGTGGCGGAACTGAACAAACTCATGGCCGTCCAGTTGCCGCCCGAACAAATCGTCGTGGTTAAGCAGGTTGGCACAGATGTTGAGGCCTTCCTCGATCAGCGAAACAACATCCTCGACGAGATTTCAAACGGTTGGATTGCCACTTTTGATTACAACAACACCCGGCCGGTGGGAACACCCAGCCTTTCTAATTTCAGGTTCCTCGCCGAGAAGGGCGCTTACAACGGCTCAATCGATTTCACTGGTAACGCGTCGGTAACAATCTACAACTCCAAACCAACTGGACCAAATGCAAAGACTTTGCGCGATTTTCGGTTCGCTGGACAATTAGATGTACCGATCGGTGACATCACCAAGACCGGCAAATTCCTTGTTAGCCTTGGCGGCCGTTACCAACGATTGCTGGAGGATGAACCCATACTGGGCAGTACTCTCGTTGTTCCCAAGGGCGACATTGCCACCTTTCAGGCCAAGCTGACCATTCCTATTAGAGGGACTGCCTTCAAAATTCCTCTTTCATTCAGTTACGCAAATCGGACGGAGTTGATCAAAGAGAGAGAACTCAGGGGCAACTTTGGTTTCACCTTTGATCTGGATTCAATCTTCGCAAAGTTCAATCCCTTTAATAAACCGTAAACGTAAAGGCGGTGAGGTCTAGATAACCTAGACGCGGCTGACAAATGATTTGGATACAACCGTGGCGAACACGGGCACTGTAATCCCCCAAGGCTTGAACCTGCGCGCCACTCCGGGTGGCACAGTCATCAGGGTGTTGCCACAAGGGTACGACTGTCGAAATCCTCGTAGGATCAAGGCGACTTCCTTAAAGTCAGTGCCGCCGGACAGTCGGCTTCGTTAAGGCAAGTCTTATCAAACGCAACGTGGCTGGAGCGGTAGCGTAGGAGGCACTATGGGAGGCACTTTTCATTTTGAAGGGAACAAGGCCGTCGCTCCCGATGGCACGGTCTTCGGGACCAGAAAGAATCAGGGCGTCTTCAATTTTGGAAATACTTCCATTGCCGACTTCGTTCGAGCTAACCCGAGCTCGTTTCCCAACCTATCGCCGTCGCGCCTGCGGGTCATGTCGGCAGTATCAGTAAATGAGGGAAAACTGGAAGCGATCAATACTTTCGACAATGCATTTCTGACGTTCGGCTGCTTTCAATGGACGGTGGGCGCCGATGATGGGGCGGGAGAACTACCGGCAATGGTCAACCAACTCAAGCAAACAAGCGCGACGGTCTTCAATCAACTATTGGGCCAATTCGGGCTTGATGTCGCATCTGTGAGTAGCCCGCCGGGTCAACCGCCGACGGGATTCTTCTCGTTAAATGGTTCGGTAGTTAGAAAAGCGTCAGACAAGGAAAACAAACTGCGGAAATTGGAAATGGCCTTTCGCTTCTTTCGCGCAGGCCAGGACAATACGATGCGCCAGGTGGAAGTTGAATACGCGGCCAGTCGCATCGATCTCTTCTATCGCGATCCAAAACACAAAATCCGAAATCAGTTTATTGCGGACTTTGTAAGTTCAGAATTCGGCGTGGCATTGATCCTCGACGAACATGTGAATCGTCCGGCGCATGTTCCCGGAACGCTTGCCGGCGCAGTAGATCAATTCATTACTTCAACAGGAAAAAGTGATCCGGCTGCATGGAACGATCAAGATGAGGCCAACTTGTTGAATGTCTATATCCAGCGCCGGAGTAGTACAACCATGACCGATTCCACCCCTCGCGCAAATCGAGTCAGACAGGCAGTTACCAGCGGGCTCGCTTCTGATAAACGCGGTTCATTTCAACCTTAGGAAGGCGTTACGGGAGACTACTACGAAGGCTGCGGTGACTACTTTTCAAAGACAAGAAGGACGCCCGGGACCGGCGGGAATATTTTTGGCTTTATTCACGAGCAGAATCTGGTCGATGAGCCGGCCTGAAACTCTTCAACGTCGCAATTCAAGTTTCTAAGACTTATTCACCGCCTCCACGAATCAAAAGGAGAAGCCCCCGATGTCGCAACTATTACCTCCAGAAGGAAAAAAAGAGAACGAGAACCGCAGCGAGGTCGACCTCAATACCCCGGGCATGAATCCGTCAACTGAAGCTGGAGCGGGTCCGGGCAGTGGTCTCGTCGGCACGGTCGGCATCGTGGCGCTTTGTGTATACCTCGTAGTATTCACACTCCTACTTATTTATGGGTTGGTGGTAGTGTGGCCTGTTCCGACGCCATCGAGAGAAAGGGCAGACGCGAATCCCGCTCCTACTCCAACCGCCACGGCGACCTCAACTCCTACTGCAACTGCTACTCCGGCGACGACGCCAACGCCCGCCGCTGGACAAACTCCCGCGTCAACGCCGACGCCAACGGCCACACCACCGCGAACGGGTGGCGCCGCTACTGGAGGCCAGGCTTCTCCTTCACCAAGTACAGGCCCTGCGCCGACTGCCTCCCCGCAACCGGAGCCCGTGGCCGTCTCGTTTTTCGGTTGGTCATTTAAGCTCTGGGATGAGCAACGGCTGCTGCTCTTGGTTTTGCTGGCTGGCGCACTCGGAAGTATCTTGCATGATCTGCGCTCGGTCTACTGGTATGTCGGTAATCGACGGCTGGTGAAAAGTTGGCTGGCGATGTATGTGGTCTTGCCCTTTGCGGGGGCTACGCTGGCGCTGGTTTTCTATCTGGTAGTCCGCGGGGGATTCTTCTCTCCTCAGTCTTCTTTCAAAGAAACGAGTCCTTTTGGCTTTGCTGCGTTCGCGGCCTTGATCGGTATGTTCAGTCCGCAGGCTGTCCTCAAACTGCGGGAAGTGGCGGAGACATTGCTGTCGAAGCCTGAGGCGGGGGCGAATTCCCACCCGCAGGAGGCACTCAATCCGGGTGCGCCAACGCCACCTAAGAAGCCTTAGCAACGCAGGAGTTCACTAGTTTGTACATACAGGAGAAACAATGAAGAAAGAGAGGAACAAACAAAATGGAAGAGGAAACAAATATCCCGGATGCTGAAGACGACGAGAAGGACTTCGATGGATGCGACGTCGAAATCACAGATGAGACACCAGACGAAGAACTACCCGAAGCGGAAGGAGGCGTAGCCTAACATGCCACATTCATTAACATGGTTACCCGATGTGCTAAAGGCTGCCGGTCTGAAAGTCTCGGAAGTTGATGGCTGGCAAAACCGTGGAAGCCACGACATAGGAACAATTTCGGGCGTAATCTGTCACCACACCGCCGGTCCCGGTCCCGGAAGTGGAAACTACCCAAGTTTCAACACGATTATCAAGGGGCGCCCCGATCTTCCCGGTCCTTTGGCTCAATTAGGACTTGGTCGAGACGGCACCTGGATTGTCTTCTCGGCCGGCCGGGCCAACCATGCCGGGCCAGGTGAGTTTAAAGACATCACGACCGGTCACTTCATCCACGGTAACTCCACCACGATCGGCATTGAAGCGGAAAACTCAGGCAAGCCGACCGATCCTTGGCCTGCCGTGCAAATGGATGCTTACCAACGCGGCGTTGCTGCCATTCTGACGCGCATTGGAAAAGATTCCAGCTTTTGCGCCGGACACAAGGAATATGCAAGGGACAAGCATGGTAAGCTGGGCCGCAAGCCCGACCCCAGCTTTGATATGAACGCGTTCCGTGCGTCGCTTGCCGCAATCATGGCCGGAACAGCGCCACCCCCAGTACTTATCCCTGCCGCTGAGCCGCCTGCAGTACCGGGTGGACCTCTTGGTCGTCCGACCCTGCGCCGCAACGCAAAGGGCGATCTGGTCAAACAGATTCAGGCAAAACTCGGAGTCGAGCAAGTCGGAAATTTCGGGCCAAAAACAGAAGCCGCCGTACGCGCCTTTCAGCGCAGTCAGGGCATGGTTCCTGATGGCATTGTTGGACCGAAGACGTGGGCTGCCCTGGACAAGGTGTGAACGCCAACGACTCACTTTCAACGACCACTATAAGGTCACACTATGACCGTCGAGTAAGGGATTCTCGGGGTTGCAGTAACTGAATTTGTGGCCGTGTGAGCCTGCGGCTATAATGCCGCGTCTTGAAACAAACGTTTAGCCACAAATCAAACAGCCCTGACGCCGCGCTGTCTCTTCGAGATTTGCGCGGCGTCATGCTGCCGATAACCACGCCTTTCGATGCCGCCGGCAATGTTGACTTCGCAGGCTTACGTGCAAACATTGCGAAGTGGAACCTGAGCGGAATCAGCGGCTATGTACTGCTTGGTTCCACCGGCGAACGAGTGCATCTCGACGAGCGTGAGTATCTTGAAGTAATCGAAACCGCGTGGCGGGAAGTTTCAGCGGCAAATGAGAGACTTTCCTTTATCGCCGGCGCCGGTCAGCAGAGCACGCGTGGCACCATTAACGAAATCAAGCGTGTTGTCGCCGCAGTGCCGGTTGACGCTTTCTTAGTCATTACGCCGCACTTCTACCGTCCGAGCATCACGCAGCAGGCTTTGATAACCCACTACCAGAGCATCGCTGACGAGTCTCCCGTACCTGTAATTCTTTACAGCATGCCCGCACTGACAGGTATCAAGATTGAGCCCGAAACCGCGGCGCGTTTGAGTGAACACAAAAACATTATCGGCATCAAGGACAGTTCCGCTGACCTCGATGGGTTGCGAGAAACAATCAAACTCGTGCGCGAAGACTTTGCTGTGCTCACCGGAAACGGAACGGTACTCCATCAGGCACTAAGCGCTGGAGCTTGCGGCGGAATCCTGGCGGTGGGTTGCGTCGCTCCCGATATTTGCATCGCGATCGCCCGCGCCGTTGAGACGGGCGATGCTGCTACTGCTGCGAAGTTACAGGCTAAACTGACTCCGCTAGCCGAGGCCGTGACGATCCGTTTTGGCATCGGCGGCCTCAAGGCCTCACTTGAAATGAAAGGTTACGTTGGCGGAACCGTGCGCGCGCCACTCCGGGCGCCGGACAACGAGGCGCGCGAGGAAATTCACAGATGTTTGACAGAAGCAGAGGTCGAAACCGCCAAGGCGCAGATACCGCAAATGGATTAATCGAGAGTCCAAAGAGCGCGACTCTGAAGTAGTTGTTGTTAATCAAAATGTTGAGGAAGATGCGATCCACGAAATGACACGAACGAACACGAAATGTCGTTAGTCTAGTTTTGTGTGATTTAGTGGATCGGACCTCGTTGATCGATTTTCAACTGCAGTAGCTCACCTCACTGGACAACCCACGCAACCCGCGTAAAATGCTTCCCCAGGGAGTAAGAACAAATTGAGCACCGCCGAACCTGCTTGTTACAGCACGCCTGAAGAATCCGGCTTGCGGGTCGAAACACTTTCTTTCGAACGCATCCCCCATCAAACGCGCCTCTTCCTTGACTACCTGCATGATCCAACCGCGTTGCGCGAGTTTTATCCGTCCGCCGTGCGGTTTCATCACGAATTGCCCGCGCGCGCTCCAGAAGTTCTGGCCGCGCATCAGACCGATCGCGGCGCACTGTGCGTCGCGCTGCAGGACATGAATGCCGCATGGGGTGCAGGCGAAGAGACGCTGAAAAACATTCAACTGTTGAGGGATGCGGATTGCCTGGCGGTGGTTTCGGGTCAACAGGCTGGTTTGTTTTCCGGACCGCTGTACACGATCTACAAAGCGCTGTCGGCGGTGAAACTCGCCGGCTGTTTGACGCAACGCCAAACGAAGGCAGTTCCTGTCTTCTGGATTGCGACTGAAGATCACGATTTTCCTGAAGTTGCCAAGGCAGAGTTCATAGGTCGTGATTGCAAGCTGGCTGACGTGCAAGCGTCTCCGGATTTGCATCAGGAGGGTCAGCCGGTAGGGCGAGTGGTTATCGACAGTTCGATCGATGCCGTTGTTACTCAACTACTCGAACTCCTTCCCAGTTCTGAGTTCACGCCAGATCTTGAAGTCGTGTTGCGAGATGCGTGGCGTCCCGGGCGCTCGTATGGTGAAGCGTTTGCGCGAATGATGACTTCGCTGCTGGGCAAGCATGGACTGGTGCTGCTCGATCCGCTTGATTCGAGACTGAAAGCGCTGGCGGCGCCGCTATATGCAAAGGCGGCCTTGCGCGCGCACGACATTGCTACGGCGATAGAAGCCCGCAGTCAAAGACTTGTAGAGGCGGGTTACCACGCGCAGGTTACAGCGTCGGAGAATTCTTTCCCGCTTTTCCTTCACGATGACAGCGGAGCGCGGCATGCTCTGACTCGCTCCGGTGACGGGAAGTACACAACCAAGCAGACTGATGAATCCTACAGTGTGCAGGAGCTCGCAAACCTGGCGCTGACACAGCCAGAAAAATTTAGTCCGAACGTTACCTTGCGTGCCGTGGTTCAGGATTATCTCCTGCCGACGATCGCTTATTACGGCGGCGCCGCCGAGATTGCTTACTTTGCGCAGACCGGCGAAGTTTATCGCCTACTCGAACGACCGATTACGCCGATACTGCCGCGCTCGAGCTTGACGATGATTGAGCGACATACAGGCCGCGTGTTGGAGCGGTACGGGCTTGGAGTCGTTGATTTGTTCGAAGGTCCGGAGAGCGTTTTAAAACGAGTAGTGGAGGAGCACCTTGGCGCGAAGACTGCTGAGTCGTTTGCCAGGGCAGAAGGAAGAGTTAACAGTGAGCTTGATGAATTACGCGAAGAACTGCGCAGCGTTGATCCGACACTGGCCGATGCGCTAGAAACCGGCCGCCGAAAAATCAACTACCAGCTTGATGGGTTGCGCTCGCGCTTTCATCGCGCCCAGATGGCGCGAGATGAAGCGGTGCAAAGGCAACTGGAACGCGCATTCGATCAATTGTTTCCGCACAAGACGCTGCAAGAGCGGCACATCAACATCACCTCGCTACTGGCGCGCCACGGTCGTTACGTTGTGGACTGGATCTACAACGCGATCAATATCGGATCGAATGAGCATCAGATTGTCTTCCTTTAGGAAGACGGACTTTGGACCTTGGTCTTTGGTCTTTGGTCTTTGGTCTTTGGTCTTTGAACTTTGAACTTTGAGCTTTGTGCTTGGAGATTTTGACTCGTCAATCAAAGAACCAAGCACAAAGTTCAAAGACCAAAGACCGAAGACCAAAGACCAAAGACCAAAGTCCGAAGTTAAAAAACACAAACTCTCAAAACCCAGCCCGCTATCAACAGATGTCAATTATCAGAGTGTTACCAGATCACGTTGCCAACCAGATTGCAGCCGGCGAGGTCGTTGAACGTCCCGCGTCGGTAGCTAAAGAGTTGGTCGAGAATGCGATTGACGCCGGAGCGCGACGCATCGTGATCGACGTGGAATCCGGTGGACGCCGGCTGCTGAAAGTCTCCGACGACGGCGAGGGAATGGTTCGCGATGATGCGGTGCTTGCCTTCGAGCGCCATGCAACCTCCAAGATTGCCAGGTCGGAAGACCTGAGCAGCATCGCCACGCTTGGATTTCGCGGCGAAGCGCTCGCCTCAATCGCTTCCGTGGCGCGGGTCGAACTCACCACTAAAACTGAAGACACCCCGGGCGCGACGCGCGTCTTGATCGAGGGCGGCAAGATGCGCGACGTAAAAGACGCAGCGCACCCACGCGGCACTTCCATCGCTGTTCGCGATCTATTCTTCAACGTGCCGGCGCGGCGAAAATTTCTGAGGTCAGAGGCTACGGAGAGTTTCCATCTGACCAATCTCGTAACTCACTACGCGCTGGCGCATCCTGAAACTGCTTTCACGCTCACCAACAATGGCCGCGAAGTATTGCGCGTTGCGCCGGCAAACGATCTGCGCGAGCGCGCCTATCAGGTTTTCGGCGCGGAGTTTCTCGACAACCTGCTGGCAGTGGGTGGCGGTCCGGCACAGATCGCGCGCGTGAGCGGTTTCGTTTCCGCGCCACGCGACCGGCGTACCTCGCGTGATTCGCAATACTTGTTTGTAAACGGTCGTTTTGTCAGAGATCGCCTGATTGCTCGCGCGCTTTCGGAAGGGTATCGGGCAGTCCTGCCACACGGAGTTTATCCGGCCGCGCTTTTGTTCATCGAGATACCGCTCGAAGAGGTAGACGTCAACGTGCACCCGGCGAAGACGGAAGTTCGGTTTCGCCGTGCCGCAGCAGTGGCTGATGCGGTTCGGGAGGCGGTACGCGCGGCGTTGGCCAGCGCCGGCTACGTTCGCGCTGACGCGCAATCGGTATTTGAAACAGAGGTCGCGATCAAAACAGAGTCGACTGAATCTGCGGCAACGATGTCCGCAGCCGCAAGCGAAGTTAGCGGTCCCGCGATTCCCGGCCGTGACTACGCCGCGCAACCGTCGCGCGAATTCTCTGCGCCGGTGATTCAACCTCGGATTGAATTTTCATCAATTCAAGAAGAGGAAGAGTTGGCAAGCGTCCAAAGTGAAACCAGACAAGCTCGCACAGACGAATACGGAACGGGGACGGCAGTCCAAAGTCCAACGTCCAATGTCCAAAGTCAACCAAATACTGGGACCGCGGCCGTCTCGCCCGCAGATCGTGGCCTTGGCTCAACCTCAAAACAGAACGTCTCAATATCGCCTGCAGTAGCGGGCGGGTCCGCGACGCAGTTGCCACCACTCAACTCCGCTGAAAAGTTCACTCGCGAAGTCTCAGTCGAATCACTCTCAAACGACATCCGGCCCCTCGGTCAACTCGACGAAAGCTTCATCATCGCCACTGACAGCGAAGGTTTGTTGCTAATCGATCAACACGTCGCCCACGAACGTATTCTGTTTGATAAGTATCGTGTGCTGGAGTCGGCGCGACAGCCCGAGTCGCAGCAGCTCTTAATCCCGGAAACTTTCGACCTGACACCGGCCCAGGCTTCGGTTTTCGACGCGCTCGCTTCGGAGTTGGAAAGCTACGGTTTTGAACTGATGCGCTTATCGGGTCGCACTGTCGCGATCAAGGCAACGCCCGCCGATCTGCCCGCCGGTGAAGCGCGCAACATGCTTGCGGAACTTCTCGATACTGTTGATGCTGAAAAAAAGGGCAGCGCTCGCGAAACGTTGCGCGACGATATTGCCGCCTCGCTTGCCTGTCACGCAGCGATCAAAGTGAACATGTCGCTCACGCCGGAGAAGATGCGCTGGCTAATTGATCGGCTACTTAAAACATCTTCACCGACGACCTGTCCGCACGGCCGACCGGTGATTCTCCGGCTCGCTACTAGGGACATTCTCAAAGGCTTCCACCGGATTTAGCGATCAGCAGGCAACCAAATGGGAACTTTTCGACAAGCCCAACCCGAAATTTGGTTCGCTAAGTCTTGTCAGTTGATTTGTTCTCGAATACGATAAGCCGCTGTTTCACATCTCAATCACGTCTGAAAGGACGAGTTTCTCTGGGGAGCCTCCGGTTAACCTCCCGACCGTTACTTTCACTGTCCCGCGACCGCTAAGTTGAAAGGATTTATGAGCCTCAAGATAAATCGAAAAACCACTGAAGAATCTTTGACGGAGAACCTCGAAAAGGATGCGAAGCTTCTAGTGGAAGTGTCGACCTTGTTTGCATTTGCAGCGGTTGCAATGTCTGGCGAGCCAGTGAGCTTGGCTGTCGGTATTGCGCTCATTCTTAAGACCGCTGGAGGCGCATTGAGTGCTGGTACAAATATCGTGCGACGCTTGGCGGGTGGTAAAAAAGATGAGGAACGGCAACTTCCTCCATACGATAGGTTTCGAATTCTCTTTTACATAACGTGCCAACAGTGTTTTATCGAAGCATTGGCCGAAACTATCAATCAGATCGAAGAACTAAAGAAGACAAAAGCTGAGAAGGTTGAAATCAAACCTGCTGAAGTAAAGGATCTCGCGAAGCAAATGAGGATTCAACTGCAGAATCTCGATGAAGCAGAGGTTACCTATTTGTTTTGCGTTGAGCCGCTGAGCGGTGAAGTTCCGCTTTACGGCGCTTTTGAGAAATGGAGCATTTCCACGCTTACTTATTATGGCTGTCCTCCGCACATAGCGGTCCACATCGGACAAAAGAGCAAACAGGAAGCTAGAAAGCGATTTCGAGTTTACTTGGCTGGAAATGATGACGGAGCTGAATGGATGAGAAACTATCTGGCCTTGACGCAGCAGCAGGAAACGTCGTCGCGATTGGTTAGCGACTTGGCTGCGATTCGAGAGACGCTCGCACATTGGACTGACCCGGCTGAAGCACTCAAGCTACATCAGAAAAAGGCTTGGGATAGTTACCGAAAGACGCTCAGCCTGTTGCCCGATCAAAAAGAGACGATGTTTAATGAGCAATTCGGTGTAAGAAAAGTTTTTGTTCAGCCGCACGTCTTTTACCATGTTCAAGGTGCGGAGGGCGACGCTGGGCAGGCGCAACCTGTGCCCGACTTGGGACGACTCTTGGGTGCGCTTATCAGCTCGCGACTAAGTGGCGAGGATCTGGTCATTCTCTGCGGTGGACCTGGGTCGGGTAAATCGACGCTCTGTAGGATTATGGCCAGCGAATTAGCATCTGACCCAGCAATCCATCCGGTGTTCCTCAGATTGCGTCGGGCAAAAGAGGGCGCTGAAATTGGACAATATATTGAGGATTCGCTTCAAAAACTGGGACTTGCTAGTCGACTTGCCGACCTACGAGAAATCCCAAACTTGATTCTTATTCTCGACGGTTTCGACGAATTGGTGATGGCTAGTCGGGCTCGGCTCAGACACTTCTTCAATGTGCTGCGCGAGGATCTCGGCTCTGGTCCTCTTCGGAACGCAAAGGCAATAGTTTCTGGGCGTGACACGCTTTTTCCTCGCGGGGAAGGATTGCCCAACGGGTCTCAAGTCCTATCGCTACAGCCATTCGATAAATTGCGAGTCAGGGCTTGGGGAACCAAATGGCGATTGCTCCATAAGAAGGGTCCTGGTGGTACGTTTCATCCCGAACAGTTTATCGAAAAGGAACAGGGAAAAGAGCGTAAGCCACCCTTACAACATCTCGTAAGCTGGCCTTTGACCTTGCATCTCGTAGCTAGAGTTCACACGGCTGGGAAGCTTGAAGTAGGAACAAGAGCAGCCAAGAGGGTTGAAAAGGCATATCTTTATCGAAGCATTCTCGCCGAGACCTCTCATCGTCAATCCGACCAGACAGAAGGTGTTGGGCGATTAGACGAACGAAAAA
>JBOGOP010000136.1:0-13901 GCA_050747225.1 Pyrinomonadaceae bacterium
AAAATGGATTGATCCAGAACCTGCGCACCTTCGGTGCGTTGCGGGCGGGACGCCCGCGGTCCCAGCAAATCACTTGAGACTTATTCTTCACTTTCATTGCCCGTAACTCGCCGTTTTCGCACTGACGAGTCTTCGGGAGTTGCCGCCGGCGAAGCTCCTGCCGCCGGTTGTTTTGTCACCGCCCGCGTGCCAACCTCAGGACGGAATTTTCCGTCTGCATCATATAGCCTTTGATACTGCAGCCGGTTTCGCACTACGCCCTGCACATAGCCACGAGTCTCTTTGAACGGAACTGCCTCAGCCCATTCATCCATTTCCGCAGGCAAAGTCGAACGCCATTGCACCGCCCGAAGTGGGCCTGCGTTGTAAGCCGCTGCCACATATTCGATGCGGCCAAACTTGTCCATCTGGTCGCGCAGGTATGCAGTGCCAAGTTGAATATTCAAGCGTGGCTCGTACAGCGACTCCTCAGTGATTGCGCGTTCTACTCCATACTTCTTCGCGGTCAACGTTCCAGTTGGTACGAGCAATTGCATCAAGCCATAGGCTCTGGCAGACGATCGCGCGCGTGACATGAAGACTGTCTCCTGGCGAATCAAGCCGGCCACCTGATAAGGATCGAGACTTTTAGCGCGAGACTCCTGAACGATAATGTCCCAGTAGGAAAGCGGATAAAACACGTCCCACTCTTCGCGCGTCATCTCTGCCGGTTTCATCTGCGAATAGTCAGGAAAACTTTTCTTAAGCACGTTCAACGCGCGCACGTTATCTTCCTCAGAACGATAGACTCGTGCGATCGCCAGGTTTACCTTCGGACTATTTCCCGCTGACGCAGATGCCACGGCCAACTCTTCCAACGCCCAGTCGTTCAAGCCTACGTTGTTCAGCTCATCAGACTTTGCAATCACCTTGTCTTCATTCGCACCGGCTGTCTCTTCAGCCACAGAGACCGTTTGCAAATTTGCGATTGCGCGTGCCACCACCGAATCCGGAGGGAAAGTTTTTGGCGGTATTGTTCCGAATCCGCCGCGCATCATCGCGTCCAGACGCTGTTTCGCCAAATAGCCGTACCAGTTGGCGTCGTAGCGACCCTGCATCGCGTTGTAAAGTGCCCGCGCTTCGCCGAGTTTACCGGCACGCTCCGAATCGCGCGCTGCCCAGTAGCCGGCGCGACCGCGATTGTCGGTGTTCTTGTCGGCGTAGTAAGCCAGATGCTCAGTTAGAAGCTTCGACGACTCGGAAAAAGTTTTGTTTTCGTGAGTCATCCAGGCCAGGTCAAACTGCGCCTGTGCAACTTCAGCCGAACCTTGGTACCCGGTCACCGCGGTGCGCAGAAAATACGAGGCGTCGGTATCGTTGTTCGCGTCTTTTGCGATCTGTCCAACGCTAACCAGCGCGCGCGGAGTGAATGGACTGCCGGCAAAACCTCGCCGCAACTCTTCGACAGTGGCGCGTGCTTGATCCCATTGCTTCGCACGCGCGTAGCCCTGGGCAACGTAGTAAAGCGCTTCAGCACGTGTTTCGCCCGCGGAGGACGGGATGGCATTCAGGGCGGAAATCGCATCAGCTGTTTTCTTAACGCCAGTGGCAGCAATCACGCGATGCAGTTGGGCTGCAGGGGTCGCCGTACCAGGAAACCTGGTGAAGGCATCACCGTAGGCCTGCGTCGCGTCAAGAAATCGCTTCGCCGCATAGAGTTTTTCCGCGCGCGCCATTGCCTCGTCTGCGTTTGCAGGCGACAGCGACGAACCCAATCGGGTGATCGCCGTCGCAGCTTCCGCGCTTTCCGCCGTGGCAGGCGCATAAAAATACAGATGACGATAGGCGGAAAGACCGCCCGTCGAATCAGCAGTTTGTTCAGAAGCCCGGGCTGTCTGCAGAAGCGCGGCAGGGTCGTCTTTCGCCACCAGATCCTTTAATTGACTTGCGACCGCGACCGCAAAACCGCCACGCATAAGGATGTTGGCGACTCGCAAGCTCGCTTCACGCGCCCGCGTAGAGCCAGGATAGGCGGCGAGCAATTCTTCATAAGCCGCGCGCGCCTCCGGTAACCTGCCCGCTTGTTCGAGCGCGCCGCCGCGCATCAGAAGCGCGTAATCGCCAAGCGAGCTGCGATCACGGATAACGCTCGCATCAAGCAGCGACGCGGCGCCTGCGTAATCTTTCGCGTTTAGCCGGATGCGGGCGCGAACGATCCTCGCAAGTGCAGCAGCTTTCGTGCGCGGATAATCTGATTCGATGCGCGCCACCACATCTTCCGACGGCAACACACCGCCGCGAGTCATCACCCGCAGTCCTTCGAGTGCTCTTAGTTCAGCTGGAGTTTGCTGTCGAGTCAGACAGCTTGCGGTCATGAAGGCTGGAAGCGAAGCGCCGACGACTACGGCGATGCCAATGACAACAAGCGTCAGACGATACTTACCAAGTTTATTCACAGACCCCCCTAAAACAGTTTCAAGTCCCAGGTTTCAAGTTTCAAGTTTAACCCAATCGCCCTGATTAGATGCATTCCGGGGGCGATTTGTCTCAACTCGAAACTCAAAACCTGGAACTTGAAACTAGAAACTTGAAACTGTTTTTATGCCGAGACCGTTGCCCCCGGATAAGTACTGCCAAGCTTGGCTTCGTCGCCTTCTGCAAGCGTATTCACCAATTCGTTGTGGAAGTAATCATAACGTTGTGCCACTTCCGGCTTGACGCGCTTGTCATACATCTCGCGTGAGCGATCGATGTACTCTCTCAGTCGCTGGTAAAGATCGCCCTCGGAACGGCCCTCAGCAACCTTCTGCTCGTTATAGAGTTTGATTTCCGAAACCAGCAGCCGGGCAAAACGGCGTGCGTCGTTATGAAGTCGTCGCTCCTCTTCGCTTGCCACTTCCACCGGCAACTCAACATCCTGGCCATATCGTCGTCGCGGCGTGGTCGCCGGAGCAGGCGCTTCCGCCGCCGGCGCAAGTTCCGCCGCTATCTCTATGGGTGCTTCGACTGCTGCCGGCGCCGCTTCGATTTCCGGTGCATAAGTCGGTGGCTCTGGCTGCTGCTCGACCACGGGTTGAACATGCTCGGGCTCAACATGCTGCGACTCCGGCTGCCAGGCAGTTTCAGGTGTTCGATCTCGCCAGCCTGCTTCAAAATCTCTGACCTCAGCCGGCGGTGCGCTTTCTTCTACAACCGGAGTGATCTCGTCATACTCCACCACTGGCGCGTAGGTTGGTTCTTCCGGGACCGCCGCTTCTTCAGCAGGCGGAGTCGCAGCCGGTTGAGTTGCCGGAGCTGCACGCGCCACCAGCAGTTCTACCGCCATTCCGGAGACACGCACCAAGGTCTCGAGCGCCTCCAAATTGATCGCATCGGAATCAAGGTCAGCTGAGTCGGCATACAATACCGCCACTGCTCGATTGCGCACGACAAGTGGAATCGCAACAATCCTTGAGGGCGGCTCGTCACCAAGCCGGTTGAGAATCAGGTGGTTTTCCGGATGCGAGCTCGAGCTGCCGCTCCAGGAGTCACCCGACCTCGCAGCGTGTCCCACCGACGTATCGGCAGCAAGGGGAAACGACATTTGGTGAATCGCGTTGTCGCCGACTGTCCCCTGGAAGCCACGCGCCCGCCAACCAATACTCTGATCGCCTTTAATGACAAAGAAAGCCACTCGCGGAGCAAACGACGCAGCGCGGTTGACCAATACTTTCAGAATCCCAGCCTGCGAATCCTGCTCGTCGACTTCAGAGATCGCCGCTTTAACGATGGCCATGTCACTTGAAGCTTTTGCACGCGACGATTCCGAGGCCGCCAGGTCAATGCCCGCCTCATGGGCCGCTCTCAAGTGCTCCAGAATAGAAGCCGAAACGGACCCGTCCAGTTGAACTTCGCTTTGACGATCAAGCAGCCGGCTGAGCGACTCGTTAAGTTGGCTCTGAAGTGCGGCTATCTCTTGCTTGATACCGCCAATGCGCCCTTCGATGTAGCTCTCCAGCTCGTGGCGCAAGCTATCTTCCAGTTGTCCGCTTACCACAGTGTGTTCCTCCATTGCAGGATATTATTGAACGCGCGCCCTTTGGTGAGACTCATAACTGAGATGCCTAACTGAGATACGCCAGCTGCTGAGACGGGGCGGGGGGCAATCCATCTCTTTAGGATTATGGACGTGTGGGAATCGGAGAGTCAAGAAATCGTTTCTAGTCCTCTGATTGACACTGTTTCAGCCCTAAGTTATAAGTCCCAACGGACCGCACGACCGCGTATCCGGGGTTTATCCTGTAACACTCCATGGCAACCACGATCCTAATTGCCGACGATCACGACGATAACCGAGAGCTCCTGCTGCTCTTGCTTTCCGGCGCCGGTTACGACGTTAGGGAGGCAAGAGACGGCAATGAATGCCTGAGGATTGCCCGAAGCGAGCCACTGGATCTGATAGTGATGGACCTGTCGATGCCGGTGCTGGATGGCTGGGGGGTTTTGCAGGAACTGAAAGCAGACAAACGTACTCTAGGAATACCCTGCATGGCGGTCACCGCCCACGCCGACCTGGCTCGAAATGAGGCCCTCGAGACGGGCTTCCTCGCTTATGTTTCGAAACCGTTCAGCGGCGATGTCCTCTTGAAAACTATCGCCACGCTGCTTGAAGATCAGAAAACCGTTAGTTCTTCATAAACGCGGCCGGATGGGAATACGTTGGGATAGCACCCCGATGAGGCGTCCATTGATCACTAAATTCCAGTGATCAATGAACGCCCGCGATTCAAGCCCCGGTTAATGCTTACTTATCTGAGATCACCACCCGCTGAATCGACGGCGGTAACGCGTGCATCTCGCTACCGGAAAAGCCCGCGTTTGCAAACATTTTTTCCAGCTCAGGAAATGTGTAAGCATCGCCACCTTCCGTTCCGCCCAGCATCTGAACGCTGAAGGAAGCTTCAGGCGGTGAGATGCGATCTTCGTTTGGAATAAACTCCAGTGTGACCGCCCGCCCGCCATCGGCCAGTGCTGCATGTACCTTGCGCAACAGTATTTCATTTGTCGGCGGGTCGAAGTGGTGAAGGAAGTTTGTTAACAGGATCAGATCATAGTCCTTACCATAGTCAACATCGAAAGCGCTGCCCTCGATAGTTGAGTACCGATCAGCAACCCCGGCTGCTGCTGCATTCTCCTTCGCAACCTCCAGCACATTCGGCCAGTCGAGCGCAACGACGCTGGCCTGCGGATTGTTTTTCGCAAACGCGATACCGTAGAGGCCGTGGCCCGCAGCGATATCGAGAATCTTTAGTTTGCGATCTGCTGACGGGTCGACCAGCTTCATCATCAACTGCGCCGGCAGCGCCATCATCGGCGCCATAGCGCGCGCAAACTTCACCCAGATGGGATTGTCGTGCGAGACGGTCCCTCCCGCCGGCATCGTAGTGCCGCCTTTCCGAACTGCCGCCGCAAAATTCTTGAATGGATCGGTAAGCATAGGCGCCGAGATGAACTCTATAACGCCGCCAAGGTAGGCGGGCGAACGCTTGTCGAGAAACATGGCGGAGTCGGCTGTCAGGCTATAGCAGTTTCCGTCTTTCGTCAGAAAACCAATGATGCATAGGAAGTCGCAGAGGATGCGCATGCCTCGTTCTGAGGTCTCGCACCTGTTCGCGATCTCAGGTGCGGTCGTGTTGCCTTCGCCGATGGCAGTAAAGACTTCGAGTTCGATTGCCGCTTTCAACCCTTCCGTTTGCTGGTAAGCATTAATCGTTTGAAAAAATAGTTGTGGTGTTGGTTGGTTTGCTGCGGGACTAGACATGATCAGTGCTCCTTAGGTAATGAATTTGGGTATTGACTTCGGGTCGTTGGTCTTCGGTCTTTGGTCTTTGGAATCTCATCCGTAAATCGACTGACACTATCAAGCGAACAAAGATCCAAGACCAAAGACCAAGCTCTATGGTGTAAACGCACGATAAAAATCAACTCCGGCGACGTTCGCATGGATCGCGCGCCCGTCAATGATGGTATCAAAGGTTACTCGGTCGGCGCTGGGTTCATCCGCGAAACGAAACACACCAGGGCTCACTTCCGCCAAAGGCTGGTCGCCGCCAATCAACAATTGGCCCTTGCGAATGACGATACGCGTGCTGCCATACCAGGGACTATCCGAATGAAAATGCCCGGTGTAGCCATCCCATGTCTTTGGATATTCAAACTTCTTCGGTCCGGAATACCTTTCGTTTGTCCACCAACTTGAACCATGGAAGGCTTCGGTGACCACATCTTTTTCGCGTGCGAAGCCGAGCGTAAACAATTCAAAGTCCGGATGCTTCACGAGAAAGGTATCGCGTCCCGCCAGTTCCAAAACGATGCGCGACCCTGCATGCTGCAATATTAGTTGGTCGCCCACGCTAACCAGCACCAGCTTCCTGTCGTCTGATGTGGAGCCGAGCGTAAACGTGCCGGCATAGTCCGCCGCATTCTTAACGAATGTTGGTGACGGTAAGGGCGTTGGCGGCGCAGGCAATTCCTTACCGCTGGAGGCGGCGCTCAGCAGCGCCAGCGCATATCTGACCACTGGAATCGGTCTATAACCTCCCGGCAGTCTGGCCGCATTGATCGATGCAAAGGCAGCCACACCGTCGGTCGTGTCCGCAAACATCGCGGAGCTAAACGCAACCATGCCGCCGGTGTGTCGCAAGAGCTTATGACCGTTGGTGTCGCTAACCCACAGCCCATAACTGTAGCTCGCCTCCTCGCCGCGGAACGGCGATTTGATTACCGGCCTGGTAAACAACTCAAAGGATTTTTCCGAAAGCACTCGACCCTTCGCGCCCGCGCCATTGTTTAGCAGCATCTGCAAATAACCGCCCATATCTCTGGCAGTCGCGGCGATGCTGCCCGCCGCTTCCGGCACCTCAATCCACGGCGCCTCTCCGAGTTTGCCTTTCAGTGGGAATGGGCGATCCGAAAGCAACGGACCGTAACCCACCGCAACGCGCTCGCGGATCTCATTTGAGATTATCGGCGCGCTGGAATCCATCCCCAGCGGATTCAGAACGCGCTGCCGCATTGCTTCGGCAAAAGACCTCTTATCAACTGCCTCAATCAGTACTCCCAGTAAGTCGTAACCAATGTTTGAGTAGACCCACTTTGTTCCCGGTTCAAAGCTAACGCCAAGGGTCGTTCCCGCCGTGCGCAGCAGTAATGCCACGCCCGAAAGACCGGACGTATGGCTGAGTAGATGGTGGGTGGTAAACGGAGAAAACTTCGATTCGATCTTGAGCCAGGGCAGATAACTCGTTACCGGCTTGTGCAGATCGAGTTTGCCTTCTTCGGCGAGTTGCAGCACTACCATCGCCACAAACGACTTCGAAATCGAACCAATCTCAAAAAGCGTTTGCGGACCGACTTTGATACCGGCCTTAACGTCGGCAAATCCATATTCCGAAGCGCGCAACGTGCCCGTGCGATCCGCCAATGCGAGCGTCATTCCCGGCGCACCCATTTCTGCCATGTGTCGCGCGATGTATTCATCGAGACGCTGATAGGCAGCCTGGAAACGATCGCTGTTTGCTTTGCTGGCCTGGCCCCACGCGATCCCCGAACTTGAGTTGAGAGCAACCTCCCCCAGCGCGGCCACCCCAAGACCGGCCTTGAGTCCATTGCTGAGAAGTTTTCTTCTGCTTATGACTACTGACATTGACATAGTTTATGCTCCGATTTCAGCTCTTAGGTCAGAACTTGTCAACTGTCTTAACTAAAGCGCCGCCCTCATGATGAGAGCGGCGCACCGTCATTCAACTTAAGACGGACTAACTGGCAACTTCCAAGTTCACCTGCTCTTTGGTTCGAGCACAATCTCGCGAGCTAAGCGGTCGCCCATCACTTCGCGAATTTCCGATCGGTCTTTATAGCCTTTCATCTGTGTTTCATCATTGCCGACCATCTTTTGCGCCAGCGCGTCTCCTTTATCTTCGTTAGCTTCCATAGTTGCCAAATCCTTGAACTCGGTCATCAACATCAGGTTCCAGTCGCCAGTGTTGTGACCCTCGGTGGCAATGACTTTGTAGGAGAGAATCAGTCCTTCTTTTTTTGCCGCTTCCTGGTTAGCCTTCCATGGTCCGGCGAGATAGCTCAGGTAAGCGCTATCCATGCCAGGCTTGATGCGGATAAAACTAACGTTCCAAACTGATCCGTTGCGATATGGACGATTCATCTGTGCGAACACCGAGATCCCTGCTATCAAAAGCAGCAGGACGAAAGAACCGATTAGCGTGCGTCTGAGTTTCATTTGGAGGGCCTCCTCCCCGTACAGGGTTAGGCTATCTGGGCTGCGAGGTACGGGGGAAATCTCGCGGGCTAAGCCGAAAACAGCAAACGAGTTTGCCATTGGGAGTGAAACAAAGCCTGGTTAGTGCGCGCGGAATCTATTAGAAAACAGAAAGCATGTCAATGACCGAACGCCGCTTACGCGGGCAAGCCCCGGCGAGCGATTGTCTCCATTAGATTGCAGAAGCGATCCAACTCTCCCAACGTGGTGTAAACGTTTGGCGTAATACGAATGCCCTGGAACTCGTCATGAATAATCGGCGTCGTAAAAATTCGATGCTTGTCGAACAGATAGCTGCCGACTGCGCTCGGATTAGTACCTTCTATATTCACGTTGGCTATGGCGCACGATTGCTCAGGATCGAATGAAGTGTTGAAACGAACTTTCGGCACGTCCTTCAGCCGGTTCATCCAGTAACGAGATAAGTATCTGAGTCTGGCCTCTTTTCTTTTGCCGCCAATCCCATTATGGAACAACAACGCTTCACCGATGGCGAGTTTGGGCGCCGCTGAATGCGTGCCAATCTCTTCAAACTTGCGTATGTCACCCGCCTGTTTCGACTCGGCCGCCATCATCGGCCAAATCTTCTCAATCTTGTCGCGCTTGATGTAGAGCAGTCCGGTACCTTTCGGAGCGTAAAGCCACTTGTGCAAGCTGGTGCCGAAGTAGTCGCAGCCGAGGTCCTTTTGTTTGAAGTCAAACTGAGCGAACGAATGCGCGCCGTCAACGATAGTTTCGATTCCTTTGGCGCGCGCCATTTCACAAACTGCTTTCACCGGAGTGATCTGTCCGGTGATGTTTACCTGGTGCGCCATCAGGATTAGTCGCGTGCGTGGCGTGATTGCTCTTTCGAAGGCGGCGGTAATTTCGTTCAAGTCTTTCGGAGGAATAGGAATCTTGATTAACTTGAGCACCAGGCCTTCGCGTTTCTCGCGCTGGCGTAAGGTCGTCAGCATACGTGGGTAGTCTTGCGTGGTCGTAAGGATTTCATCGCCGGATTTGAAGTCCATTCCCATCAGGAGAACTTCAAGCGACTCAGAAGCGTTGCGAGTGATTGCGATCTCCTCGCGATCGCAACCAAACAATTCCGCCAGGCCCGTGCGAATTGTTTCTGACTGCGGCTCGAGTATTTGCCACATGGTGTAAGCGGTGGCGTCCTCCTGTTGCCAGATGTAACGCACGAGCGCTTCTGTAACAATGCGCGGGCTTGGGCTAACGCCGCCATTGTTCAAATTAATGATGCCGCGTGTAACCGAAAAGGCATTTTGGATCGTAAACCAGAAGTCTTCATCGATCGCGGCCCGCGCGGGCGTCAGATGCGCTATGCTCTTCGACGCCGCCTGAATCTCCTTCAACAGCGAAGCGACTGTCGCGGAAGAAAGCGCTGCCAGACCAAGACCTTTACCGGCAAGCGTGAGAAAGTTGCGACGATCAAAACCGCGATGTGGAAATTTTGATTGCGTGGTCATGGGGATTCTTTCTCGGTGGTCTTCCGACGGGCGGTCTGAGTATTTACGAAATATCCGGGCCGGGCGCTAACGATTAGCTTTTCGTGACCTGGCGCGCTGACAACCTTAAACCTAAGCTTGCGAAAACCTTTTTCACCTGGCTTGATTTCTTGTTCTATACCAACCAGATATTGTGAATGCAGGTCATGCTGGAATTCAGCGATGGCGTTTGCGAGTTCTTTGATGTCCTCCACATAGAAGACTCGACCGCCACTTTCTTCCGCAATTTTATTCAGGAGCAGCTCGGCTTTTGCTCGAGGACTCTTCCGGATCAAGCCGCCTGCTTCGTCCAAATGTTTGACAATACCTACAACAAAAACCTGAACATCATTCTCACGAAGAAGCTTGATTAGTTGATCAGTACCATAATAGCTGGAGCGATCCTCTCCATCCGTAAAAAGAACCACAGCGCGTCGACGTTCTGACGCGCCGCCCTGCTTTTGTTCTGCCGTGTGTTGTATCGCCAGGTAGACTGCATCAATTACTGCCGATTGACCGCCGCGTATGTAGAGAGCTTCCAGCGCCTTAGTAAGCTTGGTCTTATCTGGCGTGAAGTCCTGGAGCTTCTCAATTTTCGCACTGTCAACAAAAGTTTCCACGAAAGTCTCATCGTCTGCCTGATTACCGTTTACCAAAGTCTTCGCTGCCTCAACCACCGCTGGTAGTAAGGCTTTGAATGACCCGGAAGTATCCACCACCAGGGCGTAATTTACGGGGCGGAGGTCTTTGGAGAACGACACAATTGCGGGCGCTTGCCTGTCTTCTTCCAGTTGAATTTCTTCCTGGCGCACATCGTCAACTGAATGCTGCTTCTTGTCAGTAACAATCATGGTGAGTTTCACGAGCTGCTTGGGTAACTGCGCCGGCGAGGGTTGCGCGTCTTGCGCGTGGATAATACTTAGCTGCAATAGGAGAAATACAAACGCTATCAGCCTGCGGAGCAGGCGACAGCATAAAGCCTGGGGTGAAGCGAAGCGGAACCCCAGGACCACGCCCACCAAAGACTCAAAGCCCGTGGAACGGGCGACAGCCGTTTCGTTACACAAAGGGTTCACCGCATTCAATCGCATTCGCTTTAAGAATTGTTTTGCCGCGAAATTCTGACGACCTCCTTGCGGCTGCCGCCCGCTTCGCGGGCTCCTATTTTTTAACTTACTGATCCTGGGGTTCCGCTTCGCTTCACCCCAGGCTTCATGCTGTCGCCTGCTCCGCAGGCTGAAATACTTTCTGTTAGTCGCCTACTTCGACTCGTAAACCACCTCACCGCCAATCACCGTCATCATGCAACGTGTTTTCAGAATCTCCATCTCCGGAGTCTTCATGATGTCTGCAGAGAAGACGGTAAAGTCTGCCAGCTTGCCCGTCTCAATCGAACCCCGCAGCGTTTCTTCAAAGGCCGCGTAGGCCGGCCAAATGGTAAACATCTTGAGCGCCTGCTCGCGTGTAACAGCTTCTTCCGGGTGCCAGCCTTCGCCTGAGAATCCCTTCATGTCCTTGCGCGCCACGGCCGCGTAAAACTCGATCATCGGCTCACCACGTTCAACCGGCGCATCCGAACCGCCAGGAATAATGGATCCAGACTTGATAAAACTTTGCCAGGCGTAAGCGCCGGCCAGCCGCGCTATTCCCAGACGACTCGGCGCGAAATGTAAATCGCCAATCGCGTGCGACGCCTGCATCGAGGGAATGATGCCAAGCTTTTTGAAACGTGGGATGTCCGCCGGGTTAACGATCTGTGAATGCTCAACGCGCCAGCGCGGATCTTTGATCTTCCACTCCGCTTTTGGCACTGCGTTTATCGCCTTCTCGTATTGATCGAGGATGAAACGATTGCCGCGATCGCCAATTGCATGGGTCTCAATTTGAATTCCCTTTCTCAACGCCTCCTGCAACAACGGCTGTAAATCCTCTTCCTTGATTGTTAAGAAACCCGAAGTCTCAGGCTTGTCGGAATAAGGCGCGAGTAGCGCCGCGCTGCGGGAACCTAGTGAACCGTCGGCGTAGAGTTTGAGCGAACGCACTGTAAGATGGTTGGCATGCTCGCCAATTATTGGTCCGTCGTGAAATAACCTCTGAGCTTCCGGGCCCGGCGCCGAGAGAGCTTTGTAAATGCGCAGTTTGATCTTACCTTCGCTGAAAAGTTTGGAGTCAATAGCAACCTCAGCGTAACTGCCGCCCGGATCCTGCACCTGCGTCCAACCAAGTTCGACGTCGCGCTTCACTCCCAGAATGATTGCGCGTTCGGCCTCGGCTGCGGTTGTCCCCGGAATGTGACGTTGAATTAGATCCTGCGCCGCGTCGAGGAACATGCCGTTTGGTTCGCCACTCTGTTTGTCTTTTGAAACTTCGCCACCAAAAGGGTTGGGGGTATTCTTGTCAACTCCCGCAATCTTTATGGCTGCACTGTTGGCCACCGCCCCGTGGCCGTCCGCACGGTCAAGAAAGACCGGATTGTTAGGCGCAATCTTGTCGAGATCCCAGCGCGTCGGAAATACCGGCGGCGTCCAGAAAGTTTCAATCCAACCGCGACCAGTCACCCATTCGCCCGGTTGTTTCTGATCGACGCGCTCTTTGATCTTAGCCAGAAACGCTTCGAGGCTGGTAATGCCCTCCAAGTTGAGCGTAATTTCCCGAAAGCCGACGCCGGAAAGATGGTGATGCGCGTCAGTCATGCCCGGCACCATAGTTCTGCCGTTCAGATCGATGACGCGCGTGTTCTTTCCGACGTAGTTTTGCGCCACGCGATTTGAGCCGACAAAAATTATGCGATCGCCCTTAACGGCAACTGCTTCTGCTGTCGGTTGCCTGGCGTTGACGGTGTAGATGTTCCCGTTCTTAAAAACGAGATCCGCCGGGGAAACTTTCGCCGAAGCGGGTGAAAACTCAAAGGCGGAGACGATTGCGACGAGCAGCGCAGCAAAAGCTTTCATGTTATTTTGACTTACAAGCGCGGATGATATTTTGCAGAGCGTCAGTTTTATATCACTGATTTATGGTGGAGGAACAGGGCGTGTGATGATTCCGCGAGTTCAGGTATAATCCGATTTCTTGACGAGATCTTAGTATTCTGAACAAGTGAGCGACAACTCTTTAGAGTGCGGCGACCTGTCGCCGCTTTGGCCGGTCGCGACCTGTCGCCGCTTTGGCCGGTCGCGACCTGTCGCCGCTTTGGCCGGTCGCGACCTGTCGCGGCCATGGTTAGCTTGAGACCATTGCTAGATTAGGGCGTCAAGCCGCCCTGGGCAAAAACGGTGAAGCGGGGTCCCCGGCCGGGCAGCCCGGCTGGGGGGCTTGTCAGGTCACCGCACTCCAAAGAGTCGCGTCGAATCACCAACAACTATGAAAACAGAACTACTCGATCTAAACACTTCGCGTGGCGCCACCACGGCTCATGTGGCCCGCCCGGAAAACGAGACGAGCGCAGCGGTCATTCTAATTCAGGAATGGTGGGGCATCACTGAACATATTCGCGACATCGCCGGTCGTTACGCCAATGAAGGCTTTCTGTGCGTGGCGCCGGACCTTTTTCGCGGCAAGCTCGCCAAAAACGCGGAAGAAGCAGCGAAGCTGATGCAGGGACTGGCGATCGAAGACGGTTTGGAAACCATCCGACAGGCCATTGCGGAAACAAAACAGGCTTACAACGTGCAAAAGATCGGCATTACCGGTTATTGCATGGGCGGTACGTTTGCGCTTCGCGCTGCCTGTGAGATAAGTGAACTTGCCGCCGCCGCGCCCTTCTACGGCGACATTCCGGAAGAGAACGTTCTCAAGCAGTTGCGCGCGCCGACGCTCTTTATCGCCGGGAAGCGTGATGCCTGGATTAATCCGGAGAAAGTAAACGGACTAATTGAAGCAGTACGGAAGTATGACTTGCCGGTCGAAGTCGTCAGCTACGATGCTGACCACGCCTTCTTCAATGACACACGACCGCAGGTTTACGACGCAGAGGCTGCAGCCGACGCGTGGCGAAGAGTGCTGGCATTGTTCCGCAAACATTTGTCGATGGCGGTGCCGACCGGCGCGTAACCCAAGAGAACTGCTGGGAGCGCGGGCGTCTCGCCCGCAAATGAGCGCGAAGCGCGAAAAAACCTTGCGCC
>JBOGOP010000137.1:0-13722 GCA_050747225.1 Pyrinomonadaceae bacterium
GGTGGGTGCGGCGAAGGGTTTTGTGTTGGCAGCGATTCGGTCTCAGCGCCAAAGGCGCGAAATGTAACAGCCTGGGAGCGATTGCGCCCTCCCATTCATTTCGCGCCTTGGCGCTGAGACCGGATCAACAATTCAGGCGCTAACTGGCTTACCCTTCGATCGTCACCTTCTCCATCTTCACTTCCGAGGTTGGCTTATCGTTGCGGTCCTTTTCTGTCGTGGCTATAGCGTCAACTGCGTCCAGGCCATCCGTAACGCGCCCGAAGATCGAATAGCTTGGCGGCAACGGGTAATCGGCGTGCATGATAAAAAACTGCGATCCGTTTGTGTTTGGTCCGGCGTTGGCCATGGCCACTGTGCCTCTTTTGTAACCGCGCTTGTAAACTTCCGAGGAGCTGTCGATCTCGTCCTTGAAGCGTCCGCCCCAGGCCGACTCGCCGCCGCGTCCGGTGCCGGTGGGATCGCCGCCCTGAATCATGAATCCACTAATAACACGGTGGAATATGACGCCGTCGTAATAGCCGCGTTCAGCGAGCGTGATGAAATTCTGGGTCGTCTTCGGCGCATCTGATTCCAATAGCTCAAACTTAATGGTCCCTTTGTTGGTTTGAATAACAGCAGTACGATTTGGCATGTAGTCTCCTAAAAACAAGTTGATGGTGATGGATGACAAGATACTTCGTTTGCTTGTAGTTTGTCATCCGCGTCAAAAGTAGGACAGACATTCCTGTCTGTTTCTGGCGGATGGATGACAGGCAGGAATGCGTAGTACAACATTCTCGTCTGTCCCCGAAGGATGGACAGGCAGGAATGCCTGTCCTACAGGTGCAGCATGATTGCTCCAGTTGCCGGTAAACGATGGCGAATTCATGCGGACGCCATCTTCTTAGGGAACGAAAACCTTGCGAGAAAGGCCGTAATCAATGAACGTTACGCACCTGGAATGCGCCGCCTGTCATTTGGAACACGAGGCACGGCGGTTGCTAAATCTCTGTCGCGAATGTGGAAAACCACTGCTTGTGCGCTATGACCTGGAAGCAGCCGCACGGGTTTTGACAATGGAATCGTTAGTCGGCAGGCGGCCCGATCTTTGGCGCTATCGCGAAGTGTTGCCGGTTGAAGACGACGCGAACATTGTTTCGCTGGGCGAAGGCTGGACGCCGCTGCTGCACGCGAAGCGTCTGGGCAACAAACTTGGAATCGACAGACTTTACATCAAAGACGAGTCGCAGAATCCGACGCAGAGCTTCAAAGCTCGCGGCATGTCGGCGGCGGTGTCGATGGCTAAGGAACTCGGAGCGCAGAAGCTTGCCGTGCCTTCGGCAGGAAACGCGGCAGGGGCGCTGGCAGCTTACGCAGCTTGCGCCGGTCTCGAGTGTTTCATCTTTATGCCTGACGACACGCCACGTGCCAACGTCGTCGAATGCGAACAGACTGGCGCTAACGTGACGTTGATGCCGGGATTGATAACTGACTGCGGCGCGGAGGTCGCACGCCGAAAAGAAGCTGAAGGTTGGTTTGACGTTTCTACCTTGAAAGAACCTTATCGCGTCGAAGGAAAGAAGACACTCGGCTATGAACTGGCTGAGCAGCTCAACTGGGAACTCCCCGACGTGATTATTTATCCGACTGGCGGCGGCACTGGATTGATTGGCATGTGGAAGGCATTCGACGAGATGGAACAGATGGGATGGATCGGGCCGGAGCGTCCACGCATGGTGACTGTCCAAGCAAGTGGCTGTGCGCCCATCGTGCGGGCGTTCGAAGAAGGGAAGCGCTTCGCCGACGAGTTTCTTAACGCTGAGACAGTAGCTTCGGGCCTGCGAGTGCCAAAGGCCATCGGAGATTTCCTGATCCTGGATGCGATACGCGCATCAAAGGGTACTGCGTTGGCGGTGACCGACGAAGAGTTGATCGACGCGACTGGTGAGATCGGCGCTGCCGAGGGTGTGTTTTGCGCGCCTGAAGGGGCCGCGTGTTTACCGGCGCTGAGAAAGTTGCTGGCAGCAGGAGAGGTTGAGAAGAGTGAGCGCATCGTCCTCTTCAACACCGGAGCAGGCGTAAAATACCTGGAAGCTTTTAGTTAGTTTCCAGCTGATTGAATGGAGGCAGTAACTGGTGAAGTATCTTATTTTGTTAATCGTGGCGGTTGTCCTGACTTCGACAACGGGGTTCGCACAAGCAACGCAGCAACCGGCATCACAACCAGCCGCGGCTGAGTCCGGAACCGCACATTTGGAAGAGTTGCGTCGCAACGGAATCGAGGCGCTTTACAATCTCGACTACGACAAGGCCCAGAAAGAGTTTAAAGAGATCGTAAGACTCTATCCGACTTCTCCGGCTGGTCCGCAATTGCTGGCAGCGAGACTCTGGATCAAGACGCTTTACGAGTCGCGGCGACTTCAGGCGTCGCTCTACAGCTCGGAAGCGTTCTATTCCAGCGGCGACGACAAGGTCGATCCCAAAATAATTACAGAGTTTCGTAATTTGTCGCGAGAGGCCAAGCGACTCGCCCAGCTCGCGCTAAAAAAGAATCCCAGGGATGTCGACGCGCTCGACTGGCTTGCAGTGATCGACGGACTCAAAGCCTCATTTGAAGAGGCGGTCGAACGTCGCCACTTCGCCGCTTTGCGAGACGGCAGCGATGCAGTAGATCACCATCGTGAAGTGCTCAAGCTGGATCCAACTCGCATCGACGCGAATCTGACGCTGGGACTCTACGAATATGCTGTGGGCTCGTTGCCCTTGACGGTCAAAGTTGTAGTGGGCATTGCAGGCTTTCGTGGCTCGAAGAAGAAAGGCCTGCAACTCATCGAACGCGTTACGAAAGAAGGGCATTGGTCGAGCGACGATGCCAAGACGCTTTTGATTGTTCTCTACACCAGGGAAAAGCGTTACCCCGATGCCCTGGCGCTGGCGCGAGAATTGATGGCGAAGTACCCCCGCAACTACCTCTTCCGCCTGGAAGCTGCCGACGCGTTGGTTCAGCAGGCAGAGGTCGAACGTAAGAACAAGAACATCGAAGCGGCAGTTAAGGCTGAGCGCGAGGCGTTTGCGACTTTTGAGGATCTGCTGCATGACCGCTCGGTTCGCGATACCGTTTCGCGGGCGCTGGATCTGGTTCACTTCAAATATGGCGAAGTGTTGCTGACTGCCGGTGAGGGAGAACGGGCGGCAAAGGAATTTCTCGCGGCGACGAAAGTCGAACACGCAGAGCCGACACTCGTTACGATGGCACACCTGTATGCGGCGCGGGCTTTTGATTTGGCCGGGAAGCGAGAGGATGCGTTGTCGCAGTATCGCGAAGTTTTGACGCGACCGGATATCTACGCTGCCCACGATGAGGCCAGGAAGGGTTTGCGCGAACCGTACAAGACAGAAATCGCGAGGAGTGGGCTGTAACTTTGGAGTGCGGTGACCTGTCACCGCTTTGGTTGGGCGCGATCTGTCGCGACCACTGTTGGCTGAAGGCTACTGAATTGAATGGGCGCCAGGCCGCCCAGGACAAAAGCGGCGACAGGTCGCCGCACTCCAAGGAGTTGTACCAAATGAACAGTAATTTCAAAGACGCGAAGCGAGAGCAGACCAGCATCCTGGCTCCGCTAGAAAGAGCGGCACTTCGCGGCCTCGCGCGCCGCATGCCGGCCTGGGTGAATTCGGATCATCTATCGTTGCTCGGACTGGTGGCGATGTTTCTTGCCGGAGTCTTCTATGCGGCTAGCGGGCAGAATCCATTGTTTCTGCACCTCGTCAATGTGTGCATCTTTCTCAACTGGTTTGGTGACAGCCTTGATGGAACCTTGGCGCGTTACAGGGATCGGCAACGGCCGCGCTACGGCTTTTATGTCGACCACATCATCGACACGTTTGGCACCATGTTTCTGATCCTGGGGCTCGCGCTCTCTGGTTACATAACTGAGCGAGTCGCCGCTGCGGTGCTGGTCGTGTTTCTGATGCTGGCGATCAATTCGTATCTGGCGGCCTACGCGCTTGGCATATTCAAAATTTCCCAGGGAATATTTGGCCCCACCGAAATTCGGCTGCTTCTTATCGTCGGCAATCTTACGTTACTCCACAGCGCACACACGCGCATTCTGGGTCACCAGTTTCTGCTTTTTGACGTTGGTGGCGTAATCAGTGCGGTTGTGATGGGAGCAATTCTGGTGTTCTCCTCAATCAAGAATACTCATGCGCTCTATCAACTCGAACGCCTGCCTTGAGGACGGAGGTCGGAGGTCGGAGGCCAGAGGTCGGAGGCCAGAGGTCGGAGGTCGGAGGTCGGAGGTCGGACGTCGGAGGTCAGAGGTTCAGAGGTCGGAGGTCGGAGGCCGGAGGTCAGAAGTTGGATGTTGAAATCTCTTCGAATGTCACAGACTAGCTCACAACTTAGCGCCCGGACCTCTGATCTCCGACCTCCGACCTCCGCTTTATGATGCACTGGATAAAGTTCAATGTAGTTGGACTGCTTGGCTTCGGCCTGCAGTCGGCCGCGCTTTTTGTTCTCACCCACACCACCTATTCTATCGGCTATCTCGCGGCGACCGCGGTGGCAGTTGAACTGGCAGTACTGAACAACTTTGTGTGGCACCAACGTTGGACCTGGAGCGATCGCCCCTCGCCAACGAAGAGGGAAACCTGGCGCCGGCTGGCGAAGTTCAACGTCACGACTGGACTTGTTTCTCTCGTTGGCAATTTGGTTTTGATGAGTATCCTGGTCGGACGTCTTGGCCTGCCTATCACACGCGCCAACGTGATCACCGTTGCGGCTTGTTCGATCCTCAGCTTCTTCCTCGCAGACCGCATCGCATTTGACGTAACGCAAACTGTTAGTTTGCGTCGTGGGTGATGACTCTCATCGCAAACTGACAGTTCACGTCAGGGCCGCAACTAACAGTTTGCGTTACATCGCTCGCTTGACGCCCTGCACTCCTCCCGCGTACAAACCTTCCATGTCTGAATCGATCAACAGTGAAGCGCCAAAGATCTCAATGGCGGTTGAGACTGCCTCCCTGATACGACGATTTGGCGATTTTGTGGCAGTTGATAACCTCAATCTCTCCGTCACGCGCGGAAGCTTCTTTGGTTTTCTCGGCCCCAATGGCGCCGGCAAATCCACTACGATCAAAATGTTGACTGGCCTGCTGGCTCCGACCAGCGGAAAAATTAACGTGCTCGGCCGAGATCTTTCCGTTGAGCCTCTGGAAGTAAAAAGAAGAATCGGCGTTGTCCCGGAAGACCTAAATCTGTTTGAAAGACTGACCGGCGCCGAGATGCTGGCCTTCACCGGCAGAATGTATGGTCTGCAAAAATCAGAGATCGCGCAACGCTCACCGGAGCTGCTTGATTTGATGGAACTACGCAACGAGCCCCGAAAGTTAATTGTTGAATATTCGCATGGCATGAAGAAGAAGCTGTGTCTCGCCTGTGCCATGATTCATCGCCCAGAAATTCTTTTTCTCGATGAGCCTTTCGAAGGCATTGACGCGATTGCCTCACGCACGTTGAAGGATTTGCTCTCGCGACTTACCGAACGCGGGCTGACAGTATTCCTGACGTCGCACGTGCTGGAAATTGTGGAGCGGCTTTGCAGCGACATCGGCATCATCTCGCAGGGGAAGTTGCTCGCTGTAGGGTCGCTCGATGAGTTAAAAAAGGGAATCAAGGTTGAAGACGACGGCTTCGAGGCGAAGCCAATTTCTTTGGAGGAGTATTTCATTCACGTCGTCGGCGGTGAACGAAACACAGGGGAAGAAGAAGTGTTGCAGTGGTTAACGTAGATTCCTTTAATCAGAATGTTCATGCTGCGTTTCGCAGGACGCCGCTTTGCACAAAAGCAGTTTGATAAGTCCGTGAATCGGACGACTGAAAATAACCCACGATTAAGAGCCTGTGTCAAAACTCGCGTTCGCAGCGCCAAAGGCGCGGAATGTGAAAGCCTGGGGCAACGCCCCAGGTGGGAGCCAGCGAACTCTCCCGAGCGCTGAAGGTGCGCAATGTTAGTGACGTCGGACGGAACGCTCGTGTTTTCGCTAAACCAGCGCATTTCGCGCCTTCAGCGCTTTAGGATCATATCCACCTTCACCTGGGGCGTTGCCCCAGGCTTTCACATTCCGCGCCTTTGGCGCTGCTAAACCCAAGTTTTGACACAGACTCTTAATCGGTGGGATCGCCTTTGAAATCTTGATGCGACCCAGGCCCGAAGGGCCGGTATTCAATAGCCACGTCCGTAAGGGCGTGGTGAGACGAATCAAATAGTCTTTGAGGCCCGGAGGGCCGGCACCCGTATTCCATGCGCCGCGCGTCGTTACGCGGTGCCGCACCTTCGGCGCTCATCGTTTTGCACAGCGTTTATCCACGCCCTCACGGACGTGGCTATTGAATACCGGCCCTTCGGGCCTTGGGGCGAATCCACTCTTCGGGAGTCTCTAAGAAACGTAAAGTAATGGAGGTAGCGCCTTTGTCAGCAACAACACTGCGGGTAATTGGATTTCTATTTCTGGTTGCCGCGGCAATAGTGGCGATCATGAACCTGAAGCGAGTGGCGAACCTGGGGATGGTGTGGCTTTCCCCACCGCTCATGATTGTGGGTATCGCCTTGCTTGCGGTCTCTCGACGTAAAGCCTAAATTCAAAAGTGATAGGAGCGATCCACGAAATAACACGGATCGTCGCCCGCTTTTCAGCAATTCAACTACGGCACTTCCACGATCAATTCGCGACCGAAGGTGAAGTTTGGACGCTTGCGGCCCTTGAGATACTTCGCTGCGGTCTGCGACAAAGCGGTAATGAGAATCGGCAAGGCGATGGTGGCATCGCAATTCACATAGGCACTGTGAGCGCCGCGCGCTAGTTTTCCGTAAATCAATCCCTCGTCGAACGAAACTGCATTGGAGCGTCCACCCGGATGAGGCGCATCCGTAGTGATCTGAATGGCGTACTTGTGACCTTGATGATGGTTTTTGAGGATGAACGAAGAAACTTCTGTCTGCTGAACAAAACTCTTCGGCGTACCACCTCCAAGATTAATGACACCAGTCAGCCGCGCGCGCGCCGTGACGTTGGCCATGTCGAGCACGTCCTGGACGATGTCAAACATGAAGTTGTTCTTCTTTTCAAAACGCGCCGCGGCAATTCCGACCGCGATACCACTATCCGCAACCGCCGGACAGAAGATCGGCACCCGAGCTTTGTACGCCGAGGTCAGCACGCCGTCTTCAGTGGCGATTTCCGCCAGTTCCCGACCGAGCAGATGCAGGAATTCGCGGGTCGAGTAAGGACGTGACTGATCAAGTTGGTTGGTAAAGCCACCAACCCATTCATTGGCTTCACGGTATTCTTCATCGCTGGCAAGCAGGTCCCACATGCGGCTGATCTGGGACGCGTCCAACTCGGCGTCCGTCATATTAGGATGGGCCTGGAAATGGTAACGACCGAGGGTCTCGTGCAAATCATGGAAAAGCATTGCACCGGAAAGCACCAGCACGTCGACAAAGCGATTCTTGATCACGTAAGCCAGCAAGCGGCGCATCCCCGCCGGAATCAGAGCGCCTGAGCCCGCAACAATAATCGTAGTATTGTCGCCGAGCATGTCGAGCCAGATGCGGTGAGCTTCAGCCAACTGGCGCCCGCCGAAGCCGGCGCCCTCCATCTTCTCCAGCAGTCCAGCAACCGATCGATCGCGATCAACCTGAACCGGACGGGTGGGCGTCGTAAGGTATTTCGATGCTTTGGGTTTTCGCTGCGTAACCATAAAACTGTCAACCTCTCAAATTGTGAACGTCAAAGAAACAATTGCTGGTTCACCTGGAAACTATTAGAAATCGGTGCGCCGCCGCGAACGTGTCTTCGCTCCGTTAACAGCAAGATACGTATAGGCGTCGTAACGTGACTCATAAAACTGGGCCAGATCCGCCCCCTCGGCTTCGCTTAGTTCGCCTTCCTTGACGCGCTGAGTTATCAAACGACGAAAGCCGTCGTGAAGTAGACTCTTCTCATAGCGCGCTCGCTCGGTAGCTTCGCCGACGGTCGTTCCGCGTATCACTTTCTTAATAAGATAGCCTTCATCATCAATATAAATATGAGCTTCATGCGGCGTTCCAAAAAGGTTGTGGTTGTTGCCCATCACCTCCTGGTAAGCGCCGACGAGCAGGAACGCCAGATAGTAGGTTTCCCCCGGCACGAGGGCGTGGAGCTCGAGCACCTGCTTTACGTCGTGCAGATCGACAAACTTATCAACTACGCCATCTGAATCGCAGGTGATGTCGCAGAGGGTTGCGTACTCCGTCGGTGTCTTATTCAGATAATGGATCGGCACGATCGGAAAAAGCTGATCAAGCGCCCAGTGGTCCGGAACCGAGCGAAACACCGAGAAGTTTGTCAAATACTTGGCGCAAAGCAGCCGGCGGAGATCGTCAAACTCTTCCGAAACGTATTTTGCCTGTTGAGCATGCTTGTCAGCTCGCTCGCAAACATCCCAGAACAGCACTTCGCCCTTAGCGCGATCTTCAAGTGAAACCAGGCCGAGGTTGAAAAGCGTGAACAGCTCTTCGCGATGTTCCAAAGCGTCGTGGTAATACTCGCGATAGTTCTTTACTGTTATTGACGAACGAAGGTCTCCCAATTCAGTTACAACCTGCGGATCGTCCCTATTAATTTCAATTGGCGTTATGTCTTCAACTACCGTTTCGATTTCGTCCTGTACGTTGGTGATTATCAGAGCGTGATAGGCAGACAGAAAACGGCCAGACTCCTGGATGATGGTGGGATGCGGCACGTTTTCATCATCGCAGACCTGCTTGATTGTGTAGATAACGTCGTTGGCGAATTCCTGAGCACTGTAATTAGCTGATGAGTCAAACGCTGTTTTGGAGCCGTCGTAGTCAACCGCCATGCCCCCGCCGACGTCGAGCAGGTCGACCGGCACCTTCATCTGATATACCTTGGCGTAAACGCGCGCGGCCTCTTTCATCGCATTCTTGATTCGCTTGATGTCGGTAAGCTGCGAACCAATGTGAAAGTGGAGTAGCTTGAGCATATCGATGCGACCGGCTTCTTCGAGACGACGAATAACTTCAAGCATCTCGGTTGTCGTTAGCCCAAACTTTGCAGCCTCGCCGCCAGACTTCTCCCAGCGGCCGGAACCCTTCGAATAGAGCTTGACGCGCATGCCCAGGATGGGAATGCCGCCGCCTTCCTGACGCTCGAGAATGTTGAGCACATGATCGAGTTCGCTGAGTTTCTCAATCACAATCACCACGCGCTTGCCGCAGCGAGCTCCGGCAAAGGCGAGCTCGATAAACTCTTCGTCTTTGAAACCATTTAGCACCAGCAGGCTGTCAGGAGTTTGTTCGAGGGCCAACGCCGCGTAGAGTTCCGCCTTGGAGCCCGCCTCGAGACCAAAGTCGTAACGTGAACCCTCGCGCAGATACTCCTCAACCAGGGCCCTCTGCTGGTTCACCTTCATCGGATAGACGCACATATGCGCGCCCTGATATTCAAATTCTCGGATTGAGCGACTGAAGGCGCGCTGGAGTTTCCTGACTTGTGCGGCCACTAGTTGGGGAAAGCGCAGCAGCACGGGTGCGCCAATTCCACGTCGGGCCAGGTCATCAATAATCTCTTTTAGATCGGCGGAGCGAGTGTCACCTTCAGCGGGACGGACGATGAGGTTTCCCTTGCGATTTACGTCAAAGTATCCTGCACCCCAATTTTCAATGCCATAGGTTTCAAGCGTCTGCTCAATTGCCGTGGTCAATTCGCGGTCTCCTGACTTGCCTGAGAAACTCGGATGTTCGTGATTCTTGATGCAAAAGCGTAGTAATACACATCCCTGACTCGTTGTAGCGGAAGATTTCTGGATGGGAACGCTTAGGGCCGCAATGTAACAGAAAACGCGAGGTCGGTCTATAACTTTTTTGTTTCAAAATATGCACTTAGTGAAGCAAAATGCCTGTTAAATTGTGGGTTTAGTGCTTACTGGCAGCAAGACCGTCAGTGATTTACATTCAGCCTAGTGGCGGCTGGCGCGGCCTCACAATTCTCCGTATCTAAACCAAAAAAAGGCGGACACATAGATCCGCCTCTCCCTCCGCTGTTTGGTTGTTAGCCTAATGCGTGCTAACTAAGAAGACATCCCACGCCCAACGACCAAGCTGCACGTCGTGAGTGTCTTTGACTTTCGCCCGATACCGAAATTGATTGCCATATCGATCCGTGCGTCTTGATTCCTTGTAGTCCAGGTACAAAGTCTTGAGAACAAGTTGAGGCAAGGTGGATAACTCGGTTGGTTCCGACACGCCATTGTGATTTGTGTCCCGCCAGAGACGCAAACTCGAGAAGACAGCGTCGCGCCTGTCGATCTGTCGATCGCCATTGCCGCCATTCGCAGTCTTATCAAACTCGGCCAGCGCGAGAAACCCGTTAGGTGTCGGAGTCAGCGTTTGCCAGGTGAAGTTACCGAACAACTCCCTGCCACTATCGATAAAGCCGTTACCGTTGCGGTCGAGAGCTAGCCAGCCGTCATCAGAATTGCTAGTGGTCCACGCCAGTTGGACTTTGGTTCCCCTTCCTTTCATGTCAAACATTACGCCTGACGCAGCATTAGTTAAGTCAAAACCATTGCCTAGAACATCAATCAGGATTGGCGAGTAACCGGCACAGCCACCGCTGCCACCGGCATAACAGCCGTCCACTCCAACTTCAGATTGGTCTCCGCAAGGATAGTCTGCCGGGCAACCACCGCCGCTGCTGCCACTCGGACATTCTCCGTCGAGGTTATAGCAGGCACAGAAACTTTCAACCCAGAGACAGCCGGAGCCTGTGACACCGTTGCACTGGGGGTTGCGCTGCTGACAAACGCAACAACCGTTAATCTTGTAGGCGTAGGAGGGACAGTTGCCATTGCTCGCAGGATCAAATGAGCCTTGCGGACAAGGTGTTGGCGTTGGCGCGGGTGTAGGCGTTGGAACCGGTGTCGGCGTGGGGGTGGCTGCTGCACACGGGCTGATAACATACTCTGGACAGCCAACACCAAGCTCATCACACCAAGTGTTAATAAAAGAAGATGTTCCGCATTGGCCGTCGGGATCGGAACAGGAGGCAGTGTCTACTGATCGAGCTTCGCTCATGCAAGAACATTGATATGTGCTCCTTTTCAGGAATGTGCATGAAGTCCCAGGGCAGCAGAGGCCTGATTGAGTTCCGCTGATTGGCGATGACGCATCTCTAAAAAAATTTACCGGCAGGTAAGTTGCCGGTAATAGCGAAGAAACAACTGGCCGCAGGTCTAAATGGAGATCTTCGCGTGCTTGGTTGAAAGGAAGTTCCTTCTGGACAACGTCGACATTGCTTCCGCAGCCTCTGCTTGACCGCTCCCTTCGATACGGGTAGGGAACTCCTTCGGTAGTGTCGAAGCCGGTCCCATCTCCGAAGCTCAATTGAACAAATCGAAGAACGACCTTCTTTGGATCCATTAAGTTGCTGTTCGTTTTGTGCCGATACCATCCCTGCTGATATTTAGCCGGAATTGCATATACATAAGTCTCGCCCGGTTTGATCGATGCATCCTCAAGTATTGGCCGTGTCTTAAAGTCAACAAACGCCATTCTCCCGAATCTCAAGGGAATCCCGTTCGGGCCGCCGTTCGGCTCGATTAGCTCTGGAAATACCAACCAAAACTCCAGGAAGTAGATCGGCTTGTCCGAAGTATTTGTGACCTCGAGTTCGAAATCGCGAACCCAGTTTTCATTCTTGAGATCCTTGAATGCTTTCTCCTTTTCGCTCCGTATCTTGACCTTTATTGGAACATGCTTTGGTATCTTGTCCTCGACCTCTCTTTCTTCCGTTGACTGAGCAATACTTGGAGCCAGCCAGCCTTTGAGAAGGAAGGTCGATACGAGGCAGAGCATGAGCGGTAAAAGTAACCTTTTGGCAAGAGCAATCGACTGAGGACTCATGAGATTTCTCCTTAGCGAAGGGTTCTAAAACTTCAAACGCCAACCCTTCGTTCGTTTCGCTAGGCGGGGAGCTTTTTCAAACAAGCCCACGCTATGCTTGTAGCGAACCAAAGTCAACAATTCGAATTGCCTCATCTAAAACCCACTCCAAATGGGTATCGTTGCCTCATTTAAAAACCCACTCCAAATAGTAAGCAATTACCTTCGGTGTTTAGGGGAAACATTGGAGGTGGAGATGAGGTTAAAGATGAAGGCGAGGCAGGAGGTTACGGTCGTAACGGCGGGTCAGTACCGCGGGGCGAGCAAGAAGGAGAAGCGAGCGTTGCTGGACCAATTCGTGAGCACAACCGGATATAGTCGCTGGTATGCGCGCTTGGTATTGCGGCACGAAGGGCGGCGGGTACAAGTTGATCGGCAGACGATCGCGCTGGCGGTGCGGAGCAGGAGCGGACGCAGAGTCAGAAAGCGAGCGCGGTTCTACGATGAGAAAGTGCTGACGGCGCTGCTGAAGTTGTGGCGGGTGATGGACTACATTTGTGGCAAGCGGTTGCAGCCGATCCTGCCGGAGTTGGTGACTGTACTAGAGCGACACAATGAGTTCAGTTGCGATAAAGAGACGCGGGCGAAGCTGCTACGCATCAGTGCCGCGACCATCGATCGTTTACTGAAACCGGAACGGCGCAAACACGAGTTGCGCGGTCGCTCGGGAACCAAGCCTGGCACGTTACTCAAAAAGCAGATACCGATTCGTACTTTCGCTGAATGGGATGATCTGCAGCCGGGCTTTGTAGAAATCGATCTGGTGGGCCATGATGGCGGGGTAGCAGCGGGAGATTATTGTCAGACCCTGGATATGACCGACATCGCCACCACCTGGACTGAAACCGCAGCGGTGCGCAACAAGGCCCAGGCCTGGGTCTTCGCAGCCTTGAAAAACCTGAGGAAAAACCTGCCTTTTCCCTTACTGGGAATCGACAGTGACAATGGCTCTGAGTTCATTAACAGGGACCTTTCTGCCTATTGTCAGCGCGAGAGACTCAGCTTTACCCGCTCCCGCCCCTATCGCAAGAACGATAACTGCTTCGTGGAACAGAAGAACTATTCGGTGGTGCGGCGGGCAGTTGGCTACCAGCGTTATGACACGGAAGCGCAGTTGCAATTGCTCAATGAGCTCTACGCCACGCTCAGGCTCTACACCAACTTCTTCCAGCCGACCATGAAGTTGCAGTCAAAGGAAAGAGTGGGCAGCAAAGTAACCAAGCGCTATGACCGAGCCCAAACCCCTTACCAACGGGTACTCGCGTCGCCACAGATTACCAAAGCCAGGAAGGATCTGCTGCGCCTCAAATATGAAACTCTTAATCCGGCTGCTTTGAAGCGGAAGATTACTCGTTTGCAAGAACGACTATTGAAAACTACTGGCAGTGCCAAGCCGCTGCGGGTGCGCCCGCGGCAGTGCTCCAATGATCGTTTCTTTGAAGCCCCCAAGCGGCCTTTAGCTAAGCCATGAGTTTATCGCTTTATAGAGTGCCGGATGGGCCACAAAGCAAAGGGCAGAGCGTGCCGCTCTGCCCATCCGTATACTCACCTGCGCCGGCGCTCGGGTCGCTCTCCAGCGTTGCCCTATCCTCCGTGCAGGCGACCATTAAGCTATCACAAACCAGATCTAAGAGACCAAATTACTATCAATTTTCGCGGCAGTTTTCGAGTGGGTTTTTACGTGAGGCAACGATACCCATTTGGAGTGGGTTTTTACGTGAGGCAACGGG
>JBOGOP010000138.1:0-13645 GCA_050747225.1 Pyrinomonadaceae bacterium
GTCAGCAAGCCGAACTGCCATCTGCTTATCGTTGTATTCAATGAGCGCCGCATCTCCTCGAGCTGTGTAATCACGCACGTAGTCCAGCAACATTAGTTTAAGAAGTTGAGTCGCCTGGGCCCGATAATCTGGCAGGTCCCAATTCACTTCTTTGCGAAGCCGTTCGATCATCAACGCCGACAACTTCACTCGACAATCGCCCACAACACAATCCCTTAGATCTTCGAGGTCTCGATCCTCGAATGTAAGCGTCTGCAAGTCGTCAATCGTGGGTGGATTGCTGAAGCTGCCAATCTCGAGAATGGCGGGGTTGTTTTTCCGGGTCATGTTCTCCCGGTAAGACTGAAGGAAAAGTTCAGCCGGCGCCTGCAGCGGAACCAGGCCGGCCACCACAACTTCTCTTCTATCTCGGGCTGAGAGGAGTTTTACAACCGGTTGATTCTGGCCAAGCGCAATGAAATCTGTTTCAGTAAATGAGGCTTTGGCACTGAGGGCTTGTTGAAACTCCGCCGAAGAATTCTGCGCCGGGCAGGTTCCCGCCCCCAGCGATATTATTGCGCAAAAGCCAATGAAAAATAGAACCCTACTATTGTTCTTCAGCATTTCTTGACCCGGGCTCGCACCCTTATGGATGCTTCAGCGTCTCTCTTTACGCTGATCGCACGCGACCTGAACTCTTTTACTACACAAGTGGGGCGTTAAACCGGAGCAGCGCATGAATCGTGCCACGGAATGCCTAACCAAGAATTGTGATTCCCCAATCTCGATATTGTGTTTTGAGGATAAAGATGAGGAACCGAGGTTTCCCTCAGCCATGGAGGTACAAACCATTCGGAGTCAGAACGTCTCTACAATCTATGATTATGAAATCTGGCGAAGGCTGGTTTTTGGTGCGAACCTCAACGAGACGCAGACAAAGCTGATGAAGGCTTTGCCAAGCCACCACAGGAATAAATTCGCGAGATTAAGTGCGGCAGATCTTCGTGAGTAAGAACTGGCAGACTATTGAAGTCGAGATCGATTCTAAGAGAGCTGCGAAACTCTTCGAATTGTTTTCGTGCAGTTACACCGTCTGCGCCCTGCGAGGAGAGGTATAGGAAATCGCTTTTCGCCAGGGCCTGGCGCGCGGATGCCTTCACTTTGCCACCTTCCGCGCGGGCGCACATCACTGCCAGGTCTGCTGCAACGTATTCAAGAAAGCTGTTGCCTTCAACTACGACGCCTTCCGCCTCGACGCGCCCGAGCGCTTCTTTGATTCCCCGCTCTACCTGGTCACCCGTGACGATTAACCAGTGTACATTCGAAGCACCTGCGTCCCAGAAACTTGCCGTATCTTTTCCGACCTCGTAGTTCGCACTTCGCCCTGAACGAATCACCGGCTCGTCGCGGATCAGATCACTGACGCAGCAGAATGCCGGGTCTCTGCCGCATGAGCGGTGGTGTCCGCGCGTCACTTTGATCGCTTCCCAACCCGGAAGCCGACGTAGCAATTCGCTCACTAGTGTCGTCTTGCCGACGTTTGAAGAAAAGCCGCTAACGGCAACGACTGTGGGTCGGCGTGCTTTCATTTCACATGAATCTTAACGCCATTTGCCGCGGCTGGGCGAATCCATGCGAGGAAAGAGGCTCAAAATTAACCAATCAGTTGGCTTTTGCTCAGGTGCGCCTTGAATCTCGAAGCAGAAAACATGATTGACCGCTTCGTCTGGCGCAGCATTGTTCCCGGTCCGGTGATCATCGCTTTGTTGTGTATGGTTGCCTTTGTCTTTTGGTTCGCCAGCCCGCGAGACCTGCTGGATTGTGCGAGAGGTAAGATTTGCGAGGAGGATTTCGACTAACGTCGAAATGCGAGTGCGCTGAAGCGCTGAAGCCCACAAGTTGTCATCATTCTTTTTCACTCGTCAAATGACTCTTGCTCGCGAGCATACGCAACATCATCTGCACCTGAGGTGGCGTGAAAGGCTTTGGCAAAAACACCGAAGCCCCTGCCGTTACACTGTCGTCCCAAATCTTCGGATCTTGCTCAGCACTGATCATGCCTACTGGTATGTCGCGCAATCTTTCGTCTGCCTTCATATGGACGATCAATTCCAGTCCCCGCAGGTGCGGCATCATCATATCGAAGATGGCCGCATTAAACTGCGCATCCTGCTGCAAAACTTCGAGCGCCTGCTGGCCATCGGCCACTGCCACAGCCTCATAGCCTTCCGCCTCAACTATGGCACTCACCATCCGCAGCGTGAGCGCATCATCGTCAGCCACCAGGATGCGGCGAGGCTTCGAAATCCGCGCTGTGGGTTCCACCGCAACCGCCGCAGGTGAGGGTTGAAATTCGCCCGGATCACCTCCATGAGCAAGCACCACCTGCGCCAGCAATGACTTGTCGCTTTCACTCAGCTCAGTGAAGCGCAGACCGAAACCGATCGGGTAGTCCTCAACGACGAGCTCACCCTGCAACGAAACCCATGGTCCACCCGGCAGGTGCACTTTGAATTCAACTCTGTCCCCCAGCGCTCTTCCCTGCACCCTGCTGTCAATGAAGCAACCATCCATGCCGATTTCACTCATGCGAGCATCTTGTTTCCCCGAAGAACCCTGCCAGACAACATCGAACGAAACGGTGACTGGGGCGCGTTGTTCAGGTGAGCCGGCCATTACTGTTACTCCTTTCTCCGGGAAATACTAAGGGACACACTTAGTCAAATAGTGGTACTAAAACGAGGCAATTATGCTGAGTCTCCCGGGGGCCAATCGGGGGCTGTAAACGGAGTAAATATACGCTCGATTTTATTGAAACCCTAATAAATCCAAGTAAATAATAGTTAAATGGACCGTGGCAAAATTTAATCTGGCGAACCATCGAAAGCAGAGACTTGTCATATTGAACAAATCGGTCAGCCTGCGTTTTCAATTCGACTGGTTCGCCTGGTCCAGACGCTATTTTTCTAGTCGAACTTTCAATTCCTATCCAAAACTCAACTGAATGGGTGATGGCACGGCGCTCGCTCTAGGAACCGCGCTCAAGTGCGAGAGCCTGATCTTTTCATTCATCACCGTCAACGACAAAGGCCTACTCTTCGGCGAAAGCGGGAGCGGGCACACACTTACCAGCCTAACTTGCTCTCGAGCGATATGGCAGTGGGAGTTACCGAAAGACTTTTTCACAAAGCCTTTTTTGCATCTGGTTGCGCGCGTTTCCACGCTAGCCCCAGGCTTTTGTTTCCATTGGCGGTGATGAACTGTTTTGACTATCGCCTATTCGGAGAGAACTCGTGATGAACGCCCCCAAAGTTTTGAAATGTATTACCGCTCTGGTGTTGCTGGTCTCGCTTTGCTCAGCGCTGCTCTTCCTCGATAACACCAAAGCGCAGGCATTCAGCAACAGTACTGCTACCGCTACCACGACAGCCGATAAACTTTCGCCGGAACTGCGCCAGCTGATTCAATCAGGCCAGGGTGCCACCCGCGTGAAGGTCATCGTTCAGACGACATCATCCACTTCGTCGTCGGGTGGTCTTTTGGGCGGGTTGCTGGGTGGGCTCGTACAAACTGTCGGTGGCCTCGTCGAGGGTGTGTTGTCAGCACTCAACATCACGTTACTTGATGTTCGCGCCGATTCAGTGAGTGTGTTGGCAACCGACCCGTCAGTCTCCTACATCTCGCTTGATACTCAGGTTCGCACCTTTGGTCACATAACTAACACCACCGGCACTCAGCAGAGTCGCGCACAGAAGACCGCTTTGGGTCTCAACTACAGCCTTGACGGCTCCAATGTAAGCATTGCGATTCTCGACTCCGGCATCGACACCACACATAAATCTTTTTCCACCCAGTCCGGCAAAGTAACTTTCAGCAAAGATTTCACCGGCGAAAATCGCACTGACGATCCCTACGGTCACGGTACACACGTAGCCGCCGTCGCTGCGGGAGTAGGCAGCCCAACTAACGGTAACTACGAAGGCATCGCTTCCGCTGCCAATCTCGTTAACCTGCGCGTTATCAACTCGCAAGGCATCGGTACGGTCTCCGGTGTCTTGAAAGCGCTCGACTGGATCCTGACCAACCGTCAAGGCTACAACATCCGCGTAGTAAACATGAGCCTCGGCACGCCGGCGATCAGCTCTTACAAGGACGACCCGGTTTGCGTGGCGGTTCGAAAGCTCGTGAATGCCGGGGTAGTAGTGATAGCAGCAGCCGGCAACAATGGAAAAACGTCAGCAGGGAAAGTTTATGGTGCAATTCACTGTCCGGGTAACGAGCCGTCGGCAATCACTGTCGGAGCCAGTAATACCTACGGCAGCGACCCGCGCAACGAAGATTCAGTAACTACCTACAGCTCACACGGTCCGACACGAAGTTTTTCGACCGACGCCTACGGTGTGAAGCACTACGACAATCTAATCAAACCCGATCTCGTCGCTCCGGGAAACAAAATCATTTCCGCCGAAGCGAAGAACAACAAACTCGTCACTCTGCATCCTGAGCTTGAAACTAATAACTACTCGGCCACCAACATGAAGCTGATGTACATGAGCGGCTCATCAGTCTCGGCGCCAATGGTGGCTGGTGCGGCTGCGTTGTTGCTCGAAGCGAATCCGAACCTGACGCCCAACATGGTGAAGATGATTCTCATGTACACGGCACAACCGCTTAACGGCTTCAACACCTTCGAACAGGGCGCCGGACAACTGAACGTGGCAGGCGCGGTGTCAGTTGCTAAGTTGGTGCGCAATGATTTGCTGGGCGGACTATTGGGTACCACTCCGGCGGTTGGGTCGTCGTTGCTCTCGCAGACGGCGCCGAGTCCGCAGACCACAATCTCTGCCTATGCATTTCCCTGGGCGCAGGGACTCGTGCTGAATCACACGACGATTACCGGCCCCAACCTGATCACTAAATATCAGAAGAGTTATGGCAAGGGATATTTGCTGGGCGATGGCGTGGTTGAGTCAACTTACTCGCAAAGCCTTAGCTCGACCATGTGGACCAGCAACCTCGTCCTGGGAAATTACTTGATGAAGAGCGACGGTACCGCGAAGTTCGGCGGCGGAGTTTTCTGTCCCACCGGCATCATGCTTGGCGACGGTATCATGATTACCGACGGCATCATGATTACTGACGGTATCATGATCAGCGATGGCATCATGATCACCGACGGCATCATGATCACCGACGGCATTATGATTACCGACGGCATCATGATCACCGATTCAAGCACGGGCGACGCTACTTCAAGCATGCACTGAGCGAACGCGCCGTGGTAACAATACAACGAGGGGCCTGGTCAGCTGACCAGCCCCTTTTTTACTATTCTGCTCGGCTAATGGAGAATTACCTTACCCATTCTCGCTGATCGCCTAGCGGCGTGCCGAAGCGTTGCAGATATTCCCCCGAAACCAGAAACGACTTCACCATCTCGGCGCGGCGGAAGTCGCCGTCAAAATTGTTCAGCTTGGTCAGCCAGAAATTGAAACCACCCTCGTCGGGATCGCGCCGCAAGTAACCAAAGTATTCCATCTCTACAAACGCCGAGTTGTATTCCGCATTGTAGAAAGACTGGTCCTCGGCAATCAGGCGCAAGATCTGCGCTCGCGTCATCACCTGCGTGTTAAGGACGTCAACGAAAGCGTTGCGGTCCGTGTCGGTAAACGTCACACCGGTGTTGGCAATCAGCGTATCGACGAATAGTTCATTGCTGAGGGCGTCGTAAATTGAGCTGAACGCGCTGCGCGCTACCCACGAATCTGCAAACGCCCGCTTATTGCTCTCAAGCAACTGTTCCCAACCCAGCGAGTTAACTACCACACCGTTACCAATCGCTCGTTGGTCTGGTAGAAACTCCGCGAACAGTGGTCGGCGGCCAAAGCTCGCCCGGTAAAAACGATGGGCCAGATAACCCGTCTCCTGAAACTCTATCGAAAGGAAGAAAGCGGCTGAGGTGTCAATGCGCTTTACCTCGCGGCACTCAGCTTCCGCGCCGCAACTGAAGATGTTGTTCGTCCAGAAAATTAGCCCCTCGGCCTCGGGTGGGCGATTCAGGAAGTCGAGGTAGTGTTGTATTACAAAGAAATGAGTGTCCTCGATCCCGATGACTCTGAACCTTACACTTTTTGACGCACGCGTCGCTCCTTGATCATCACTTGCGACTGCCGACACAGAATAGGTGCCTGCCCCCAGACCGTTCCAGGTGAACGAATAAGGCGCTGTCGTTTGTTCGCCGATCTTTGTTGTGTTATGGAAAAACTCAACCTTACTGATCGTACCATCCGGGTCATCCGCATTCGCCTTGAGCGTCACGTTGGCTGGTGCGCTGGACGTAAAGGCGTCGTCCCGGTAGGGCTCGGTCATTGAAACGGTTGGACTCAGATTGCCACCCTCGGGGTGAGGCGGAGGCGCTATTTCTGCAACTAAGCTGGTCGTGGGACACCAATTAGGCAGCGCCCCATCAAGATTGTCTTCGATTCCTTGAATAGTAGATTGGCACGCTTCTATCGTCGCATCGGCAAAGCCGATTGTTTTTGGATCGTAGTGAAAGCTCCAATGGGGATTGTAGTAGACAGGCTGCTTGATGATTATCCCACTTACGATCTTCTGATTGCCGGTGCTTAAGATGTCTCTGGCTTGCTGGATCGTGGTCGGATTAGTGAGTTTGAAGACGAAGGTTTGGGGATTCTGATTATCGCTAAAGACGAAATATGCTTCATCGGGTGAACCTTGGCCGCGTGCAGGAGATGCAGCGAAGAGGATTGTTCCCAGAAGGAGCGTCAGGACGAGGGAATGCCGGGAGGCTCGCATAGTCGCAAAACTTGTAAAGCAACGGTTATTGGTTCGGGAAGACCGTGACACTTTTAACTCAAAACGATGGCAGTCGCCAAGTAAATCGGATAAACGTCTTCAAACTATCACGGGACCTGTCACTTTTATTTTGGTTAAATCCGAGACTGCGAAGACCACAACCTGGTCAGTGGGCAATCCGTTTTTAGTCTGAATCCCTTTTCTGGTAGAGTCATGGCAGCGACGAATACTAGAAATGGGTAGATATTTGTCCGTCTTATCTAGCTTTGGCGCTCGAACTAAAGCAGGTATTACCGGCCAATTTTGACCAACCGCTGATGCGCTTAGGGCATCAAAATCGGGTGCAAAACGCGCTCGAGCAGGAAATTGGAATTGATGCGATTTAATAAACTATTCAACATACTAGCCATCGGCCTTCTCCTAGGACTTTACTCAAATAACAGTTTCGGGCAAAGCACGCCCAGTGGCGATGTCGTCATGGTCCTGCCATTTGAGAACACCTCAAATCGCCCGGAATACAACTGGGTGGGCGAGAGTTTTGCGGATTCACTTGCCGAGCTGCTCAACAAGCCCGGCCTGCTCGTAGTGTCCAGCGATGAGCGCGAGATTACCTATCAGCGCCTGCGGTTACCCGAGACAGTCATTCCATCCCGAGCAACTGCGATAAAGCTCGCCCGCGAAGCGAAAGCGACGATGGTGGTGATTGGGAGCTACTCTATAACGCCGGTTCAGGTTGAGAGCAAGCCGGATAAGGCGAAAGACGACAAGGAGAAGGCGCCGACCGAGGCGCTCGTGCAAATGACGGCGCGAGTGATCAAAGTCAACGAGGGAAGAATGCTGGGCGAAGTGCTCTACGGTGGCTGGGCGACGCAACAGTTTGACTTTGGTGGCCCACTCACCACTCTTCAGACAATCCATGGTCGGCTTGCATATCAGATTCTTTATCAACGCGACAAGGCGCTTCCCTATTCTCAAAACCAGTTGGTAGACGAAGCCACCAAGGTCCCACAACGAGCGTTCGAGGCTTATGTCAAGGCAGTATTATTAAGTGAGCGTGACTCGCGACGAATAAACTATCTAAAAAATGCGCTGCGTTATTATGCTGACGCCCTCGGCGACGCCGTCTACCCGCAAGCGGCCTTTGAGTTGGGACGCTTCTACATGCTCGACGGCAAATGGAAAGACGCGACGGAGTATTTCATCAAGGTTCAAAAAAAGGATCCACACTACGTTGAGGCCGCTTTTTATGCCGCGCTGGGTTACGCCAAGATGGGCGACCTTGGTCATGCCCTGGCAGCAATCGTTCCCCTCTCGTCGGACGTTCCGTTAATCGGAATCTATAACAACGCCGGCGCGATCGCTGTGCAGGCGTCCCGCGAAGAGAAGAAAGAGGCCGAGCGGACACGACTGCTGGAGCAGGGATCTTCTTTTCTGAACCGGGCCGCCGAGTCATCGCCTGACGATCCTCTGGTTCACTTCAATTATGCGCTGGCTCTGTTTCTTGCGGGTAAGTACTCCGAAGCAGCCGATCAACTTAAGCCGGTGATTACGGCTGATCCCAGGGATGGTCAAGCCTACTTCCTTTACGCCAAGTCTTTGGAGAAGGCAGGCAAAACTGAAACCGCCAACGCGGCGGACGACCAGGCACGGCGCTACTTGCAGACCTACGCAAAATGGCAAACTGAATGGCAGAAGTCGCAGAGTGTTAACGGCGTATCCTTGCGCATGCGCGATGTGTTGAATCGCGATGATGTGGCTAACCTCAGAAGAGAAACTGAGATAAGAGAGAACGCCGGAACGGGTAAAGAGGACTTGTTGGCGAAGGCGCGCGATCTCTACCAGGCAGGACGTGATGACGAAGCGCTACCCGAGTTGCACCGAGTCGTCATGCTTGAACCGACGAATGCTGAGGCCTACCTGCTAAGCGGGCGAATCAACCTGCGACGTGGCGATCAGGAGGCAGCAATCGCCGCACTTAAGACGGCCATCTTCTGGGATCCAAAACTCATCGACGCCCATATTCTGTTGGGTCGAATCTTCCTCGAGCGAGGGGATCTTGGCGAAGCAACGAAGTTTGCTACTAGCGCGATGAACATTGATCCAAACAACCAGGAAGCGATTGCTCTTCAGCGACAGGTGACGATGGGCAAGAACTAACAACTTCCGGAATTTCAAAATTGGAGGTAATTCTCTTGACGAGGATTGCCTCATTTCGTTTTATTGTGCGCCTATTCGTTTGCTGCCGCCGGAGGATTGAAGTGAAGCTCGCCGTGCTCATCGTAATTCTAGCCAGCGTTGCAGCAGTCGCCACGCTTGTTGTTGTCGCACTCTACCTTCACAAAAAAGCGGGGACCGGCGACGTTAGGTTGATCGGAGAGCTTGCCCAGGTAGATACGAAGCTCGATCCCGAAGGTTCGGTGATCGTAGCTGGAGAGTTATGGCGGGCTCGATCAATAAGTGGATACCCTATTTCTACGCGCGCCCGAGTACGCATCGTTGGCTTCGAAAATCATCTTGCGTTAGTGGAAGCCTGCGACTAGTTTTCAAATCCTCGCGCCATATGGGCTACCGAGTGAACTCAACTCAGATCGAATTCCTTGCCAATTCCAAAAAAATCTCTTTGTGGCACGCAAGCTGCTCTAAGGAGAACCGGCACGCACGGAAGACCCAATGTAAAGGTTGAAAGTGCCCCCGCCGCCATCACTTCTCTGAGCGCCGCCTGCCGCTGCGCCAGCCACCCGCCGAGCAACCCTTCAGTGCTTCCCCCCGAAACAGGAACCTAGTCAGAAATGACTGGGTTCTCCCTCTTTTGGGCGCCCATTGTTCGCCGTTTCTCCGACGTCGACTCTCATTTTGAAGCTACCGATAGAAGCCGTCTGTTCATCTACGCCAGCAGGTATCGGGCACGCACTCGTTGAATTGCGCAATTCTTTCCTACTTCCAGAAAACTCGTCCGATCTGGCACGCAAGCTGCTCTTAAGGAGAATCGGCACGCACGGAAGACCCAATGTAAAGGTTGAAAGTGCCCCCGCCGCCATCACTTCTCTGAGCGCCGCCTGCCGCTGCGCCAGCCACTCGCCGAGCAACCCTTCAGTGCTTCCCCCCGAAATTGGAACCCAGTCAGAAATGACTGGGTTCTCCTGCATTTACCGTCCATTAATTCCTTTTGCTTGAATAGATCGTCCTTCGCGCGACACAGTCGCGGTTCGGTAAGGGTTAAGTCTTTAAACTCCTTCGTTAATACCCATTCATGTGGCGACGTATTTTGTCACTTTGACGGTGACGTTTTCTGTCTTTTTGACTTCATTTCTGCCTGATTTGAGTAAGGTCTCACCCGTCGTCAGTCATTTCTGGAAAATATTTTCGTGGCGTTTTCTTAGTAGCAGCCTCCTCCCGTTGAAGCCAACCTGATTGAAACATTCCCCGACTCGATCAGGCTTTTTGGTAAACTCCGCGTCAATGCACGACGCAGTCACCACGCCCAGTCGGTTGAAACGTGATTTGGCAACTCCGTTTTCAGACTTCGCCGCTCGCCTTCGCTGCGAAGCGCCTTCACTGGCTGACTGCGGCATTGCCTTGTTTTCAGCATTACTTCTCATTATCTCGTTTCCGAATTTCAATCTCTGGCCACTTGCCTGGGTTGCGCTCGTTCCCCTATTGCTGGTTGTGGCCCATCGAGCTCGACCCCTATCGTGCTTCTGGGTCGGCTGGCTCTTCGGTTCGGTTTTCTTTTTTGGTTCCTGTCACTGGCTGACGTATTCGATCATTCACTTCGGCGGCTTTTCACCCTGGCTCGCTTACCCGATGTTGATCCCCGGAGCCTTGGTGCTCGGCATCTTCCCGGGAGCGTTCGCCGCAGTGTTGGCCCAAACGATTAGAAGATGGGGAACCGCTGCGATCTTCCTTACTCCAGTAGTGTGGGCGCCGCTTGAATGGGCGCGACTCGGCGTGACAGGCCAATTGTGGAACGCGATCGGTTATTCCCAGGCTTTCCAACCTCTGTTGATTCATGCTGCTCGGTGGGGCGGAGTATACGCGGTGGGCTTTCTAATCGCGTTGGTCAACGCTGCCATTGCTTACGCCGTGTTGAAGCGAACCCGGAATGCGGTAGCAAACTCTGTCATCGCCATTCTGATATTTTGTATCGTTCCGATGGCGATTCCAGAATTGGGAGAGATGTGGGCAAACAGTTCAACAGACGCTGTCGTCATTGCGATTCAGCCCAATGTCCCTATGGACCTAATTAAGCCAACTGCAGAGATGGAACACCTTCGCGTGCGTCATTTTGAAATGAGCGAGGCCGCGCTCCGAAATCTGAAGGATGACGAGTCTCCACGTTTGATTATCTGGCCCGAGTCGCCGATGAATTTTACCTATGGAACTGACTCACAGTTTCGCGAACAGCTCGCTCAGTTTGCCAAAGAGCACCATGCTTCAATCCTCCTGAATTCTCAGGAGGTGGCGCCGAACGACGGCATCTACAATTCAGCGGTGCTCATAAATGAACAGGGTAACCTCGTGGCTCAATATGATAAGATTCGCCTGCTGCCGTTTGGCGAATATGTTCCGCTGCCGCAATGGCTACCGGGAGCGGGTTTGATAAGAGGGATAGTCGGCGACTTTACGCCCGGCAAAAACTACCGGCTCATGCCTGTAGGAAGTGTGCGTACAGGGGTTTTTATCTGTATCGAGTCGGCATATCCATCCATCGCGCGAGAATTCACGCGCGAAGGCGCTGACGTGCTCATCAACATTTCCAACGATGGATACCTCGGCCCGACAGCGGTGATGCGCCAGCACCTTGCTAATGCTGTTTTCCGCGCGGTGGAAAACAATCGGCCTCTGTTGCGAGTAACAAACACCGGCATCACCGCGTTTGTTACACCGCGAGGCCAAGTGAGCGATGAGACGCAGCCTTTTCGGCAGGAGATCAGAACCTGGAGGATAGCGCGAACCAGTAGTCCACCTTCGTTCTATGCGAAACACGGCGACTTGTTTGTAGCCGGTTGCGCGCTCTTGACCCTCTTAGCTCTGGTATTGTCGCTCAGGAAACGAAGCGAAGTCGGAACAACAGCTTAGGGTTGTAACTCTGGAGGTTTAATGGACGAGACTTTATCAATTCAGGAATTAAGAAACGCTTATGAGGAAGTGCGCACCCACGTCGACCAACTCGGGAGGTTTCTTTGATGTTGCGGCCGGCCGCGAAGAATTGAAACGGATTGAGAATCAGGCCTCGTCGCCTGACTTTTGGAATGATCAAGAGGCTGCGCAGAAACTCTTGCAGAAGCGCACGGCCCTGGAGAAGAAGATTCAGCGCCAGGAACTATTTGAATCACAAGTTGCCGACGCCGGCGTGCTCTTTGAGTTTGCTGAGGAAGATGAAGAATCCTTAAGAGAACTTCGCACACTCCTCGACCGCCTGGCGCACGAAGTTGGGATTGCTGAAACTGAAATGCTCCTCGCCGGCGATAATGATCAGTTGAACGCGATCTGCACGATTCATCCAGGCGCAGGTGGCACAGAGTCGCAGGACTGGGCCGAGATGTTGCTTCGGATGTATCTGAAATGGGCGGAACAACGCGGATTCAAAACCGAGATTATTGATTACCAACCCGCGGAGGAAGCTGGGGTCAAGGGAGTAACGTTTAGAGTGGAAGGCGAATACGCCTACGGCCTGCTGGCGGCTGAAGCTGGAGTGCACCGGCTGGTGCGTATCTCTCCTTTTGACCAGGCAGCGCGGCGTCACACTTCGTTTGCTTCGCTGTTTGTTTATCCGGAGATCGACGAAAACATCGAAGTGGAAATCAACGACAAGGATCTGCGGGTCGACACCTATCGCGCCACCGGAGCCGGTGGTCAGCACATCAACACAACTGACTCCGCAGTCCGCATCACTCACACACCTACCGGCATCGTCGTTCAGTGTCAGAATCAGCGTTCGCAACATCAGAACCGCGCAGTTGCGATGCAGGTGCTGCGCGCACGACTTTATGAGCTTGAACTGGAAAAGCGTCGCGCCGAAACCGCTCAACTCGAAGCTAACAAATCTGAAATATCTTTCGGCTCGCAAATTCGGAGTTATGTGCTCGCCCCTTACCAACTGGTAAAGGACACTCGGACCAAACTGGAGCGGGGCAATGTTGACGCAGTGCTTGGCGGAGACATAGACGATTTTATTAAGGCGTACTTGTTGGCAAAGAAAGCCGCGTAGTGTCATTACCACCCACAGTAGTGGGGGGTAATTGAATCGGAATCACCCGCTCGCCATCGCGGGCGGTGCTAACAAATCGGGAGTCGAAATGGCAACTACCGAGTTTGAGGAGCAACCCAGAATAATTACTCCGCGCACTCGCCGAAATGAGATTGTGGCGATCCTGCTTCTGGCGGTTGGCCTGTTGCTCGCTCTGTGTCTAGTCTCGGCCGCCTTTTATCCCAACGACCCTTCCTGGAATTCGATTGGCCAAACCGAGACGCACAACTGGGCCGGAACTATCGGAGCGAATGTCGCTGTTTTCCTTTTTCAAGCAATCGGGTTGGCAGCCTATCTACTTCCGTGCCTGCTTCTCGTGGCGGCCTGGCGACGGTTCAAAACACTCAGCTTCCGCGCGCCCTTCTCACGACTACTCGGGCTCGTGCTTCTGACTCTGGCGGCGGCGTCTCTGCTCTCGATCTCAAACATCCGTCCGATCTTTGATTCCAGCGTTCAACCGGGAGGAACAGTCGGCACGTTGATTTCGCGAGGGCTTGCAAGTGGTCTCAACACCGTCGGCGCAACGGTGCTTCTGGTTGCCCTCGCAGCCACTGGACTGCTGCTGGCAACCAACTTCTCGTTTGTTGGCCTGTACGAATG
>JBOGOP010000139.1:0-13511 GCA_050747225.1 Pyrinomonadaceae bacterium
GGGGGGGAACGGGGAACAGGAGGAAAGGGGGGAAAAGGGGAAAGGGGAAGGGTAAAGGTGTCAGAGTTTCCCCTTGACCTTTACCCGTTCCCCTTTTCCCCCGTTTCCCTATTCCCCTTCTGGTATGGCTAATTCCCCGGAGCTATAAGCTCAGCGGATTGCACCGCCTTGGGATCGTAAGCCGTCGCGAGGAATTTCTTGGCCACAGCCTGCGCGTTATCGTAGTTGATGCCTGACTGCACTGCCTTGTTGTATTCGTAAACGGCGCGGTTGCGTTCGCCCTTGGCGTCGTAGGCGTTGCCTTTTTTTATGTGCGCCCAGGCCTCAATCCACGAAGGCTGCAAGGTGCCATTGAGCGCGGCGTCAAGGTTGTCGAGGGCCGGCTGCCAGTTACGCTGCTCGAGATAAAGCAGTCCCAGGTTGTAGTAGACCCACGAGTTTGAGCGATCCAGTTTTAAAGCAGCTTCAAACTGCTGCTGAGCTTCGGCGTAGAGACCCTCTTTCATCTGTTCGATGCCGCGGCGCGCAACGATCGATACGCGCAATTCGTCAGACATGCGCAGGATTCTATAGTTGGGATCCACGACGACTTCGATCGGCTGGCCGTTTGATTCGAAATCAAAGTCTTCGCTCTTGCCTTCTATTCGCGTCGTAGTTGTTTGGGTATCGCCTTCCGTGCGCAACATCAACTGCACCGGCATACGCAGAGCGTCAAGGTTCTGCTTAACGGTGCCACGAGTGCGAAACTTGCCGGCCCGAGTGCGAATGATCTGATAGTCGACAGAAAATTCGGGAACGCCCGTTCCCTCAATCCACTGTGCGAAGAAGTAACGAAGGTTTGTTGCCGCTACCTGTGAAGCCAACTTTTCGAAATCATCGATGGAGGCGTTCTTGCCGCGGTACTCCTCGAGGAATTTGTGCAACAGCAGGTCAAATTGTTCTTTGCCCATCGTCTCGCGCAGCATGCGAAAAACCATTGCACCTTTGTGAAACACGATCGACTGATAAGCAGCTGATTGATCATCAAGGGCGCCCGGCGCGCGCGCGATCGAGGCGGTCTGTTCAAAAGTCAGCGCGCGTTCCTGCTCCTCACGTTGGATTGCCTCGAGCGCGCCACCGGTCAAATTGGATTCACGAAATGCGAAAGCGCTCCATTCAGCGAGACCCTGCGAGAGCCAGGCATCATCAAACGACTTCAAGCCAACCGTTTGGCCCCACCATTGATAAGCCACTTCGCGCGCGAGTCTCTCGTCCGGCACTGGTCGAGACGAGTCGAACAGTTTCGACGCCAGAAAGATAATGCCGGAACCCGAGTAAGTGTCCAGACTATCATCGTCAACCTGCACCACGACCAGGCGCGTGCCAAAGATCGCAGCGCCATACTGCTTTGAGTAAAACTCCAGCACCTGGCCCATCATCTCCGCGTAACCGTTGATGCGACCCTCGCTGCCCGGCTTCGCATAAAACTGAATTTCGTAATTTCCAAAGCGGAGGTTGCGGTTGATGTATTGGCCGGCAGCGAAGTTTCCGATCAATACCGGCTGGCGATGAACAAAATGAAAACGCGTTGAGCCATCCTTCGGCGAAGCCTGCGGAGTGACCGGGTCATCGCTGGTGCCTGCAACCTGTAAGCCGGTGGGAACGATTAACGTAATGTCAGACGTGGCGCGATCTGCTGCGTAGTCATGAAAGGGAAACCAGCGCGAGGCATACATCAAATAAGAGCCTTCGTGACCAACATAGGCCAGCCGCCTGGTCGCCAGCGGTCCACCCTCAGGCGAAAGCAACGCACCACTCCAACGAAATCGAAGCGTTAGCGGTTGATTCGCCGGTACAACTTGCCCGAGATCAACTCTTACACTTGGCCCAAGCGAGCCAACACCAACCGCATCCTGGACAAAGCCGGTCAACGGCTTGCCGTCACGGTCAATGCTCTCCACACGCAGGGAGCCGTTTAGTTCGAAGACGAGTGAACGAGTTGCTTCCTGTGGAACGACGGTGACGTCAGCCCCGGCTCGCAACGTATGCTGGTCTGGAATCAACTGAGCTTCAATGCGGTAATTGGTGATGTCGAAACGCGAGGCGGCCTGTTGCGGTGCGGGCTGTTGCGCACCGGCAGCTGTCGCCAAGACGAAAAGTGTGACAATTGATAACAATACCTGGGAAAAGATGGGCGTGCGTATCTTCATATTATCTCTGCTTCGTTTGGGGATTGCCCTCAATTATACAACTGCGAACACGTTACCGCACAGCACTTCCAACCGCTGAACTCCAGCCTCCAGAGGAATGCTTCGAGCTTAACTCGCTGCGAAACTAAGGGCTTCAGCACCGGGATTTTTTGGATGGTAAAGACGGGCAGGCGGTTGGCTGAGAGACTGGATTGCCTCAACTAATTGCCGGGAGCGCGCCGCCTGCTCTTAATCGTTTCTACCGCAAAGCGGTTACATAACCGCTTCGCGGTAGAGAGCTCGAACTTTTTGTGCCAAGGTATGCGAACTGGGACCCATGGTCGCAGTGAAGGTTGAGCTTTCAGGGTTTGCTGTTCGGTATTCCCACGAAGTCCAATTCCTTTACGTCATCACTCACGACCGGTAGAACTCGATCCAACGGTTCAAAAGCTAAACCATCCTTCGAAGGAATAACTCTATAACTGCGCGCCGCTGAGGACGACGCCACGGTGAAGGAATACTTTCCCTGATCATCTGTGGTCGAGGCGAGCACGGTACCCTGCGGACTGATCAGAACCACCACAACATTCGCCAGCGGGTTGCCACTCGCATCCTTTACACGTCCGGTGATCGTGACGGTTGTTTGCGGAGGCTTATTGAGTTTCTCTACCGGCGACGTTGACAGTGTTGGCGTGACGACCGGCGCGGGTGTTGACTCAGGGGTTGCCACTGGAGCGGGCTCAGGAGTAGCGGTAGCTGCCGGCTCTTCCGGTGAGGACCCCGGTGTTGCTTCGGGCGTTGCTTCGGGTGTCGCGTCGGGCGTCGCGCTGGGCGTAGCTTCGGGCGATTGAGTTGGTGTGGGCTCCGGTACGGTTGCCGCTGGAGCTTCGACCGACGGTGAAGGAGAAGGAACTGTCTCAGGTTCAGGCGTCGGAGTTGAAACCTGCGTAGCAGAAGGTTCCGAGGTCGCTGCCGGCGTGCTTTCGGGCGACGAAGTTGGTTGTACGGTGTCGCTGGGTTTATCGGGCACCGGCGTTGGCGCGCTAGCGGTTGTTTCGAACCCAGGTCCTATTCGTTCGTTGAGTCCATCGAGTGAGCCATTGACCTTTCGATAGAGTTGCTCGATCAAGACACGGCGCACCGGATCGGGATCGCCCGAGTTGTAACTCTTGATGTAATAGGAAAGCGCTTCTGCTTTCTTGTCCTGACGTTCCAGGGCGACGCCAAGGTGCCACAATGATGTGCGTGCTGCAGGCGTGCCTTCCGGCAGTGTCGTAACGGCGCGCTGCAAATGTTCGACCGCTGCGTCCAGCTTGTCCTGGTTGTAGAGCGCCCATCCGGACGTGTCCTCGATGCGACCGCGTATTAGGTTTGACAATATGTTACGGGGGGCTTCCGGAATATCGGGCGTGCCTCCGGCAGCGATGGCTCGCGCCCGAATCGGGCGAAACTCGTCGGCCTGCACCACCACCGTCAACTCCGGTACGGTAAGTCCGGCGGCAGCGCTGTCTCGTGCTGCTTCGGCGAGTTCATAGGCGGTCTGGAAGCCAATTCCTTTTTGCAGCAAACGGCTCGCAGCAAACAATTCACGGTGAACCCGTGCGTCGTCGTCGCCTGCGGCAAACGCTTTCGCGGCGGTGACCGCCCCCTCCTCGCTGATCGTTTCTCCGCTGGCTCCCGGATCGATAGAAGTCATAAATGCCAATAGCGCCTTCAGGAGTTTTGCGTTGTTCTCAGTATCGGCGGCCTTGAACTGAAAGATACTTGCCCGTCGCTCGGGCGCCAGCAGGTCAACGAAATTTGCGCCGCGCACAACCGACTGTCCGGCAAGTCGAGTTTCGATCTCGCCGTCTTTAATGCTGAAGGTTTGCCTTAGAACTTCCGCGGCTTCGTCGTAGAGTCCGGCGGACATCAGCGTGCTGGCCAACTCATAATCAAGCGTCGGAAACTTTCCATACTGGCGCGCGAAGCGGAGCGCGCGTTCCGCATCCAGTGGCTTTCGCTGTGCAACCAACGCGCGCGCGAGCGCAATTTGCGACCAGGTGTAACGCGGCTCAATTTCGACAGCTCTCAATGCGAGGTCAAGCGCCACTTCGCTTTCGTTATGCGCGGCGAACCAATAAGCGGCGCCGGCAAGCAAAGTCAGGTTGCGCGGATCTGCCGCGAGCGCCTTGTCGAGTTCCGGTTTTGCTTCGTCTTTCCGGCCAAGGTCGAATAACGAAAGTATCAGGCCGGCGCGCGCAGTTTTGTCAGTGGGATCACCCTCGAGGTGTTGGCGATAAAGCGCCAGCGCGTCTTCCGGTTTCCCCAGCGCCCGATCAAGATCGGCAAGACCTCGGCGCGCCGCCTTTGAATTTGGATCGAGCTCAAGCGCTCGTTTGTACTCTGCCGCCGCTTCATCGAGACGAAGCGAAATGTGCAGTGCCCGCCCGAGGCCTTGATGCGCTTCGGCAAGATCGGGACCAAGCTGAACCGCTTGTGTCGCCAGGCGCAGGGCCTCGTTTCTCTGTTCGGTGGTTACGTAAAAACTCGAAAGTATCACCAGGCGCTTAGGGTCGTTTCCAAACTTTGCCTCAATGTCCTGGGCCGCTTTCGTGGCCGCCGCCGGCTCGCCGCGCATGTATAGATTCAAGGGAATCTGATAGATGACTCCGGAAAACAACTTCTCTGAAGCGTCTACTGGAGCGTCAGCGATAGCCAGCAGGAGTTGTTCAATGCCGCCGGCGCTGTCGCCTTTCTTTAGCCGTTGATCGCCGAGGCCGGCACGAGCGCTAACCAGGATCTCCAGAGCGCGCCCCCGCGACTTGGAATCGGGATGACCATCAAGGAACGCTTTGAGCAAACCGACGCGCTCCTCGAGAGGCTTCGTTAGCGTCAGTTCCACTTCCTCGGATTCTGCTTCATCGTCGACCGGTGTAGGCGCGGGTTTTCTGTTCCTGGTTGCCGCGCCCGCCTTGCGGGTTGCTCCGGTCTTGAGCGTTGTGGGCAATACGTCGGTGGAAGCCGACGTGAGAACGGGAACAGCCTGGTCGGCAGGCTTACTCGCATTCTGGTCGTCTGTTGGAGAACTATTCGCTGCAGCTACCGCCGGCGCCTTGTCAAAGTCGTCGGTGTTGAACGCGAGCTTCTGTGACAGCGAAGTCACGAAGTGTTGTACGCCGGCGTTGAGGCCTTCGCTAAATTGACCGGCGTCAATAAACGCGCGCATGCGCTGACCCATTTCGCCCAGCACACCTTCAGGCAAATCGATCTGCACCGATCTGCTAAACCGTGTGAACGACAGCTTTTCATCCACGGCCAAAACCATGAGCAAACTTTTCTTCAAACTAGTGCGGGCGCCAATGTTCCAATCCCTGGCGAGCTGCAACGAGAACTCGGAAATATCCTGGCCCGCAGTTGACTGGACAGTCGCAACGTCGAATTCAATCCCGGTTTTCAGTTTCAGGTTGGCGAGAACGTTTTCCAGTTGCTGCCTGGTCTGCTCGTTCAGGACTCCGGCAAAGTCGTTTACGTGACCGGTGGGTGCCGGTAATTTCTGTGTCGTCTGTGCAAGTTGATTTACGCCCAGCGACAGGAAAAGCGCGGCGCTACAGCAGGACAGTAATATCGCGTTTAGCAAACCCTGACTTGATAATTTCATGCTTTCGGCTCTCTCAAGCTCCCGGCCTTGTTCGTGTAAGGGAAGTTCATATGATTAACGATGCCCGGATGAATTCGGGTTTCCTGGATGGGGGACGCTCTGGAGGGCCATGATACCATCGCATGCTTTTGTCAGCGAGCAGGCTGTCTTCACCGTAAAGCAAACTGTTAGTTTGCGGGAGGTGGCCAAACGCCCAGCTGAGTGTCGAAGAGCCCTTCGCAAACTAACAGTCTGCGTTACGAGTATATGAGCGAACTTGAAGAAGCCTGGGCTGCCGGACTTGCCGAAGCCGAAGCGCGCGCGCTTGCCCATGGGCGCACAGACATCGCCGAGTATCTTGCTTTGCGCAGTTCCAATGATTTGATCAGAAGAATTGCCGGCAACTGGTTACTTACCATGTTTACGACGGCTGCCGGTGAAGCGAACCGCGCGGGCGCTGCGATTCAAATCTCCACGAACGATGGACATCGCTTTAAAGTCGGCAACGCCAGCATGGTTGGGAGTCTCCTGAGTTTAGGCAGTGGTGTGCGTAAGGTTTTAGTCGAAGTAGGTTGGCCGCGCACGCCCCGTGATGGTTTTATTCGCGGAGGAGGTTTGGCGTGTGGCAATATCAAACACATCGGCATCAAACGCGCAAACGAAGAACTCCGCCTCGTTGTTGATACTTCAGGCACCCCGACCTGGATCGTGATGGGAGGACACGGATCGCACCATGTTCCAGCCGGACATAGCGAGCTTCCCAAGCTGCCCAAACTTCACGCGGCAAACGTGAAAAAGCATGTTGCGATACTGCTCGATGATTCGCGAAGTTCCTGAAAAACGCCCTGACCATATCCGGTAAGCGGTGCACGTTTTCGCACCGTTCCAACTAAAGGATTGTTTAGGCCTCACCAAAACCGCCCCAGAATTGCAGTTTTTCCTCGTCCAAACATCGCTAAAGCCAGCGACGTCGTCCATCAGAGTCTGAGGCACGATGCTTGCGAATAGTGTGAACGGCGAGACGCTCGACAATGTTTTGGTGTCCCCAATTGCGAGCAAACCGGCTGAAGAAATTTGAGGAGGGTACTAATGACGAACCGACGCACACTGAGTTTTTCAATTTTCGCGGCTGCCATTCTGGCGCTGTGCTTGCCGGTGTTGGCGGCAGCTCAGGGTGGTTATGGCTATCCTGATTACGGTCGCAACCGCAATGACAACTACCGGCGCTACGACGAGCGTTACTTAAAGGACTCGATCCAACGTCTGGATCGTTTGTCCAAAGATTTCGAACGAGACCTGGACCGGGCGCTTGACCACAGCCGCGTCAATGGCACGCGACGCGAGGATCAAATGAACGCCCAGGGTCATGATTTCCGGCGCGCCGTCGGCAGCTTGAAATCAAGGTTTGGAAACGGGCGCGATCTCAATCGCAGCCGCGATGAAGCGCAGCGCGTGCTACAAGAGGCGCGACAGTTTGACCGGATTGGACGCAGCCGAGGGATCGACAACCGAGTCGCATCCGATTGGTCGCAGATTCAGCGGGAGTTGCAGATAATCAGCGACGCCTACGGAATTGGCTACAACAACAATGGGGGTTACTACCCGAACGGTCGCGACGACGATTACCGGCGCAATCCTAACAACGGCAACCGCAACAACGATTGGTGGCGCAGAATTCCCTGGCCCAACTAACCGTCGGCCAGTAAGCCATCAGGAATAGGCAAAGCCTCGTCCAACTTGAAAGAATGAGGGCGAGGCTTTCGCATGTCGGAGTGTAGGTGACAGAATAGCCGCATGGCTGGAACGCTCTACCTTATTGCAACCCCAATCGGAAATCTGGAAGACATTACTCATCGCGCCGTGCGGCTGCTGGGCGAAGTTGACATAATTGCCTGTGAAGACACGCGCCACACAAAGAAACTGCTCAATCATTACGGCATCAATACCAGGACCATCAGCTATCACGAGCACAACGAGCGCGAGCGCGCTGCGGAGCTTATTGAACGCCTTAGGTCTGGAGCGGATGTAGCGGTCGTTTCCGACGCAGGCACGCCCGGCATTAGCGATCCCGGGTTTCGCCTGGCGCGCATTGCCATTGACAGTGATGTCAGGGTTGTTCCTGTTCCCGGGGCCAGCGCACTGGTTAGCTCTCTTGTAGCCTCGGGCTTACCCACCGATGAATTCTTTTTTGGTGGATTTCTGCCGGCGCGTTCAGGTGCCCGTCGAGCGCGGCTTACTGAACTACGATCCATCGCAGCCACATTAATCTTTTATGAAGCGCCGCACCGCATCGTCGCGACCATGAAAGACGCGCGAGAAATTCTAGGCGAACGTCAGGCGGTAGTTGCAAGAGAGCTGACAAAAATGCACGAAGAGATAGCGCGTGGGAGTTTGAGTGAACTAGCCGCGCAGTTTTCTGCAACTGAAAGCGCGCGTGGCGAGATGGTGCTGATAATTGATCGGACCGTTATGCCAAGTGAGAACGATCGAGACAAATCCGTCGCGAGCCTTGCGGAGCTGGTTATGCAGTTTGAAAGGGAAGGCCTCGATCACCGCGCGGCGCTAAAAAAAGCAGCGCGGCAACTGGGACTTTCGCGTGACGAAGCTTATCGTCGGTTAGTGGCGGAGCGGAAGGATTCGTAAGGCGTAGTTTGGACGAAAGCATCCAACCAGCCTGCGAAGCTGGCGGTCAGAGTGATAGCCCCAGGCGATGGCGGAGCCGAGCCTGGGGGAATCCATCCACAGATGACCTAAGCCCACGAAGTTGGGCGGCAGATGAATTCGCAGAGTCTGGTTTCTGTTGCCAGCTTCGCAGGCTGAATGTGATTCTAAAACATGCCCCCAGGCGATGGCGGAGCGCCGAGCCTGGGGAATCCATCCACAAAATGACCTGAGCCCACGAAGTTGGGCGGCAGATGAGTAGGTAAGTCTGACTGCTGTCGCCAGCTTCGCAGGCTCTGTTGATCTAGGAACATAACCCCAGGCTCGGCTGCGCCGTCGCCTGGGGCTATCACTCTGTTCGCCAGCTTCGCAGGCTGATTGAATGCCTTCCTCCTGGATAAGAACAAGCTGCTGAAAAACAGTAAATCGTAAATTGTGAATCGCGAATTCAAGTTTTGAATCCAACAGACCAGTATTTTCTTGCTGGCCCGGCAAACAGACTAAAAAGTCCAGGTTAGGAGAAGGTTCAGCCCGGAGGGCTTTCAGATAGTAGCCGGTGGTCGTAGCGAAGCGCAGACCACCGGATCATGGCAGCAAGAGATCATCACCCCGGAGGGGCGCCAGAACCAAATGAGCCATGAAAGAAACTGGAAATCTAGTTCGAGCAAGAAGAAAATATGCTTGTGAGACGACCGATGTCTTGCACCCCTTCGGGGTGCCGCTCTTATCTCGCCATCATCCGGTGGTCTGCGCTTCGCTACGACCACCGGCTACTATCTGCCAGCCCTCCGGGCTCAGCAAGCGGCCGCACTTCAAAACACCAACTCAGTTAGGCGATCGCTCCTGAATCACCTGCAGCGGCAATTGCTTATCAACTACGGGCCGAGCGCCGCGATTAGCAACTTCCCAAAGCGTCAGGTAAATCGTGCGCGTAACGTTCTCCATCTTTTGAAAATCGATCTTGTCTACCGAATCCCCAGGCTTGTGGTAGTCCTCATGCTCGCCGTCAAAAAAGAAAACAATAGGAATTCCCTTGCGTGCATAGTTGTAATGATCGCTGCGGAAGAAGAAGCGGTTGGGATCGCCGGGGTCGTCATAGCGAAAATCGTAAGTGAGATTCAGATACTGCTTGTTCACACTTTCAACTACGGCCCCGAGGTCCGTACTCATCATTTTTGAACCGATAACATAAATCTCGTTTGGTCCGGAGAGGTCGCGGTTGCGCGGATTCGTATCGCCCTCCTTCTTACTGCGACCAATCATGTCGATATTGATCTGCGTCACGATCTTATCGAGCGGCAGCGTCGGATAGTTTGTGAAATAGCGCGAGCCCCATAGGCCCCTCTCTTCACCCGTATGCCAGACAAACAGCACGGAGCGTTTCGGTCGCGTGCGGGCCTTCGTCAAAGCCTCCGCCATCCCGAGCAACGCCGTTGTTCCGGAACCATCATCATCGGCACCGTTGTAAATCGCGTCGCCGTTCACCGGTAAGCCGACGCCTACGTGATCGTAGTGTGCGCCCAGCGCTACATACTCGTTTTTGAGCACCGGATCGCTTCCTTCAAACACGGCCACTACGTTCTGTGTAGTGGAGTGTTCTGACTTCACCTTCACGGCTATTGAGAGTTTCTTGTCCGCTTTCAGCGCAAACGGCTCCGGCATCTTACCCGCGTAAATCGACTCGAAGATCGACTGCGCAGGTTGGCGCTCGTCCTGGAACAGAAATTCTGCCAGGTGCGGCGAAATAATAAGCTGCTGTATTTGTGTGCCTGCCGGGGCTTGAAACTTGTCTACCTTGATCAGTCCGCGTTCCGTTACGCGCGTGCGATTGCGCTCCCAATTTGCCAGATACTGGAAATCGGGAACTACCACAATGCCCACGACGCCTTGCTTCTGGGCATACTCAGCTGCACTCATCCAGTCTTCGCCGCGCTTACCGGAAAGATCAGTACTCCTGATTCCCTGCGGATAGCCGTTGGACGGACCAAAGATGACAGCGATCTTCCCTTTCGCATCTATACCTCTGTAAGCATCGATACCCTTCGACTTGACGAACCACCCGTTACCGGCAAAAACCAGCGGCGTCGCCGCCAGATCAGCCGGTCGTGCACTCGGAATATAATCGGTCCCAAAAGCCAGCTGCTGATCATTTAAGTCGACCCGTGTTTCTGCTCGGTCTACCAGGTCTCTGCTTAAGGCAATCTTCTGAAAATAACTGCCGTCATCGCCTGCCGGTTTGAATCCCCAACGCGAGAGGTTCATCGCCAGAAATTTTGCGGTCGTATCCAGTCCACGTGAAGGAGTGTCGCGACCTTCCATTTCATCAGAGGCGATGAATGACAAGTAGTCCTTCAGTTGTACTGCAGATATTGTGTCCAGCCCTCTTTGTGAATTCAGGGAGGCGGGCGCGGCCTTCGCGGTGCGACTGACTTTGTTCTGCGCAAGAGAGCGAGAGACTAGTGGAGTCGAGGGAAAACAAAAGACGAGAACGCTCGTCAGCAAAACTATTGCAAGTGATCTTCGCATGTGTACTCGGTGTGTTCTTTACGCTTTCTTCAGCGCCAATAGTAAAACGATCCACGAACTAACACGAACTCTCACGAAGCAGGATTAGTGTGATTTCGTGGATCGAATACTAGTTCTTAGATTATGAACCAACCTGGCCTGTTCGTTCGATGTCAGACGCAGTAGCGAATCTAACGGAACTCCGTGACCCACGGAACCGCTTACGCCGGGCCTCGGGTTCGCCAGAATTAGTTCGCTTGTTCCCTGATCATCAAACGTGCTGGACCGCGCCCACCAGTTTCGTCAAGGTGTCTTTCGCATCGCCATAGAGCATGCCCGTCACGTCTTTGAAAAACAAAGGGTTCTCCAGACCTGAAAAACCTTTGCCCTGGCCGCGCTTCAAAACTACCACCGACTTTGCCCGATCCACTTCCAGGATTGGCATGCCGGCGATCGGGCTGCTGGGATTATCACGCGCATCAGGATTAACCACGTCGTTAGCGCCGATAACAACCGCCACATCGGTCGAAGGAAACTCGGGATTGATCTGTTCCAACTCGTAAAGCGATGAATAGGGAACGTTTGCTTCGGCGAGCAATACATTCATGTGCCCCGGCATGCGTCCGGCTACCGGATGAATGCCATACTTGACGGTCACACCTCGCTTCTCGAGCGTGTCTGCCAGCTCACGCACCGCATGTTGCGCCTGCGCCGTCGCCATGCCATAGCCGGGCACGAACACAACCTTGTTTGCATAGGCCATCTGCACCGCGATGTCGTCCAAACTTACTTCGCGCATCGTGCCCTGCTGGTCGCCTGCGGTAGCTGATATCGCAGCACTGCCAAAGGCCCCAAACAGCACGTTAGTCATCGAACGGTTCATCGCCCGGCACATCAGTATCGAGAGAATAAACCCTGAGAACCCGTCGAGCGTGCCGGCGATGATCAGTACATTATTCTTTAGCACGAAGCCGGTGGCGGCAGAGGCCAGGCCGGCATAGGAATTCAGCAGCGACATGACTACAGGCATGTCAGCCGCGCCGATGGGCAACACGAGAAGTAGGCCGAAGACAAACGCCAACCCGACCATCACAAAAAAGAACGTCATCGAGCCGGGTACAAAAATCAGGTAAACAAAAATTCCAATCGTCGTTGCCAGCAGCGCCATGTTGAAAATGTTCTGGCCGCGGTAGGTAAGAGGCGTGCCGCGCACCAGGCCCTGTAACTTTGCAAACGCCAGCAGGCTTCCAGTAGTTGTCAGCGCGCCCAGCATGACCTCAAAGCCAAGTGCGCTCATGGTGATGGTTTCGAGATGCCCGCCGTAGCGATAGAACTCGGAAATTCCTACCAGCGCGGCGGCGAAGGCGCCAAAGGCGTGGGAGAGCGCGGTCCGCTGAGGCATCGCCGTCATCGGCACCCAAAGCCCCATCGCTAGCCCAACCAGCGATCCCAATACCAGCCCGGTAATGATCCAGGTGAAGGTGACGATCTCGTAGTGCATCAGCGTGCCGATGATCGCCATCAACATCCCAAACTCGGCCAGATGCATGCCGCGTTTGGCAGACTCGGGATGAGTCAATCCCTTGAGGCCGAGAATGAAAAGGATAGAGGCCAGCAGGTAACTTAGTTCGATGAAGTAGGTTCGCACTTTGAAAAGGTTTTTGGTCTTGGGTTTTTGGTTTTTGTACTTGGTTCTTTGTTCTGTCTTCTACAGTTTTCTGTCTACTGTTTGCTGTTTACTTCTCTGTCGGTTTCCGTTTGAACATCCGCAGCATGCGATCGGTGATCACGAAGCCACCGACGACATTGGTCGTGGAACAAAACACCGCTGTAAATCCCAGTATGGTGCTGACCGTGTTGTAGTGGGCGCCCGCAGTCACAATGGAACCGACCAGTGAAATGCCCGAGATAGCATTCGTGGCGGACATCAGCGGCGTGTGCAGCAATGGCGGCACGCGCGAAATCACCTGATAACCAAGAAACGCCGCCAGGGCGAAAACATAAAGCGCTGAGATCAATGTTTCTGCTGTCATGTTGAGTCCTCCGGAAATGGTGGCCGGTTAGTCTTCATCCTCCAGAGCGGTAGCATCGAGTAACCGAGCGGAATGAATTATCCTCAGCACGTATACTCTCTTCGCTTCGATGCGAAAGATCAGTCTGTAATCGCCATAGATCAGGTGTCGGTATTGGGTTCCGATTAAATCGTTCTCAGGAATCAAAGGACAACGGGCCGGAAACGTTTCAAGCGTCGCGACTCGCTCTTCCAGCTGACTCAAGAAGCCCACAGCCGCTATGACACTATCCTGGCTTATGAATCTCCAGATATCATCGACGTCTCTTTCCGCTGTCTCGGAAATCCTAACTGGAAATCTTATGGGCATTCTTAAATTCACGTAAGAAAGCACGAATCGGCCTGGTCCTGCCCGCGGCGACGTCTGACTCGGCCGGCCCTAGAAGCCGCGCGAGATTACTGGCCTTGAGATATTTCTCATAGGTCTTAGCATCAAGCAGCACGGCGTCCGCTCGTCCGTTTACGGTAAGAATCACCGGTCTTCCGC
>JBOGOP010000140.1:0-13460 GCA_050747225.1 Pyrinomonadaceae bacterium
AGTCAGTGCATAAGACGATCCACGAAATAACACGAACTTCACGAAGAAAAAGTTTAGTGTTGCTCAGTGTGATGCGCGTGGATCGTTGTTTTTGCTTCTAAATCAAGACGCCCCCAAATCCACCGCTAAGTTGTAATCGCTCCTCGCCTGATTTATCGTCCTTGCGAAAACTGTTACCAATATAGTCGAGGTTAATATGAAACGAGCCCTTTTGTTCCTAACTGTCATTCTTGTCTTTTCGTCGAGCGCAACTCTTGCACAGCAGCCGAAGACTCCCGCCGATCTGCGCAAGCTCGCAGACGATTATTACACCTGGCGCAATCAAAACTATCCCGTCTCGTCGAGTGACGCGGGGCTGCACACCTGGGACAACAAGCTGACGGATTATGCGCTCTCGGCCGTGCTGATGCGGCGGCTGCACGTGAAAGAAGTACTTGCGAAAGTTGAGGCTATGCAGACGGCCAGTTGGAGCAAGGACGATCGTATTGATTGGCTGTTGTTTCGTTCGCAACTTGAGGGCATTGCCTTTTTCAACCGGGTAATTGATTTTGAGGCGAGCGATCCGCAAACCTACGTCAACGAGTGCAGCAATGGCATCTTCTCGTTGCTGAAGAAAGAGTATGACACGCCGCGCAACCGCACCCTCGCGGCAACCGCGCGCCTCAAACAAATGCCCTTCGTGATCGAACAGGGCAAAGGAAACCTCACCAAGCCGGGGCAGCTTTATGCCCAACTCGCAATTGACTCCGCGAGATCAATCGACAGCCTCTTCACTGACAGCTTAATGACCCTCGCTAAAGACATGTCGCCGGCGGAAAGAAACGATCTGGTTAAGGCGCGCGATGCCGCGTTGGTTTCTATTCACGGCTTTGCTGACTGGCTGGAAAAGCGTTTGCCGGGAATGGTTCCGTTCAAACCAATGGGCGAGGAAAACTACAACTATCTTTTGAAAAACGTTTACCTGTTGCCGCTGGATGCAAAGCAGGTTGAGATGTTAGGCCAGGCCGAACTTAGCCGCTATCGCGCACTCGAATCGTGGTTACCCGATCCATCGCTGGCCGATCCTAATCCGGCGCGCAGTGCGAATGTTCCTAAGGATCAGGAAGCATTTCTGAAAGCTTACGAAAGCCGTGAGGCGGAGATGATTAACTTTCTCAAGACGAATAATCTCGTAACCGTGCCGTCTTATCTTGGCCGCTTTGAAATTCGCCAGCTGCCAGAGGCGTTCAAGCCCACCAGCCCCGGCGGCTTCATGAACGCACCGGGCGTTTACGACAAGGACGACAGTGGCTTCTATTTCATTCCAACCTACAATCCGCAGTCTAAAAATTTTTACATTCGCGCCGCGATAGAAGATCCGCGGCCAATCCTGGGTCATGAAGGGATTCCCGGCCACTTCCTGCAAATCTCAATCGCGAATCATTTGCAGGATGAGATTCGGCGCCAGCATGGCGACGGAATTTTGATCGAGGGTTGGGCGCTTTATGGCGAGGAGATGCTGATGCGTACCGGCCTTTATCCCGTCAACTCTCCGGGAGCGGCGCAGATACTTCGTTTGTCACGCTATCGCGCAGCGCGCATCGGCGTTGACGTAAATCTGCACACCGGACGTTGGACTTTCGATCAGGCGGTCAATTATTTCATGGAAGCCGGTGGTTTGGATCGTGAGTCGGCAACTGGCGAAGCTGCCGGCGCGGCTGCTAATCCCACGCAGAAGATCACCTACATGGTCGGCAAGTGGCAGATCATGCGCCTGCTGGGAAAATATCGTGACAAGCAGGGCGCAAACTTTCGCCTCGGCCAGTTTCATGACGACCTGATCAAGAATGGCAGCCTGCCTCTTTCCGTTGTTGAGTGGATACTGCTGGACGACTCGTCGTCACTGGATCAGGCGCTGAAGTAAGGCTTCGGCTTGAGAGTATTCTAAACTGGGCTTGGAAAAAATTGGGCCGCCCGAAGGCGGCCCACTATTGACCGGAGGATTTCAAAGTCTTACGACGCTGCGAACAGTTTCTTTTGCTCAGAGGCAGCGGTTGTTTCCTCCAGCATCTTGCTGAGTTGGGACTGATACCTTTTGATGCCGGTAAGCCGAAGCATTCGATTGAAGTACAGATTTCCCCATTCTTCAGCGAAGTCCGTGCCTCGGGTTCTAGAGTTGTATTCAGCTATAGCCACTAGTGAGACATCAACTAGATACTGTTTCAGACGCTGTTGCGCCGGCCCCGACATCGGTCCCGTCCCTCGCAGTTCAAGATATCGAGGACTCGCTAGATTTACTGTGACGACGGGTACGTCCAAGTCCTCGTTAGCTTTTTCAAACTGAAAAAGCGAGGGTATCCGTTCGTCTGGAAGTTGCTGAACGCGAATATCACAGTCCGCAATTCTAGGCTGGTTTTTGGCCAAACCGATATTTGGTGAGCCGCAACCATCCTCGGGCCCGGTACCAAGCGCTCGCTCCGCACACACGCTCGGGGTAAAACCAGCCTCCGCTAGCCACCTCTTTTCACAGGATCCGCACTCCCACCGATGACGGCGCGCGGGAGGCGGAGAGACTGTTTCCTGCTCGTCGTTCTTACCTTTGGTTATGTCTCCGGTCTTGAACGGTGTTCGATTGGCGCCCTTTAACGCTAGATTTACTTCCTCTTGGGCTTCTTTCAGTGCATCTTTGGTGGCCTCGTCCTGACTGGATCTGGTGGCGTTGTACCATGCACGATGCATGATCTTAAAGATACTGTTCAGATAAGCCTGCAACGCAAGAACCGCCTCGGCTCCAGGGCCAGAAGCCAATGTGGTTTTGTTATTTCTGAGGCAGTCTTTCAGATCAAGAGAATTGATTCTGGCCCATCCACAAACCGAATTGTAGAATGCGCCAATGGACGAGGCGTGCTCCATCTTGGTGAAGTGAAGAAAAGGTTGAGTCCTTTCACTTAAGACTCCTTCGAGGTTTGGAGCGTAGGGTAGAGCGCCGCTAACCTCTAACAACAGCGCGGCCTTTTCTAGAGACTGCATTTGTCCGTCGTTATTTCGACCGACTACCCGAAAATCAAATTCAACTACCCCGGGAAGATCGCGCGCGGGGAGAATTGTTTCCGTAGTCTCTGTTGTCCGGTCATAGATCTTTACAGTTCCATCGGATTTTCCGGTTACTTCTACCAGCCAGTTTTTGACCGGTATTGACCACGCTCTGAGTGCGGTTCGTTTCTGGTTGTTCAATTCTGGAGGGACATTCCCTGAGAGAACCAACGTGAAGCTATTCGCCGGATTCTGCAGCCATTCCCGTGGATAAGAAAGTCGTTCGCGGAGGATCTCAAACGTGATATCAGTTCCGCGCCTTAAATCGTAGAGCTCAACTCTGGTTCCCATTTCGCGAGCGTCAACGTTGGCCCATTCGTACGGCACTGCGCTTCGTGTATGAAGTTGAAACTCGTAGACTCGCTTAACCGTGTCCGGTTCCCCGTCGTGGGGCAGCCCGAGTCCTAGGGGCGTCGGAACAAGAAGTTCCCTATGTTCGTTAAGGCCTTGGGTCAATCTTCCGGTGGTGGTCTCAACTCTCACTCTTTCCGCGATGGAAGTATAGGTTTTTGTCCCTACTCCGTTTCGCCCAGCACGATCAACCTCGTGATGGGCTTCAGACTCTGAAAAGGCGCCACAGAACTTTCCGAGAAATTCAGAGTGTGTGAGTCCGGTCCCGTTGTCTTCACAGATGATCCTACTGGGCTTCAGAACCCAGCCCTTCTTTTCATGCGTGCTCGACTCGACTTCGATAGTCAAGGTCACGTCTGTGGCGTTGTCGCGCGCGTTCTCGCCTAACTCAAGAATCACGGCCAAGATACTTGGCGACGATTCCTTCGCGTATTCGCGAGCCTGATAACGATTTACTGGGTTTTCGCCGAGGTCGACGGACTTAAGAGGGGACAATACAGGCGTAGTTTTCTTTGACATCTTCCTTCTCCTTTGGTCTCGGTCAGACCGAGCCTTTTGGTTTTTCGCCGTCCTCCTCGTCACCGTCGGTCAGACTATATTGTCCGCCTAACGAGTTTCGGATTGGACAGCAAGGTTGTGAGTGGAATATAGATGAAAGAGGACTTGCAGTCAAACACCTTTTGCGACGTTTAGTCGAGGCGGTTTGGGCAGTCTACCGCTGTCGGTGGTTGAATGGATATTGCTGGATGATTCGTCGCTGGATCAGGCGCTCAAGTGACTAACGTTTGCGCTTCGGCAACGAACACAGGTCGTTTTAGTTTTGTTTGCCATTGCCAGCACTCCCCAGAGATAATGTCGGTAGATTGGAGAGTTCATGATGGACATTGCCAAACTTGGGATCGAATTGGAGAAGTACCAAGACAAGTGGATTGCGATCGATGGATCCGAAGAAAAGATCGTTGGTGTAGGAGACAATGCATTTGAAGCTACAGAGGACGCTGAACGAAATGGCTATCAGGAGACTATTCTGTTCAAGGTCCCATCATGTGATGCTGCCCTTATCCCACTCGCATGAGGTTCCGCTACACCGAGATTCGTAACAATCAGGATCCCACCAGTCCTTTTCAAAGACCGTATCTAATCGTCCGCCTCATCCACGGAACCCAACACAAAGATGTAATCTCGCTGGTAGACTCGGGCGCTGACCTCTGCTTGTTCCATTCTGACATCGGCAGAATGCTTGGCATCGATGTGGAGTCGGGATCAGAGCTGGCTTTTCAGGGAGTGTCAGGAGCAAGAGAAGCGGCGTACTTGCATCGCGTTGGTCTTGCGGTAAGCGGCTTGCGCAGCATGAGTCTTGACGTGGGCTTCACCGATTCGATGGCGGTAGGTACGGGCCTTCTGGGGCAGCAAGGATTCTTTGAGCAATTTCATATTAACTTTAGACTGGACAAGAAACTGTTTGAGATCATTGATATTGAAGCCTGAGGGTTGGGTGATGACCTGTCCAAGGCTATGACCATGCTCAGACAACTCACAACCTTAGCCCTAACGTTGCTGCTGGTTCACGCACTCGCGTTCGGCGCCGGCTCGGTGCGAGACTACCGCCGCGCTCACGAGCACGAGATCCTCAGCGAGTTTATGGAGCTGCTCGCCATACCGAATGTGGCCAGCGATCGCGAGAATATTCGCCGCAACGCCGCCGCCATCATGAAGATGATGCAGCGACGCAAACTCGCGCCGCGTTTGCTCGAAACGTCTGATCCCTCGGTGCCTCCGGTCGTTTACGGCGAATGGAAAACGCCCGGCGCCACGCGCACGCTCATCTTTTATGCACACTACGACGGCCAGCCGACTGACCCGCGGCAGTGGACCGGGACATTGCCCTGGCAACCCGTGTTGCGCAGTGCGCCGTTAGAAGCGAACGGAAAAATTTTGCCGGCACCGAAAGCAGATGAGGCCATCAATCCGGAGTGGCGTCTCTATGCTCGTTCATCTGGGGATGACAAAGCCGGTGTGGTGGCGATCCTTTGCGCGTTCGATGCATTGCTTGCCTCGGGCGTGAAGCCAACTGCCAACCTCAAGTTTTTCTTTGAAGGTGAAGAAGAGGCAGGCTCGCCGCACCTCGGGGAAATACTCCGGCAGAACAAGCAACTGTTGCAAAGCGATGCGTGGATAATCTGCGACGGCCCGGTCCACCAGTCAGGTCGTAAACAAGTCGTCTTCGGCGTGCGCGGCGACACGAACGTCGACGTCACTGTTTATGGAGCGAAGCGCCCGCTGCACAGTGGTCATTATGGAAACTGGGCGCCGAACCCGGCACTGATTCTGACTAAACTGCTGGCCTCGATGAAGGATGCGTCAGACCGGGTAACGATTGCCGGGTGGTATGACAACGTCGAACCGCTTGGCGAAGTCGAGCGGAAGGCAATCGCCGAAGCTCCACAATACGACGACCCGCTGCGATCTGAACTAGGACTAGCGCGCACCGAGGGACAAGGCAAGAGCTTGCTGGAGTTGATCAACGAGCCGTCGCTCAACATCAACGGCATCAGCAGCGGCGACGTCGGCGCGCTCGCTCGCAATGTTATTCCCACCACGGCTACAGCGGTTCTCGATTTGCGGTTAGTGAAAGGCAACGACCACGCGCGCCAGGTGCAACTCCTGATCGCGCACATTCGCAAACAGGGTTTCTATGTTACTGATCGCGATCCCACCGATGAAGAACGCCGCCTTCATCCATTGATCGCTCGCGTAACCGCACGCCCGGGCGGTTATAACGCCGAGCGTACGCGGATGGATCTTGACGTTTCACTTGCGGTAGTTGCAGCTGTGCAAACGACGTCAACAGAAGCGATTGTTAGATTGCCAACTGCGGGAGGTAGTCTTCCTCTCTCGGTAATCACGGCGAATTTGTCTACGGTGACGATGACGGTGCCAATTGCTAACTACGATGACAACCAGCACGCCGAGAACGAGAATCTGCGTCTGCAGAATCTGTGGGACGGCATCGAGACGATGGCCGCGATTATGACGATGAAGTGATTATGAAAGTGAAGCGCCGAACTGAATAGGGGAAAGGGTCAGGGGGAAAGGGGAATTATCTTCTTTCCCTTTCCCCATTCCCCCTTCCCCTTTTTAGGAGCTTACAGGAAGGGCCTGATGCTTGCGATCACCGCATCCGGCTGTTCTTCCTGAGGAATATGACCGGCCTGTGGTATGTCTTCCAAATTCGAATTCGGTATGGCCGCATTCAACCTTTCACCAATGAGTCTCGGCAGAACCTGATCGTCCGCACCCCACAAGATCAACGTGGGTACTGAAATCGTCGGATACCGATCGATGAAACTCTGAATGTCTTCAGGTATCGCGCGCTTGCCGATTTCCAGCAGCGCATGCCTCCCGCCCGGTGAAGCGAGCGGGCCTGCATACGCGTCGACTTGCTGCTGAGTAATTTTCGCCGGATCGTAATACGACTTTTTGAGCACCATGCGAATCTGAGTTTTCGGAGGCAACAGGTGGACCGCCAGCCACCCGAGAATCGGAGTTCGCAGAAGCTTGAGAAACATCGGCAGATGATCGGGATAGCCGCCGGAATCGATTAAGACGAGTTTCGACAATCGTGGTGGACTCTCTGCGCAGAGTCTGATGGCGAGCCCCAGCGAGACCGCCCCTCCGTAAGAGTTTCCGACCAGCGTCAAATTCTTTAGATCGTGCTCGACGATAAACTGATGGATGAGTTCCGCCTGATCCAGGAGGGAATAATGCGTGTCATCCGGCTTAGGCGATTTGCCCTCGCCCCTGAAGTCAATGAGGATGACCTGATGATCCACTGAAAACGGCGCCACCATATAACGCCAGGAGTAAGTGCTGCCACCCAGGCCGTGCAAAAACAGCATGGGATCACCACTACCGTAACTCTCGCAGTAAAGACCGGTTTGACTGGTGCAGGGGTTCGAAGACATCGCAGGAGTTCTCCTTCTGTCCGCAGTGGGGCGTTTGCAGTGCAGGTTTCTGAACGAGGTGCGCCTTTCGGTGGGCCATCATAATACTAATGACAGCTTACGTCACTAGCGATATCACGGTGAGGCTGTTGACGGCGGGCGGTTTGGGCAGGAGTACACCTACCCACGAAGGATTTTGAGATTTTACTAGATCGAGCGCTTCGCTAAAGTGAGAACCGCGTCTTCACTTGATCACGACAATCCGAGTACGCCTCCCGGGCGACCTAAAAGACCAGAATCGTTGTAGTGCGGTAACTCTTCGTTCTTCACCTCTCTGGAGATCTCGATGGGCACATCGGCTGGAACAGGTTCAATTCCAGTTTTTTCATCCAGCGAAACAAGCCGCGCGTGTATGTTGAAGAGCACGATCCAGATTTCGCAAAAGACTCGCCAGACAAGATTACCAAGCAGCAGAATTGCTATACCGCCGCTGACGTAATACCAGCCAAGCTGTCTTGGAATGCTGGCTTCATAAAGGCGCATGGCAGCCCAACCCGCCAGACCAATTCCGCCAGCCGTCAGAACGAGGAAGCCGAGAAAGTAGACAGCTTTCACGAACGGGCGCGAGATGTATTTGTGAAACGAGAAATAACCTGGCATTGAATAAATCCTCCTTAGAATCCTTGGCTAAATCGAAGCCAGAGACTCTGCTTTCTTTATTGTTGTCGTGACAAGCATTTAAGCAGAATTGCGGCTGTTCTTCTCTGTAGGTTTTCCACTATTTCGATTCTAAATCTCACTCGCCTTTAGCTACTTTGTTAAGGCCAACGATACATTCCATCGCCCGATAACAAACACCTTCGCTATACTTTGCGGACTTGAACCTGATAGAACGCTGGTAGATTTGAAGATGACATGATTACATCTCTACAACGAATTCGTGAGAAAGAAGACACGCCATGATTAAAGGAAGCGAAGTTCGACGCGCCGATCATCCCATCAACAGGATTTTTCTGGACCGCTGGTCGCCGCGCGCGATGAGCGGGGAGCCGATTGCTCAGGAAGAGTTACTGACGTTGTTCGAGGCAGCGCGTTGGGCGCCATCTTCCTACAACTACCAACCCTGGCGCTTTTTGTATGCCCGCCGTGACAGCGAACACTGGCAAACCTTTTTCGATCTGATGGTAGAGTTCAATCAGAGCTGGACCAGAAATGCGGCGGTGCTGGTCGTCTTCATCTCCCGGACGCATTTTGATTTCAACGGCGAGCCGGCTCCCACTCATTCGTTTGATACCGGCGCCGCCTGGGAAAATCTTGCGCTTCAAGGCTCGCTTAACGGTTTAGTGGTGCACGGCATGCAGGGTTTTGACTACGAACGCGCGCGCATCGCATTGAAGGTTCCGGAAGGATTTCAGGTGGAAGCGATGTGTGCGATCGGCAAGCCCGCGGATCCGGCGACTCTATCCGAAGCCTTGCGCGCGAAGGAAGCACCGAGCGATCGACGTAAACTTGAACAGACGATCTGCGAAGGTCCGTTTTGTTTTTAGGATGAACGGCGCGGGCGCTGCGATCATGACTCTCCTAGAAAGTGTGGCCGTAGTAAACGCCGAGCGCGTTGTTGCCGCGCCCCTGATTACCGAAACTGTAGCCGGCATAGATGTTGTTCTTTGGTGAGAGCGTAATACCCACGCCCGGCGTCACATAACCAAAGGCGTTATTGCCACTGAACCAGTCAGTCACAAACGCAAACGTTTTGTTCAGCGGCTGTTCGAGGCCCGCGAGCACGCCGGTTTTGTCGGTACCGTCCTCAAACCTTCCCCCCCAAAGGTAAGCCGCGGTCCGTGCTTGCCCGGGATCCTTTTGCTGCCGATGAGGTAAGCCAGCCCGGTCGTTCGGCCCTCGCTTCTTCGGGTGACCGGTATCGAGACCAGCACACCCGCGGCGACAGCCAGGCCTCGCTTTTCGTTTGAGTAAAACTGCCACTTGAAGTTTGGCTGCACCCCGATTGGTTGCGGCGAAGAAGTGCGCGTGTAGGCAACGTTGACGCCGACCTCAATATTCCCGGGCAGGCCAACCACTACTCGCGGCAGATAGGTCTGGTAACCGCCATTCGAATAAGAAGCGAAATGCGTGATGAAGTCGGCTTCAAAATAAACTTTCCGCGGAGCCTGAACGTCGGTCGAGGGTATGTTGAAGATGGTTGACTGGGCCGCGGCGCTGGAGCTGATCGACAACGAACAGGTGACCAGCAACGCCAACTTAATAAGTGTCGGGTGAAGTTTCACGGAGGCGTCCTCTCTGTAGTTCGCTTACGAAAGACATTCGGGCGACAGGGCAAATGCGGCTCGAGGCTGTGGGCAACATTCATCGAAGATGACGGGCGCGGCGATTATCAACGGGATAAGTTGGCATCGTAAAAAACTGCGCCTTCGAAGGATTCGCCTGCTAATTCGTACTTGACCTTGACGAAGGGCATAGTCGAAATCGGTTTCAAAGTACTGTCGGATAGTCGCCATCGCTAGATTCTTGCGATTTCAGTTTGCTTTGCGGACCTTTGCGTCTTCCCTGTCGTTCTTTGCGGTAAAAACATCAGCCGGAACCGCAAAGGTCGCAAAGGAAGATGCAAAGTTACGCCAAGAAAAGATCGCAAAAATCGCCTGCCTGACTAAACTCTTACTTTGCCCCTCGGGCCCGGAGGATCGCGGACGCTCGTTGGGACTGCCTAAGTCGGTTTCTTCCAAAGAGGCGAATGTCATGGCGAGTTGGGTTATTCATCTTGGAGAGTTCTTTCCAGAAGCCGTGGAAATGTTAATGCTATTTAAGGATCAGCTTTCGCTCGAACATAGTCGAATCCTTATGGACATTGAGGAGAAAGAAATAATCAAGAAATACCCCGAAGCTAGCGCAGATCTGATTCTGTTATATCTGGGCTGTCCCAAGAGTTTCTTCTGGACCGATCCCGCCAAGAGTCTTTGGTCAGAATTCAAGAGTAGCGGCCTATTCGATAAAAAACTCAAGCAGGTTCGAGAAGCCATGTACCGCAGGCTGGCTATCGATCCAGAAGATCTCTAGGAGCAAGTTGGGATCAGGCCGCGATTCCGGCGATTCTCAAATCGAGAAGCTGGGCATGACGACCAGCTCAAGTGTGAAATCGAAATCAAAGGCCTGACCCCGGTCTTGACAGCGGTCTTGACAACATTGCCAAGAGCAAATTGACATGCTAAGTTCGGCGCATGGCAACGACCTCTGAAAGCCTGGCATTTGATCGCGGTGTGCGGCCGATGCTGGAAATTGTTTTGCCGGAAAAAGCTGATGCAGTGATCGGTTTCCGCGCTGACCCCGAACTACAAGCCCGCATCGAAGAACTCGCTCAGAAATCAACCGAAGGCGAACTCACGGAAGATGAGCGCTCCGAATATGCGGGTTATGTGCGGGCGAACAAGTTCGTCGCCATTCTCAAGCGACAAGCGCAGCAAATCGCCAACTCCCGGTCATAGATGATCGACGCACAGACCAGGGCTCAGGTTCGCGAGCGTGCTCAAAACGTTTGCGAGTATTGTCACTTGCATCAGGAAGACTCGCCCCTCGCAGCGCTCCATGTCGAGCACATCATCCCCAGGGTTCACGGCGGCAATGATGACATGGACAATCTCGCTCTTGCCTGCATCGACTGCAATCTTCACAAAGGAACAAATCTAACCGGGATCGATCCCGAAACAAACGAAACTACTCAGCTGTTCCACCCACGGCGCCAGTCGTGGGAAGATCATTTCGAATGGCAGGGAATCTATTTGGCAGGCAAGACCGGCACGGGCAGGACCACGGTCCGAGTGCTGAAGATCAACTCCGAAGATCAAGTAGCGCTGCGCTCTTCGTAAGCAATTGTCAAAGGCCTGATGCGATTGCGATCTCAATCATAAAAGACCCTGAAAAAGCTCTGGCGCTGACCCAACAGGAACCGGGGCGGCAATTCCTGGAGGAACGGATTCAGCAGCTAAAATTAAAATTGGGATAGCTGTCGATTTTCCGTCTCCCCGAACGACTATAGGACAAAAGAACGATGAGCGCCTAAGTGAAAAGGAAGCGAGTCATCGGGAACCAACCACAGAAAACCTAAGGAGAAGCCATGCCACAGTATCTAGTTTGTAACTACCTCCCCGACGACTTCGACCCGTCCACCGTAACCGAAGCGATGATGGAGGAGATCCACGCGCTCAACCGCGAAATGATTGCTGCCGGCGTGAGGAACGGCTGCGCCGACTTTTAAGAACTGCTCGCGCGCCTTTCGCAGCAGAAGGAGTCAAAATAATGAGAAAGATAATCGCATGTGAATTCATGACACTCGATGGTGTCATACAGAACGAGGAAAATGACGGCGACGGTTTCAAGTACGGCGGATGGTTTTTCCCATATGCGGACGAAGCAACGGGCGCCGTGGTACAAGAGCGGCTGGCCAAACCTGTAGATCTGCTGTTAGGACGGAAGACCTTCGACGGATGGGAAACGTTTTGGCCGACACATTCAAACTTCTGGCCGAACGTCATGACCGCAACCAAGTACGTCGCTTCGAATACTCGTGACTCAAGCGACTGGCAGCCCACCGTCTTTTTGAGCGGAGACCTTGCCGAGAGAGTTCGCGAGTTAAAGCAAACGGAAGGACCGGACCTGCATATCATGGGTAGCGCCAATATGCTGCAGACGCTCTTCAAAGCTGATCTTGTCGATGGACTCGACCTTATGATCTTGCCGATAACCTTGGGCCAAGGAAAACGCTTATTCCAGGACGGCACCATTCCGGCGTCCTTCAAGGTGTCCAACAGCCAGATCAGCCCGAATGGCATCATTATCGCGACCTACGAACGCGACGGCGATGTGAAAACCGCGCCTCAGATAGCAGAGGACGATTAATTGCGGTCCCCCGTTATGCAGAAATCAGCCTTTCTAGATCTAATTCAACTCGTCGTGGATGGAAACGCGGACGAGGTAGCCCGTGTGCTTCGGACACAACCGGAGCTTGCGCTGATGGCGTCGCCGCGGGGAGCGACTCGTCAGCAATCAACAGAATGTTTCTATCCCGCGATCGGCCACTATCTCTACGCCGGTGACACGGCGTTGCACATGGCCGCAGCCGCGATCTCGAAAGCCATTGCAAAGCAGCTGATATTTTGCGGCGCTGACCCGCGAGCGAGGAATCGTCGCGGTGCCGAGCCGTTGCACTACGCCGCAGACAGTGATCGTCTCGAGCTCCGCGCCCAGGCCGATGTAATCGAATACCTCGTTTCGGTAGGAGCGGATCCGAACGCAGTAGATAAATCGGGTGTAGCTCCGCTTCACAGAGCGGTGCGCCGGCGCTCGCTCGCCGCGTGTCGGGCTTTGTTGGATGGCGGAGCCGATCCTCGACGGCGAAACGGATCCGGCTCAACGCCATTGCACCTTGCGGTTCAGACTACAGGCGCAAGCGGGAGCGGCGCCGACACCGCACGCGAGCAGCAGGCTGAGATCATCCAGCTCTTAATACGACACGGGGCCAAATCGACGGATGTCGATGCCAAGGGCAAACAGGTCTATCGAGCCGCAACAAGTGAGTGGATACGAGATCTGTTGACGAAATATTAGTAAAATCGCCGTGCGATAAAATTGAAGCGAGCGTAGGTTTGAAAAGGAAAAGTAAGCAACCCGTAATTTCACAATGAACGTACAAGAACAAATCAAAGAGTATGTTACCAGCCAACCTGAGCCAAAACGCAGCGACATGCAAGCGTTGCACCAGCTCATTCTTGAAGTAAAGCCGGCATGTAAGTTATGGTTCCTGGATGGTAAAGACAGTGCGGGTAAAACTGTTTCTAATCCGAATGTTGGATACGGTCTGCAGACAGTTGGCGAATGTCCAAGGAGAAATCATTAATTAATTTCGGACGGATTTGAGGAAACCAGAACTTAAAAAAGGGATCAAATGAGAAATGTAATCTTCGCAATCAACATTACCCTGGACGGCTGCTGCGACCATACGAAGCAAGTTGCTGATGACGAGACACACGAATATTTTACGCACCTCATGCGAGATGGTGACCTGCTCGTCTATGGGCGTAAGAC